>CBIGPF010000067.1:0-28526 GCA_966191535.1 uncultured Pseudomonas sp. | reverse complement strand
GGGTGAGGGTGCCCAGCAGGCGCTCGTTGTCGCGCTGGTGCAGGCCGATGGACGGCTCGTCGAGGATGTACATGACGCCCACCAGGCCGGCGCCGATCTGGCTGGCCAGGCGGATGCGCTGGGCCTCGCCGCCGGACAGGGTGTCGGCGCTACGGTCCAGGGTCAGATAATCCAGGCCGACGTTGACCAGGAACTGCAGGCGCTCGCGGATCTCCTTGAGGATCTTCGAGGCGATCTCGCCGCGGCGGCCGGTCAGGGTCAGGCTCTCGGCATACTCGCAGGCGGTGCCCACCGGCATCGAGGTGATCGCCGGCAGGGTCTTGTCGCCCACCCATACGTGGCGCGCTTCGCGGCGCAGGCGGGTGCCGTGGCAGTCCGGGCAGGGCTGGGTGCTGAGGAACTTGGCCAGCTCCTCGCGCACGGTGGCCGACTCGGTCTCGCGGTAGCGGCGCTCCAGGTTCGGCAGGATGCCCTCGAACGGGTGCGCGCGCTTGACGATGTCGCCACGGTCGTTGAGGTAGCGGAACTCGACGTTCTCGCGGCCCGAGCCGTTGAGGATGAACTTCTGGTGATCCGCATCGATGTCCTGGAAGGGCTCTTCCAGGCTGAAACCGAAGTGCGCCGCCAGCGAGCCGAGCATCTGGAAGTAGTAGACGTTGCGCCGGTCCCAGCCGCGGATCGCGCCTTCGGCCAGGGTCAGCTCGCCGTTGACCACCCGGCGCGCGTCGAAGAACTGCTTCACGCCCAGGCCATCGCAGGTCGGGCAGGCGCCGGCCGGGTTGTTGAAGGAGAACAGCTTGGGCTCCAGCTCGCTGATGGAGTGGCCGCAGATCGGGCAGGCGAAGCGGGCGGAGAAAATCATCTCTTCGCCTTCCTCGTCGTCCATCGGAGCGACGAGGGCGATGCCGTCGGCCAGGTTGATCGCCGTCTCGAAGGATTCCGCCAGGCGCTGCTGCAGGTCGCCACGCACCTTGAAGCGGTCGACCACGATATCGATGGAGTGCTTGAGCTTCTTGTCCAGCTTGGGCACTTCATCCAGCTCGTAAAGCTTGCCGTCGACACGGGCGCGGACGAAGCCCTGGGCGCGCATCTCCTCGAACACCGCCAGGTGCTCGCCTTTGCGCTCGCGGATCACCGGGGCCAGCAGCATCAGCTTGCGGCCTTCGGGCAGCGCCAGCACCTGGTCGACCATCTGGCTGACGGTCTGTGCTTCCAGCGGGATGTCGTGGTCCGGGCAGCGCGGAATACCCACGCGTGCATAGAGCAGGCGCAGGTAGTCGTAGATCTCGGTGATGGTGCCCACGGTGGAACGCGGGTTGTGGGAGGTGGACTTCTGCTCGATGGAGATGGCCGGCGACAGACCTTCGATGGTGTCGACGTCAGGTTTTTCCATCATCGAGAGGAACTGCCGGGCATAGGCCGACAGGGATTCCACGTAGCGGCGCTGGCCTTCGGCGTACAGCGTGTCGAAGGCCAGGGAAGACTTGCCGGAGCCGGACAGGCCGGTGATCACGATCAGCTTGTCGCGCGGCAGGGTCAGGTCGATGTTCTTCAGGTTGTGGGTACGTGCCCCACGGATGAGGATCTTGTCCACTGCGGCCTCGCATGGCGGGCGAAAACTATCGATTATACGGGGCGTTTCCGGCACGCGGCAAAGTGGCGCGTGTGTGCCCTTGGACCGTTGGGCTGGTAGAATGCGCGGCTATTTTTCGGCGGTGGCGATAACCGGCCTCACAGGGCCCGGATGGCGCGCCGCCACGGGGGCAATCCAGCGCATTCCCGTTTTTTGTCTTTTCATGAGGGGCTTATGCACGATTCCCACACTGAGCGCATGAGTGGCACCGAAACCCGCGCGGCCGCCGGCCTGTCCCTGGTCTTCGCATTCCGCATGCTCGGCATGTTCATGGTCTTGCCGGTGCTCGCCACCTATGGTCAGGACCTGGCCGGCGCCACCCCGGCCCTGATCGGCTTGGCCATCGGTGCCTACGGCCTGACCCAGGCGATCCTGCAGATTCCGCTGGGCACCCTGTCCGATCGCATCGGCCGCCGGCCGATCATCGTCGTCGGCTTGCTGGTATTCGCCGCCGGTGCGGCGCTGGCGGCCAACGCCGATTCCATCTGGGGCATCATCGCCGGCCGCGTCCTGCAGGGCGCCGGGGCGATCTCAGCGGCGGTGATGGCGATGCTGTCCGACCTGACCCGCGAGCAGCACCGCACCAAGGCCATGGCGATGATCGGCATGAGCATCGGTGTGTCCTTCGCCGTGGCGATGGTCGCCGGCCCCGTGCTGACTCACTGGTTCGGCCTGCACGGCCTGTTCTGGTTCACCGCCGGCATGGCCCTGGTGGGCATGCTGATCATCCTGTTCTTCGTGCCGACGCCCGACCACCGCATGCAGCACCGCGAGTCCAGCGTGGCCAAGCAGTCGCTGCTGCCGACGCTGAAGAATGGCGAGTTGCTGCGCCTGGACGCCGGCATCCTGGTCCTCCACGCGATCCTCATGGCCAGCTTCGTCGCGCTGCCGCTGGCGCTGGTGGAGCGCGCCGGACTGCCCAAGGAAGAGCACTGGTGGGTCTACCTGACCGCACTGCTGGTGGGCTTCTTCGGCATGGTCCCGTTCATCATCTACGCCGAGAAGAAGCGCCAGATGAAGCGCGTGCTGACCGGCGCCGTGGCGACACTGATGCTCTGCGAGCTGTTCTTCTGGGAGTTCGGCAACAGCCTCAAGGAACTGGTGTTCGGCATCATCGTCTACTTCACTGCGTTCAATCTGCTGGAAGCCTCGCTGCCTTCGCTGGTGAGCAAGGTTTCGCCGGCTGGCGGCAAGGGCACGGCGATGGGCGTGTACTCCACCAGCCAGTTCCTCGGTGCCGCCGTGGGCGGCATCCTGGGTGGCTGGATGTTCCAGCACGGCGGGCTCGACGGGGTGTTCATCGGCTGCGCGGTGCTGGCTGCCATCTGGCTGGCGATTGCTGTTACCATGCGTGAACCGCCTTATGTAACAAGTATTCGCCTGCCTCTCTCCGATGAGGCGCTGCGCGATGCTTCGTTGGTTGAGCGTTTCAAGGCATTGCCCGGTGTGAGCGATGTGATGGTGGTCGCTGAAGAAGCGGCCGCTTATGTCAAAGTGGATTCCCAACAAGTTGATCGCACGTCCCTCGAGCGCCTCGCCGGCGCCGAGCAGGCGACGTGCTGAAGCCTTTAGGAGAGCGTCATGGCCCGTGGGGTTAACAAAGTCATTCTGGTCGGTAACGTCGGTGGCGATCCGGAAACCCGTTACATGCCCAACGGCAACGCGGTGACCAACGTCACCCTGGCCACCAGCGAAAGCTGGAAGGACAAGCAGACCGGCCAGCAGCAGGAGCGTACCGAGTGGCACCGCGTGGTGTTCTTCGGTCGCCTGGCGGAAATCGTCGCCGAGTACGTACGCAAGGGTTCGCAGATCTACGTCGAAGGCAGCCTGCGTACCCGCAAGTGGCAGGGTCAGGACGGCCAGGACAAGTACACCACCGAAATCGTGGTCGATATCAACGGCAACATGCAGCTGCTGGGCGGTCGTCCGGGCGCCGGTGGTGATGACGCTCCGCGTGCTCCCCGTGAGCCGCAACAGCAGCGTCCGCAGCAGGCCCAGCGCCCTGCGCCGCAACAGCAGTCCCAGCCCGCGCCGCAACCGGCTCCGGACTACGACAGCTTCGACGACGACATCCCGTTCTAAGCCGAACGGATCGTCACCAAGAGCGCAGCCTTCGAGCTGCGCTTTTGCGTTTCTGGGACGCTCGTTTTGGCGAATCTTTGCAAGGGTCTTTCTCGAAAGCGAGTATTTAATTAGCTAGCTAATTAAATGATTCTGGCATTGCCTTGATGTACGGCAAAACCGGAGAAGAAAAGACATGAGCATCACAGTGACCGAGCGTGACGACGACCATAAATCCCGCGAATTCCGCGCCCACGGCGGGCGTTGCTGGGATGTGCACCAGGAAGGCCAACTGGTCGGCATCTTCCATACCGAGGGCGAGGCGCAGGCCTATCGCATGTCCCTGGAGTTGGAGGCGCGCTACCGCCACGCGGCGGAGTTCTAACCCTGGTGGAAGCAAAAGGCCCCGTCAAACCGGGGCCTTTTGCTGTCTGCTGCTCAGTGTGGCCGCTTGCGCAAGCGATGCGCCGGAATGCCGATCAGCAGGATCAGTGCGCCGATGGCCAGGGCCGCCGCGATCACGTCGAAGGCGAGGTACAGGTTGCCGGTGGCGGTCTTGATCGCGCCGACCACGATCTGGCTGATCACTCCCGCCAGGCCACCGATGGCGCTGATCACTGCAATGCCGCCGGCTGCCCGGGCTGGGCTGAGCAGCGCCGGTGGAATGGTCCAGAACAGCGAGAGGGCGGACATCGCCGTCGCCGCACCGAGGGTCATCAAGGCCACCGAGAGCAGCAGATGGCCCTGGGCGAAGCCGAGCAGGAAGAAACTGATGGCGCTGACGAGCATGGTCGCGCCGACGTGCCAGCGTCGTTCCTGTCGCTTGTCCGAGCTGCGACCGAGCAGGTACATGCCGACGATACCCACCGCATACGGCAGGCTGGCGAGCAGTCCGATGGACTTGAGGTCCTCGATGCCGAAGCCGCGGATCAGTGTCGGCATCCAGTACGACACGGTGTTCGAGCCGCAGTAGACGCAGAAGAACACCAGGCCGGCGATATGCACCCGCGGGTCGCGCAGCACATCGAGGAGGCGATCGTGTTCGCCGGATTTCGCTGGCTCGCTGGCCAGTGCCGCCTCCAGGCGATCCTTCTCCTCATCGCTCAGCCAGTTCGCTTCGCGCGGGCGGTCCGCCAGCCAGTACCAGCCGAGCACCCCCAGCAGTATCGCGGGGATGCCTTCGAGGACGAACAGCACCTGCCAGTCACGCAGGCCCATCCAGCCGTGGAAGTGGGTCATGATCCAGCCGGCCAGCGGGCCGCTGGTGATGCCGGCGACCATTGCCGACATGATGAACACGGCGGTGATTCGGCCACGCAGTTCGCTGGGGAACCAGTAGGTGAGGTAGAGAATGACGCCGGGGAAGAAGCCGGCTTCGGCGACCCCCAGGAAGAACCGCGCGACGATCAATTGATTGGCGCTGGTGACGAACGCGGTGGCCACCGTGACGAAGCCCCACAGCACCATGATCCGGGTCAGCGTAGCGCGGGCTCCCGCACGTTGCATGTACAGGTTGCTGGGTACTTCGAAGAGGATGTAGCCCAGGTAGAAGATGCCGGCACCTATCCCGTAGGCCGCCTCGCTCAGGGCGATGTCTTCGGCCATGCGCAGCTTGGCGAAGGAAATGTTGAGGCGGTCGATGGCGTTGATCGCGTAGGCAATCACCAGGAAGGGCAGCAGGCGCCAGATGACCTTGCGATAGAGCGCGCGGCTGGATGACATCTGCTCAGCCAGAGGGGACGAGATCGTCTCGAGACTTTGACTCATGAGGGCTCCTGCTGGCTTGGCCAGGTTGTTCTTGTTGTGCGAGCGCGCGGACAGGAGGGGCGAGCATAGAGCGATGCGGTTCCAGCACTGCCCACCCGAAGGGGGGATATGGCTGGCTGCATATGTAAGAGGAAGTTGCAGAGGGTATGCGCCCTCTGCAACCGGGTGGCTTGCAATCAGAACTGGTAGTTCACCGTCGCGGTGACGTTGCGCTTCTCGCCGAAGTAGCAGAAGTCCAGGCTGTAGCAGGAGGCCACGTAGTCCTTGTCCAGCAGGTTGTTGGCGTTGAGGCTGACGTCCAGGCCCTTCAGGCCGACGCGGGACAGGTCGTAGCCGATGCGCGCGTCCACCAGGGTGTAGTCCGGTACGCGCAGGGTGTTTTCCTTGTCCGCCCAGGTTTCGCCGACATAGCGGGCGCCGCCACCGAGGGTCAGGCCGTCCAGCGGACCGGCGTTGAAGCCGTAGTCGGCCCACAGCGAGGCCATGTGTTTGGGGGCCTGGTTCGGGGTGTGGCCCTGGTTGCCGTCCAGCGACTTGGTGTAGGTGATGTCGGTGTAGGTGTAGCTGCCGAGCACCTTGAAGTTGTCGGTGACCTGGGTGTGGGCTTCCAGCTCGAAGCCCTGGGAGCGCACCTCACCCACGGAGGTGTAGAAGTTGTCCTGTGGCTCCTTCGACGCGACGTTCTCTTGGGTGATGTGGAAGATCGAGGCGGTGTACAGGCTGCGGCTGTCCTCGGGCTGGAACTTCAGGCCGGCTTCCCACTGCTTGCCCTCGGTCGGCTCCAGCGGCGTGCCGGACTGGTCGGAATAGGCATTGGGGTTGAACGACTCGGAGTAGCTGATGTACGGCGCAATGCCGTTGTCGAACAGGTAGAGCGCGCCGATGCGTCCGGTGAATTTCTTCCAGTCGTCGTCGGCCTTGCTGCCGGTGCTGCGGTTCTTGTCCTCGACGGTTACCCAGTCCTCGCGCATGCCGAGGGAGAAGCGCCAGTTGTCGATGTCGATCAGGTCCTGCAGGTAGACGCCGGTCTGTTCCAGGCGCCGGGTGTGGTTGTCGTCCGGGTAGTAGCTGATGGCGTCGTTGCCGTAGTGCGGATCGAACGCGTCCAGCGGTTGCGCCGAACCGGAGCGCCAGTCCACGGTGGTGCGGCGGCGCTGGTAGTCCAGGCCCATCAGCAGGGTGTGTTTGGCCGCGCCGGTACTGAACTCGGCCTGTGCCATGTTATCCACGATGTACGCCTGCAGGTGCTCACTGGCGCCGGAGAAGTAGCGGTTCAGGGTGTTCTCGTCCGGCGCGGTCCAGCCGTAGGCGTAGACCTGCGAGAGATCCACGTCCGAGTCCAGGTAGCGGAAGTTCTGCCGCGCGCTCCACACGTCGTCGAAGCGGTGTTCCAGCTGGTAGCCGAACATGCGCTGGGTGCGGTCGAAATCATCCTTGCTCGGCTCGCCGTCGAAGAACTCTCGGGATATCTTCTGGCCGTTGTGGTGGAACAGTGCACCGTCTGCCGGCACACCACCGTGGTAGCCGCCGTTCGGGTCGTGCTGCAGATAGCCCTGCAAGGTCAGCGTGGTGTCGTCGGTGAAATCGATGGCCAGCGTCGGGGCGATGGCATAGCGCTCCTCCTTGACGTGGTCGAACTGGGTATCCGAACCCTTGCCCAGGCCGACCAGGCGGTAGGCGATGCGCTTTTCCTCATCCAGCGGGCCGCTGAAGTCGAAGCCCATTTCCCTCTGGCCCATGTTGCCGACGGTGCCGGTGATCTGGTGGTAGTCCTCGTACAGCGGCTTCTTGCTGGTCAGCGCCACCAGGCCGCCCGGCAGGCTGCGGCCGTAGAGCACCGAGGACGGACCCTTGAGTACGTCGATGCGTTCGAGGAAATACGGGTCGATCTGCATCGAGCTGAAGGTGCCGCTGTCGCCCATGGCCTTCAGGCCGTCGAGGTAGATGTTGTCCACGCTGTTGTCGGCGAAGCCGCGCATGACGATGTAGTCGTAGCGGTTCGAGGCGCCGACCTGGCCGGTGAAGATGCCGGGGGTATAACGGATCGCCTGCTGGACGGTCTTGGAGGCGGTGTCGTCGATCTGCTCGCGGGTGATCACCGAGACGCTCTGGCTGGTTTCCAGCAGGGACTTGGAGGTCTTGGTGGCGATCTGGCTGTGGGTCGCCAGGTAGCCGTCTTCCTCGCCCAGCGCGTTGCCGAGGGCGAACACGTCGCTGGACGGCATGGCCATCACGTCGGTCGGCGCGGCCGGGCGCAGCACGTAGTCGCCGTCGCCCTGGTCCAGCGCTTCCAACGGCGTGTCCACCAGCAGGCGCGACAGGCCCTGGTCCACCGAGTAGGTGCCGTTCAGCCCGGCCGAGTTCAGGCCGCGGGTTTGCTCCGGAGTGGCCGACAGGGTAATCCCCGCCTCGCGGGCGAAGCTGTTCAGTACGTCGGCCAGGGGCCCGGCCGGGATCGCATAGGCGCGGCTGCTGGTGATGGCCGTGGCGTCGGCGGCGAAGGCGCTCAGCGGCAGGCTGGCTCCCAGGCTGGCGCACAACAGCGCACCGCGCACGGCATGGGTAAGCCGGCTGGCGCGGGGCAGGGCGGAGGAGGGCAACGGGACGTGGACGGCTCGCATGAGGGGGCTTCCGTGGACAAGGGAAATGATCGGGTTATTCCTCCTTGCCGGCTGAGGCGGCGAAACCCGACAAAAATAATTCTCGTTTGCGAGGAAATGTTATCTGGCGAGGATCTGGTGCGTGGCTCAATCAGGAGCCCCTCTCCCACTCAACTCCGAGCGCTGACCGTCACCCACCAGTCGGTGCGCTTCTCCACCCGCACCGGCAGGGTCTGCGGCAACAGGGCCAGCAGCTTGTCGGTATCGTCCAGGCGGAACACGCCGGAGAGACGCAGGTCGGCCACGCTGGCGTCGCAGTGCAGGTGGCCGTGGCGATAGCGGCCGATCTCGGCGAGGAAGTCCGCCAGGCGCATGTCGCGGGTGACGATCAGGCCGTCGGCCCAGGCGGCACTGTCCATGTTGCTGCGCTCGACCAGCAGTGCGCTGTCGCCGTTGATCTCGAAGGTCTGACCGGCTTCGGCAATGGCGGTGGTCCGGCCGCGAACGCGCGGGGCGATGGCCACCGAACCGTCCTCGACGCTCAGGTGCGTGGAACGCTCGTCCTGGCGCAACACGAATCGAGTACCCAGGGCTTCGAACAGGCCGTCGCGGTTGCGTACCCGCAAGGGACGTGTGGTGTCCTTGGCGGAGCTGACGAGGATTTCGCCGCGTTCCAGTACCAGCAGGCGCTGGCGCGGGTCGAAGCGTACGTTCACAGCGCTGTCGGTGTTCAGTTGCAGCAGGCTGCCATCGGCGAGGGTGATGCGTTGGCGCTCACCCGTGGCGGTGCTGTAGTCGGCCATCCAGTGCTGCCAGGGCGCAATTTCACGGGCCAGCCACAACGCGGAGGCGCCGACGGCGAAGGTCGAGAGCAGCTTGAGCGCCTGGCGCCGCTGCAGGCGCTGGCTGGTGTTCTCCAGCGTTTCCAGCGCCACGCGGGCGCCGGGGACGGCCTGGTAGCCGGCGGCCAGTTCGCTGTTCAGCGCCTGCACCCGCAGCCAGGCGGTTTCGTGTTCGGGGTTGGCCTGGCGCCAGTGCTCGCAGGCGCTGAGCACTTCAGGGTCGGCAGTGCCACTCAGGCGCAGGGTCCACTGGATGGCCTGCTTCACCACACGCGGATCGGGTGTGACGCTGGTGGCGTTCACTCGGCGTACCGCAGCTGATAGCAGTGGAAGAGCGCCTCGGCGATGTAGCGCTCCACCGAACGTACCGACACGCCGAGCTCCTCGGCGATCTGTGCGTGGGGCATGCCTTCGCACTGCGCCAGCAGGAAGGCGTTGCGCACCTTCGGCTTGAGACCGTCGAGCAGGCAGGCGATGTTTTCCAGTAACTGCAGGATGGTGTGCCGGTCTTCCGCCGACGGCACCTGGGCTTCCGGCAGGTGGGCGATGGAGTCGAGGTAGGCGCGTTCCAGTTCCTCTCGCCGCCAGTGATCGATCACCAGGCCGCGGGCGACGGTGCGCAGGAAGGCGCGCGGGGCACGCAGCTCGACGCGCTCGGGCCTGAGCAGCACACGCAGGAAGGTGTCCTGGGCCAGGTCGGCGGCATCGGCAGCGTTGCCCAACCGGCCGCGAAGCCAGTTGTGCAGCCAGCCGTGATGGTCGCTGTAGAGCGACTGGACGTCGGAAGTGGAGGACATGGGCGCGCAGAATGCTGCAAATGATAATTTATCGCATTTTCAACAAGGCGATGGCCATTTGCAAGATGTGTCTGAAGCGACGCTGTTTCCTGTAGGAGCGGGCTATGCCCGCGATCGCGCCTTTGGGGCGTTCCTACAGGATTGCTTCAGCGATACCAGCGCGGCGTGTAGACCCAGTCGCCGCCGCCGGCACGGGGGAAGCGCCGGGTCAGGGACGAACCGACGATCACCAGGGTGCGCATGTCGACCATCTCCGGCACCAGCTCGCCGAGGGTGACGACACGCAGCGCCTCGGCCGGGCGACCGATGTCGCGGCCGAGTACCACCAGCGTCTCCGGCGAGCGGTGGCGGCGGACGATCTCCAGCGCGCGCCCCAGCTGCCAGGGGCGGGCCTTGGAAATCGGGTTGTAGAAGGCCATGGCCAGGTCGGCAGCGCCGGCATGGTCCAGGCGCTTCTCGATGGTCTCCCAGGGCTTGAGGTTGTCCGACAGGGAGATCAGACAGAAGTCGTGCCCCAGCGGCGCGCCGGCCTTGGCAGCAGCGGCGAGCGCGGCGGAAACCCCCGGCAGCACCTCCAGCTCCACGCCATGCCAGTGCGGGTCGCTGCTCTCGTGCAGGGCTTCCATTACCGCGGCGGCCATGGCGAATACACCAGGATCGCCGGAGGAAATCACCACCACGCGGCGGCCGCTGGCAGCCAGTTCGAAGGCGTGGCGGGCGCGCTGCATTTCCTCGCGGTTGTCGGTGCAGTGACGTACCTGGTCGTCGCGCAGCGGCTCGGCCATCTGCACGTAGGTTTCGTAGCCGAGCAGGTCCTGGGCTTCGTCCAGCGCGCGGCGCACGGCGGGGATCATGAAGTCGCTGGCGCCGGGGCCCAGGCCGATCACGCTGAGCCGACCGCGCGGCTGGCCAATGCCTTCGGCCTCGAGCGGCGTGGCGGCGCGGTGCAGGTGGAAGGAGTCGCCCTGCAGCACGGCTGTCGGCAACTCGTCATCGTTGTGGATAAACCGCAGTGGCACGCTCAGCTCGCGGGCGGTCTCGGCCAGCGCCGGATCGGCCATGCGGCAGCGTGGTGCGACCAGGGCCGCCAGCGCTGCTTCGGCCAGCCCGGCCTGTGCCAGGCCCTGGCGGATGCGCTCGGGCAGTTGCGAATCCACCAGCGTGACGTGGGCGAGGACGATGCGCGGGTGGATGCGCAGCTCGTTCTGTGCGATGCCCTCGGCACGCGCATCGATGCGCAGGGTGTGCGCGGCGTCGTCGGCCAGCGGCAGGTCCAGTTCGTCCAGCCAGGGCGCCTCGCCTTCGATGCGCAGGGTGTCCCCGCCCAGCAGGTCGGAAACGAAGCGCTTGCCCTGTTCGAGGTCGGCCAGCGCGTAGCCAGGCGGTGGGTCGAGCAGGCAGGCTCCGAAGCGCAGCTCGCCGCTGGTGGTGATAGCTGGCGCTACCTCCAGTGTGGCGGCGATGTCGCGGGCCATGCGGTTCACCCCGCCCAGCCCGCCGAGCAGCGGCACCACGGCACTGCCATCTTCGGCGACGGCCAGCACCGGCGGCTCCGCGCCTTTTTCTGTCAGCAGTGCAGCGAGGGTGCGGATGACGATACCGGCCGCGCACAGGGCAATGATCGGGGTGTCGTCGCGGTAGAGCTGGCGCAGGGTATCGCCGAAGTTCGCGTAGGACTCATCGGCGCCCTCGACGCGGTCCTTCAGGCCCAGCACGCGTGCCTGTGGATAAATGCCCTGCAGGCGTCGCGCCGTGGCCAGCGCGCCCTGGCCGAGTATGACGATGGCAGCGCGCATCAGCCGTTCCACCGCTGGCCGGGGATGACGATCATCGAGAAGTACGGCGAGGCCATCGGGTCGACGTCGTCCAGCGCGACGATGCGCTGTTCGCGCATGGTCGCGCGCTCGACGTAGTGGGCGCCGCCGTCACGGCCCAGCTCGCGCAGCACGCGGCGAACCTTGTCGAAGTTGCGGCCGAGCTTCATCACCACCGCCGCATCGGCGTCGGCCAGTCGGCGCTTGAGTTCGTCTTCCGGCAACACGCCGGACAGCACCGACAGGCTCTGGTTGCGGTACACCAGCGGCACGCCAAGCACCGCCGCGCTGCCAAGCATCGAGCAGACGCCGGGTACGACTTCGGTGTCATACCGGTCCGAAAGGCGGTCATGCAGGTACATGTAGGAGCCATAGAAGAACGGGTCGCCCTCGCAGATCACCGCCACGTCGCGGCCGGCATCCAGGTGCATCGCCACCTGCTCGGCGGCCGTGTCGTAGAAGTCGCTGATCACGCCTTCGTAGGTCAGCGGCGGCTCCAGCTTCTCGGTGGTGACCGGGTAGACCAGCGGCAGACGCTGCTGCTCGTCGAGCAGGTGCTGCTCGATGATGGCAAAGGCGTTGCCACCCTGGCCGGCGTAGTGCTTGGCCTTGGCCACGAAGTAGCCGATGACCGGGGACGCGCGCAGCAGGCGCAGGGCCTTGAGGGTCAGCAGTTCCGGGTCGCCCGGGCCGACGCCCAGGCCGATGAGGCGGCCGGTCATCACTCCACCTCCGTGGCCAGGGCGTTCACCGCCGCGGCGGCCATCGCGCTGCCGCCACGACGGCCGCGGACGATCACGTAGGGCACGCCGCGGCTGTCGGCGGCGAGGGCTTCCTTGGACTCCATGGCGCCGACGAAGCCCACCGGGAAGCCGAGGATCAGTGCCGGTTTCGGTGCACCGGCATCGAGCATTTCCAGCAGGTAGAAGAGGGCGGTCGGCGCGTTGCCGATCACCACCACGCTGCCTTCCAGGTGTTCGCGCCAGTGCTCCAGCGCCACCGCCGAGCGGGTGTTGCCCAGCTCGCGGGCGAGCGCCGGGACGTCCGGGTCGTTGAGGGTACAGATCACCTCGTTGTGCGCCGGCAGGCGGGCGCGGGTGATGCCCTCGGCGACCATCCGTGCGTCGCAGAGGATCGGTGCGCCGGCGGCCAGTGCGGCGCGGCCGATGGCTCCGGCGCCCTCGGAGAAGCGCAGGTCCTGCACGACGTCGACCATCCCGCAGGCGTGGATCACCCGCACGGCGAGTTTCTCGAGGTCGGCAGGGATGCCGGACAGGTCGGCTTCGGCGCGGATGGTGGCGAAGGATTGGCGGTAGATCGCCTGGCCGTCGCGAATGTAATCAAGCATCAGTGGAGGCTCCGGGGGCGGCCAGCAGATCGCCGGCGGCCTCGAGGGAAAGGTTGCGCGCCAGCGGCAGGCCGAAGCCGGCCACGCCATCGGCGCGACGGAACAGGTCGTAGCGGCCGTCGGCGACGGCCAGCAGGGTGTGGGGAGCGACGTGGGCGGCGGCGCAGGAGCGCGGGCAGCCACACAGGTGTACGCCGGCAGGCGGCGCGTGGCGCAGGCGTTCGGCCAGGCGCAGGGCGTCGGCCTTGGTGTCGGCCAGCCCGCGCGCGCAACCGCTGGAGCCGCTGCACGCAACGAGGCGCGACAGCGGCTGGGCCGCATCGATCAGCAGGCCGAGGTTGGCCAGGGCGCCGAGCGCGACGGCGGCGTCGGCCTGCGCCACGTCGGGGAGAATCAGGCTCTGCCAGGGCGTCAGGCGCAGCTGCCCGCCACTGAAGCGCTCGGCGAGATCGGCCAGGCCGAACAGCGTGGTGCTGTCGAGTCGCCCGAGGACGAATCCCGCACCGACCATGGCGCGCTCCGGCTGGCGCTGGGGCGCAATCCCGAGATGGCCGAACGCCTGCGGTGCAGGACGTCGCCAGTTATCCACAGCCAGCCCGAGTTGCAGCTGGAAGGGCAGGCGTTGCTGCAGCCGTTCCAGCAGCACGTCGTCACGCAGCATCTCGCGCAAGTGGCGCATGCGCGTCTGGCCATCGCCGGCGAGATCGAGGAACAGGTGCAGCAGGCTTTCCACCAGCAGCGGCACCTGCTCGGCGGTTACGGCGCCAAGGGCGGAACGATCGCCCTCGCGTTGCGGTGGACAGCCAGCCAGGCCGAAGGCGAACAGCGGTGCCGCGTCGTCGGACATGGCGGACAGCCAGAGATCGTTGGGGTGGTCCAGCATCGCCAGTGCCTCCCCCGCGTCCAGCTGGATGCCGAACTTGGGTGACAGGCCATGGAAGCGCGGGGTGCTTTCCAGCAGGTCGAGCAGTTGATGGGCCAGCGGACTCGCGTCGAAGGCGGTGCAAGCTTCCAGACCCAGTGCGGGGCTGACCAGCAGGTTGCGCACATCGTCCGACGCCAGTTCCCGCGGGCCGAGGCCGGCGGCCAGCAGTTCGCGGCTCAGCGCATTCTCGGTCCCGGCATGCACGCCACGAATCTGCAGGTTGGCGCGGTTGGTCGCTTCCAGCACACCGTCGGCATGCCGCTCGGCGGCCAGGGCGATGGCACGCGCGGCGCTGGCGTCGAGTTGCCCACAGGGCAGCTTGATACGGCAGATGCCGCCATCGCGGGAGGCCACGATGCGCAGCAGGCCGGGGCAGGCATGCGGACGGACGGGCAAAGCGGAAGTGTCGTGCACTGAGGTCACCAGGGCTGGGTCGCGGTGACCTGCGAATCCCCCAAAAGGGACTTCACGACACCGATACACCCCGCTCGATGTCTGCACACGCGACTGGTTTCGTCGGCAGGTCTCCTGGCTGGCAGGTCCTCATCCGGCGCGGCCTTCCCGGTTACCCAGTGGCCTGACCGGCGACACGGAACGCTGTTCTCGTGTCGCCGCATTGCGCGGACTCGCTGCTTACAGTTGCGGGGGCAGCCACGGCTTAACCGTGTTCCCTCTTCGGCTCTGGGAAACCTCACCGCGAAAGGCGAAGCGTCCTACGAGCACCGACGAAGCGGGTATTATGCCTGCTTTGCCCGAAGGCAGGAAAAGCCTGCCCGTCGGATCGATCGTCGCACCCTCGAGGAATTTTCATGACGCCCTGGCTGACCATCGTCGGCATCGGCGAGGACGGCTATGCCGGCCTCGGCAAGGCTGCACGTCGCGCCCTGCTTGCCGCCAGCGACGTGATTGGCGCGCCACGCCAGCTGGAGTTGCTGCCGCATTGCCTGGGCGCTCGCCGCCAGGCCTGGCCAAGCCCGTTCAGCCTGGAGCCGGTGCTGCGCCGGCGCGGCGAGCCGACCTGCGTGCTGGCCAGTGGCGACCCGATGCTGTTCGGCGTCGGTGCGAGCCTGGCCCGTCAGATTCCGTCCGAGGAAATGCGCGTGCTTTGCGCGCCGTCCTCCGCCTCCCTGGCGGCGGCGCGGATGGGCTGGGCGTTGCAGGACTGCACGTTGCTGTCGCTGGTGGCGCGCCCATTGGCCGCACTGCATGCGCAGATCCACGACGGCGTGAAGCTGCTGATCCTCAGTAATGACGGCGATAGCCCGGCGGCGATCGCTGCGCTGCTGCGCGAACGGGGGTTCGCCGCGAGCCGCCTCAGCGTGCTGGAGCACCTGGGCGGCGAGGCGGAGCGCCGCATCGACGGGCTGGCCAGCGACTGGTCGCTGGGCGAGGCCGCTGCGCTGAACCTGGTGGCGGTGCACTGCGTGGCTGGCGCGGATGCCGTTCGCCTGCCCCTGACCATCGGCCTGCCAGACGACGCCTACCGCCATGACGGCCAACTGACCAAGCGCGATGTACGGGCCGTGACCCTGGCGCGGCTGGCGCCGAAGCCCGGCGAGCTGCTCTGGGATGTTGGCGCTGGCTGCGGCTCCATCGGTATCGAGTGGATGCGCGCGCATCCGAGCTGCCGCACGCTGGCCATCGAAGCCAACGACGGTCGCCAGGAACATATCCGCTTCAACCGCGACGCCCTCGGCGTGCCGGCGCTGCAACTGGTCTGTGGTGCCGCGCCGGAGGCACTGCAAGGGCTGGAGCGCCCAGATGCAATCTTCATCGGCGGCGGCGTGACCCTGCCCGGCGTGTTCGAGCAGTGCTGGGAGCAACTCAAGCCCGGCGGCCGGCTGGTGGCCAATGCCGTCACCCTGCAGAGCGAGTCGATGCTGCTGAACTGGCGCGCCCGCATCGGCGGTGAACTGACCCGCCTGTCGGTGTCCCAGGCCCAGCCGCTGGGCGGCTTCGACACCTGGCGCGCGGCGCTGCCGATCACCCTGCTGGAAGTCTGGAAGGAATGACCTGTTCTGTTCGTCCGATCGTGAGGGTGCAGGGGGGCCTGGCAAACCGGAACAGCATGGGTATCGCTGCGCTCCACCCATCCTGCGATGCTGATGATGCGTGACGCCCATGCGTGAAGAAACGCCCGAAGAACCCCGTCCGCTGCGCAGCGGCTACACCACTGGCAGCTGCGCCACGGCCACCAGCCTGGCCGCCGCACGCCTGCTGCTCACCGGTGAAGCGCTGGACGCCGCGCAGATCGCGTTACCGAAAGAGCGCAGCGCGACCCTGCGCCTGGAGTTCTGCCGGCGAACCGCCGACGGCGCCGAGGCTGGCACGTTGAAGGACGCCGGCGACGACCCGGACGTGACCCATGGCGCACTGGTGTTTGCCCGCGTTGCCCTGCGAGCGGAGCCGGGCGTGCGCTTCCAGGCGGGAGAGGGTGTCGGCACCGTCACCAAGCCGGGGCTGGTACTCGCGGTGGGCGAGCCGGCGATCAACCCGGTACCGCGGCAGATGATGCGCGACAACCTCGCCACCCTGGCCGCCGAGTGCGGTTATGCCGGCGGCTTCGACGTCACTATCCATGTCGAGGGCGGTGCCGAGTTGGCGCTGAAGACCATGAACCCGCGCCTGGGCATTCTCGGCGGGCTGTCGATCCTCGGCACCACCGGCATCGTCCGGCCGTTCTCCTGCTCGGCCTACATCGCCTCGATCCAGCAAGGCATCGACGTCGCCCGCGCCAACGGCTTCCGCCACCTGGCTGCCTGCACCGGCAACGCCAGCGAAGACGCCATGCGCCGTCGCTATGGCTTCGACGACACCGCGCTGATCGAGATGGGCGACTTTGTCGGCGCCGCGCTGAAGCACCTGCGCAAGGTGCCAGTGGAGCGCTTCAGCGTCTGCGGCGGTTTCGGCAAGATCAGCAAGCTCGCTGCCGGCCACATGGACCTGCACAGCCGCCACTCCAGCATCGACCTGCCGCAGCTGGCCGAATGGGCGGCGGAAACCGGCGCGTCAGCGGACCTGCAACAGCGCATGCGCGACGCCAACACCAGTCAGCAGGCGCTGGCGCTGTGCCGCGCCGAGGGCATTGCGCTGGGTGACGCCGTCTGCGCCCGCGCGCTGGCCTTTGCCCGGCGCATCGTGCCCCTTGAGGTCACGCTGGACGTCTTCGCCATCGACCGCCAGGGCAACCTGGTCGGCGAAGCGCTGGAGGTGCGATGAAACGTGTCCTTCTGCTGGGCGGCATCGGCGAGGCGCTGGCGATCGCGCGCCGTCTGGGGCCGCAACACCTGTACAGCCTGGCCGGTCTGGGCAAGGTGCCGGACGACCTCGCCTGCGAAGTACGCGTGGGGGGATACGGCGGCGCGGAGGGCCTTGCGGCGTTCATCGGTGAACGCGGTTTCGACCTGCTGCTCGACGCCACTCATCCCTACGCCGCGCAGATCAGCGCCAATGCCGCCCGTGCCGCGCAATTGGCTGGCGTGCCCTGCTGGGCGCTACGTCGTCCTGGCTGGCAGGCCGGCATCGATGACGACTGGCGCGAGGTGGCCAACTGGCCTGCGTTGATCGAAGCGCTGGAGGACTTTCGTTGTCCGCTGTTCACGATGGGCCGTGAGCCCTTGGAGCACCTCGACGAAATACCCGCTCATCAACACTGGACCGTGCGATGCCTGCAGAGCCTGCCCGGCAACGCGCGCGCGGAAGTTCTCGGCGCGCGCGGACCGTTCACCCTGGAGGGCGAGCGCGAGCTGTTCACCCGCCTGGGCACGGATGTGCTGGTCAGCAAGAACAGCGGCAGCCAGGCCACCGAGCCGAAGCTGCAGGTCGCCCGCGAACGGGGTGTGCCGGTACTGATCCTGGGGCGGCCGGCATTGCCAGCGGTGGATCGGGAGTTCGACGGCGTCGAGTCGCTCTGGCAGGCGCTGGCGCCCCTCGCAGCCGATTGACGGAACGCCCGGCGCGGCAGGTGTTCACACCGTCACAACGATTCGCGGGCACGCTCGCGATTGCGTCAAGACCGCGCTTCTCCGCCGCCCCGCCAGCCTCTATGCTGGGGCCCGGTTTTCACAGGGAGTGACACCATGCTGCGAATACTCGGCCGTGCTTCATCGATCAATGTGCGCAAGGTGCTCTGGACCTGCGCCGAACTGAACCTGCCCTACGAACGGGAAGACTGGGGTACCGGCTTCCGCTCCACCGCTTCGGCGGAGTTCATCGCACTCAACCCCAATGCCATGGTGCCGGTCCTCGTCGACGGCGACTTCGTGCTCTGGGAATCCAACGCCATCTGCAGCTACCTCGCCACCCAGTATCCGCAGGGCGAATTGCTGCCCAGCGCGCCGCGCGAGCGGGCGCTGGTGGAGCAGTGGATGGGCTGGCAGGCCACCGAGCTGAACAACGCCTGGCGCTATGTCTTCATGGCCAAGGTGCGTAGCAGCCCGAGCCATACCGACGCATCCGCCATTGCCCTGAGCGAGGCGCAGTGGAACCACTGCATGGCCCTGCTGGACCGCCAGCTGCAGCGCACCGGGGCCTTTGTCACGGGGGCCTGCTTCAGCCTCGCCGATGTCGTCCTCGGCCTGTCGGTGAACCGCTGGTACCTGACGCCCATGCAGCGCCCGGAGCTGCCGGCCGTGGCGGCGTACTACGAGCGTCTGAGCGAGCGGCCGGGATTCCTGTTGCATGGACGCAACGGGGAACCTTGATCGAGGTCTTGTCGTGCGGCGGTGAAATCAGCGACCGGTGATGGCCACATCGCTGACCGGTCGATACTCGGCGTCGAGTTCGTCCGCCAGCTTCCTGGCCCGTCCCAGCCGGATCGCACCCCCTTCGATATCCACCAGCAGCGTCGGGCAGTTCAGCGGCTGCAGCGCCGGCCAGTCGCGCAGGCGGCCGTCGGTCAGCACCAGCAGGCGCTGGCGTTCCCCCGGCTTCTGCCGCTGGCGCTTGTCCAACCAGTCACGGGCCAGTTCCAGCGCCTCGATCAGCGGGGTGCCGCCACCGGCGCCGAGTTGTTCCAGCCAGTCCTGCAGTTGGCTCGAGGCTTTCTGGCCCTGCCACAACCAACGTGGTTGTGCGCCGGTGGCGTGCAGCACGGCGAGGCGCGCACGTCGGCGATAGGCTTGTTCGAAGGTGTCGGCGAGCAGCCCCTTGGCCTGGGTGAGGGCGCCATGGCGGCGGGTGCTGGCGGATGCGTCGACGATCACCAGCCAGAGTTCGGCAGGCTTGCGACTGCGGGCGAGCAGCAGCAGATCGGCACGGCGTTGCGGGCGACCATTGCGCAGGGTGGCGGGCCAGTCGATACGGCCGTGCGTGCCCTGTTGACGGGCGCCGCTGCGGCCGCCGGCGAACTGGCCGGGTCGGGGGTTGGCATCCGCGCCTGGGGCCTGGCGCGGGCGGATGCTCAGGGCTTTTTTGGCCAGCCCGTCAGTTGCCGGCGCTCGCCCATGGCGATGCTCTGGCCGGGCAGTTCGCCCCACTGGCCTTCGCCGTTGGACGCGTTGGAGGGCGCCTGCGGCTGGCTGGAAGACGACTGCGGCGGCGTGGTCGATTGCGGCGGTACATGACGACGGCGGTGGGCGAGAGCGAAGTGCTCGACCGCGTCGATGTCCTCCGCCTCGATGGTATGGGCGCCGCGCCAGGCGGCGTGGGCGCGGGCTGCGCGCAGCCAGACGAGGTCGGCGCGCAGGCCGTCGACGCCGGCGGCATGGCAGCGCTCGGCGATGGTGTCCAGCGCAGCATCGTCCAGCGGAATGGCAGCCAGTTGCCGCCGTGCGTCTGTGCAGCGGTGTTGCAGGGCCAGCTGTGCGGCCTGCCATTGCGCGAGGAACGCTTGCGGATCGGCATCGAAGGCCAGCCGGCGACGGACGATCTCGGCACGCTCGCTCGGTACGGGCGTTCCTTCCAGCTGCACTTTTAGGCCGAAGCGATCCAGCAGTTGCGGGCGCAGCTCGCCTTCCTCGGGGTTCATGGTGCCGATCAGCACGAAGCGCGCCGGGTGGCTGTGAGACAGACCGTCGCGCTCGATCAGGTTGACCCCGCTGGCAGCGACGTCGAGCAGCAGGTCGACGAGGTGGTCGGGCAGCAGGTTCACTTCATCCACATACAGCACGCCACCATGGGCATGGGCCAGCACGCCGGGGGAGAATTGCGCGCGACCTTCGCCCAGCGCCGCGTCCAGGTCGAGGGTACCGACGATGCGCTCCTCGCTCGCGCCCAGTGGCAGGGTGACGAAGCGTCCGCCGTCCAGCAGGTCGGCCACGCCGCGCGCCAGGGTGGACTTGGCCATGCCGCGCGGCCCTTCGATCAGCACGCCGCCGATGGCTGGGTCGATGGCTGCCAGGCACAGGGCCAGCTTCAGCTCATCGGCGCCGACGACGGCTGCCAGTGGGAAATGGGGAAGGGCGCTCATGGGGATTTCCTGCGGAGTTCGTCCGTGCATGGTAGCGAACCGGGTGCAGGAGGTGCGACCAATGTCCATCGGAACGATAGATTCAAGTCATTGATCGGCGCTCCGCGATGCAGTAACTTGGCTCCTCTTCCACGGAGAACATCATGCCGTCCAGCCTGTCCATCCAGTCCCTCGCCCGCCTCGGTGCCATCGGCTCCGTGGTGGCTCGTGCGCAGGTTCTGGCCGCTGCTGCCGGCTATTTCTTCTATGGGTATTGGTTTAGCCAAAGGCGCGCCTGATACCCCACAGGCGCCCTAGCAAGCAGGGTCGCCAACCAGACAGATTCATGAAACCCCGGTCGGCAACCCGACCGGGGTTTTTGTTTTTCCGGCCCACAAGGCCAACACATTGCCAACGAATTGAATCGGGCCAACACGCCCGGACAGAGGATCGACACATGAACACCACTTACTACCGCTATTACCGCAACTCCGACTGGCGATTTAGCAGCGCGCTGCGTGCCACCCAACGAGCCTTGCCACGAACACTTAGATAGAGCGCCGAGCGCGGAAAGACCACCGCGCCGGCCTAGGATGCCAGTCAGATGAACGCCACCACCTCCACCCTGATCCGCCCCGAACACGCAGCCACCGCCGAAGTCCTCGACCTGCCGCTGCCCTCCGCTCGCCGCCGTGAACAACCGCTGCCGAGCCCCGCCGAACTGCGCCAGCGCCTGCCGTTGTCCGCCGCCATGGCCCACCGCGTTCGCGAAGGCCGCGAGGCGATCCGCGCCGTCCTCGATGGCCGCGATCCGCGCCTGCTGGTCGTCATCGGCCCGTGCTCGCTGCACGACCCCGTCGCCGCCCTCGAATACGCCGACCGCCTCGCCGAACTGGCACCGCAGGTGAGCGACCAGCTGCTGCTGGTGATGCGTGCCTACGTCGAGAAACCGCGCACCACCATCGGCTGGAAAGGCATGGTCTACGATCCGCAACTGGATGGCACCGGCGACATGGCCGGCGGCCTGGAACTGTCGCGTCGGCTGATGCTGGGCATGCTCGAGCGTGGCCTGCCGATTGCCACCGAATTGCTGCAACCGCTGGTAGCCGGCTACTTCGACGACCTGCTCGGCTGGGCCGCCATCGGCGCGCGTACCAGTGAATCCCAGGTGCACCGCGAGATGGTCAGCGGTCTCGACCTGCCGGTGGGTTTCAAGAACGGCACCGACGGCAGCATCGGCATCGCCACTGACGCCATGCGTTCGGCGGCGCATCCGCACCAGCACTTCGGCATCGATGCGCTGGGTCGCCCGTCGCTGGTGCAGACCCAGGGCAACCCGGACACCCATCTGGTGTTGCGCGGCGGCCACGTCGGGCCGAACTTCGATGCGGCCAGCGTGCAGCAGATTCGCCAGGGGCTGGAAAAGCTCGGTCTCGAACCGAGCATCATGGTGGATTGCAGCCACGCCAACAGCGGCAAGGACCCGCTGCGCCAGCCGGCCGTGCTGGACAGCGTGATCGACCAGCGCGTGGCCGGCAATGCATCGCTGCGCGGGGTGATGCTGGAGAGTCATCTGTTCGACGGCTGCCAGCCGCTGTCCGGCGAGCTGCGCTACGGTGTCTCGATCACCGACGGCTGTCTGGGCTGGAGCGGCACCGAGGCGCTGCTGCTGAACGCGGCGCAGCGGCTGCGCCGGGGCTGAGGCCGATTTCCCCTGTAGGAGCGGGCCGTGCCCGCGATTCGCGCGCATGGCGCGCTTCTACACTGGGTGCATGCGCACAGGGAGAGTTGCGAGATGTGGGACGTGCTGGACGCCTTGCTTGAACCCTTGTACGGCCCTGCGCTGTATGCCGTGGGCTGGCCGATCGTGAAGGTGCTGACGCTGGGACGCTATCCGCGACCGGGGCTGTCCCGCTCCTTCTGCATGGAAGCGCAGTGGGTGCGGGGAGCGGGGGTGACTCTGCTGGTCCTGCTGGGCGCGTCGGCGCTGGGCCTGTTCTCGGGCTGACCTGTCAGACGGATTGGTGGGTATCGCTCCACGCCATCCTACGAGAGCGTCCGATTCCTCACTGCTCCTCGCTGGCCACCAGCAGGTTTTCCAGCGTCTCGCGGTACTCCCCCGGTTCTTCCCACAACCCGCGCTGCTGCGCCTCCACCAGGCGTTCGGCGATGTCGCGCAGGGCTTCGGGGTTGTGCTGGCGGATGAACTCGCGGGTGTCGTCGTCCAGCAGGTAGGTGTCGGCCAGCAGGCGGTACTGGTGGTCGTCCACCAGTTCGCTGGTGGCGTCGAAGGCGAACAGGTAGTCCACCGTCGCGGCCAGTTCGAAGGCGCCTTTGTAGCCGTGGCGCTTCATGCCGGAGATCCATTTCGGGTTGACCGCGCGGGCGCGGACCACGCGGCCGAGTTCTTCCTTCAGGGTGCGGATGCGCGGGTTGTCCGGCTGGCTGTGGTCGCCGTGGTAGCTGGCCAGCGACTGGCCCTGGATGACCTCGGCGGCGGCGAGCATGCCGCCCTGGAACTGGTAGTAGTCGTTGGAATCGAGGATGTCGTGCTCGCGGTTGTCCTGGTTGTGCAGCACCGCCTGCAGGCCGGACAGGCGCTGGGCGAAGCGTTCGCGCGCCGGGGTGCCGTCGTCGCTGGCGCCGTACGCGTAGCCGCCCCAGTTCAGGTAGGCTTCGGCGAGGTCGGCGCGGCTGTCCCACTGGCGTGATTCGATCACGCCCTGCACGCCGGCGCCGTACGCCCCGGGCTGGGCGCCGAAGATGCGCCAGCCAGCCTGGCGGCGGGCTTCGTCGAGGGCTAATCCATCAGACTGCAAACGCGCCTGATCGGCTCGGACACGAGCGGCCAGCGGGTTCAGGTCGTCCGGCTCGTCCAGCGCGGCGACGGCCTGCACGGCCGCGTCGAACAGGCGGATCAGGTTGGCGAAGGCATCGCGGAAGAAGCCCGAGACGCGCAGCGTCACGTCGACCCGCGGGCGGTCGAGCAGGGTGATCGGCAGGATCTCGAAGTCTTCCACGCGCTGGCTGCCGGCCTGCCACACCGGCCGTACGCCGAGCAGCGCGAGGGCCTGGGCGATGTCGTCGCCGCCGGTGCGCATCGTCGCGGTGCCCCAGACCGACAGACCGAGCTGGCGCAGGTGGTCGCCGTGGTCCTGCAGGTGGCGTTCGAGCAGGCGGCTGGCCGACTGGAAGCCGAGGCGGAAGGCGGTGGGCGTGGGCAGGTTGCGCACGTCCACGGTGAAGAAGTTGCGCCCGGTGGGCAGCACGTCGACCCGCCCGCGGCTGGGCGCGCCGCTGGGGCCGGGCGGGACGAAGCGGCCATCGAGGCCGGCGAGCAGGTGGCCGATCTCGCTGGCGCCGCAGGCATCCAGGGTCGGTGCGATCTGCTGGTGGAGCTGCGCGAGAACTGCCGCGCTGACGCTTCCCGGCGCGCCGGCCGAACCGTCGATCAGGCGCAGGGCGAACAGCTCCAGGCGCTCGCGGGTATCGCCATTGCTGCGCCAGGGCTCGTCGCTCACGGCGAGCAGCACGTCCGGACGCGGGCCGTCCCAGGGTTCGGCGAAGGCTTCGTCGAGCGGGTCGCGACCCAGGTGCAGGTCCTCGCCCAACGCGCGCAGCAGGCTGGCATTGCCGCCGCGTCCATCGCCACGCGGGATGCGCACCAGAGAGAGCAGCGTGTCGCGGCGCAGTTCACCCACGGGCGACTCGCCGAACACATGCAGGCCATCGCGAATCTGCGATTCCTTGAGGTCGCAGAGGTAGGCGTCCAGCTGCGGCAGCCAGCTTTCCGCGTCGTCGCTCAGCTGCAGGCCCAGCTCGCGGTCCAGCGAGGTTTCGCGCACCAGCGTGAGGATGTCGCCGCGCAACTCAGTGGCCCGACGCGGGTCGAGCAGGGAGGCGTCGTAGTACTCGTCGGCCAGGCGTTCGAGGTCGCGCAGCGGGCCGTAGTTTTCCGCACGGGTCAGCGGCGGCATCAGGTGGTCGATGATCACCGCCTGGGCGCGGCGCTTGGCCTGCGCGCCTTCGCCGGGGTCGTTGACGATGAACGGGTAGAGGTTGGGCAGCGTGCCGAGGATCGCGTCCGGCCAGCACTCCTCGGAGAGACCGACGCCCTTGCCCGGTAGCCATTCGAGGTTGCCGTGCTTGCCGACGTGGACCACCGCGTCGGCGCCGAACACCTCGCGCAGCCAGAAGTAGAAGGCGAGGTAGCCGTGGGGCGGTACCAGCGACGGATCGTGGTAGATCGCCGCCGCGTCGAGCTGGTAGCCACGCGCCGGCTGGATGCCGACGAAGCCGAGGCCCAGGCGCAGGCCGGCGACCATCATACGGCCGCTGCGGAACATCGGGTCCTGCTGCGGCTCGCCCCAGCGTTCGCGCACGGCGTGCTGGTTGGCTTCGGGCAGGCGCGCGAAACAGGCGAGGTAGTCGTCCAGTGCCAGGCTCTGTGCGCAGGGGCGCAGGTCGAGGCTGTCGAGATCGTTGCTGACGCCGCCGAGCAGTTGCTGGATCAGCGCGGTGCCGGAATCGGGCAGGCCGGCAACCGGGTAACCCTGAGTCTCCAGCGCGCGCAGGATGTTCAGCGCCGCCGCCGGTGTGTCGAGGCCGACGCCGTTGCCGATGCGTCCGTCGCGGGTCGGGTAATTCGCCAGGATCAGCGCCACGCGCTTGTCGGCGTTGGCCTTGCGCGAGAGCAGCATCCAGCGCCGCGCCAGTTCGGCGATGAAGTCCATCCCCGGCCGGTGCGGCAGGTAGCAGACCACGTCGCTCTGGCTGCGCTCGCTGCGCCAGGCCAGGCCCTTGAAGCTGATCGGCCGGGTGATGATGCGGCCGTCCAGCTCCGGTAGCGCGATGTGCATGGCCAGGTCGCGCGGGCCGAGGCCCTGAGGGTTGGCGCGCCAGAGGTCGAGGTTGTCCAGCGAGCAGATGGCCTGCAGCACCGGTACGTCGCGGCGGAAGGGCCGGTCCTGCGGTGCTTCCGGATTCGACTGGGCGAAGCCGGTGGTGTTGATGATCAGCTCGGCGTCGGCGCTGTCCAGCAGGCTTTCCACCGTCTCCAGGCAGGCGGCTTCCTTGAGGCTGGCCACGGCGATGGGCAGCGGGTTGATGCCCTGCGCCTGCAGGCGTTCGCAGAAGGTGTCGATGAACCCGGTGTTCGCCGCTTGCAGGTGGGTGCGATAGAACAGCAGGGCGGCGACCGGGCACTCGGGGTTCCAGTCGGCCTGCCAGCGGGCGAGGTCGCAGCTGCCGAGCCCGCTACTACCAAGCTGGGGGTGATAGACCGCCACGCGCGGCAGGGTCTGTGGTTCGTGCCAGGCGTAGTCGCGTTGCAGATGGCGATTGGCGAGGCAGGCGAAGAACTGCCGGGCATTGTCCATGCCGCCCTGGCGCAGGTACTGCCAGAGGCGCTCGGCATCCTGCGGCGGGACGCTGCACAGGGCGGCGAGTTCGGGGTCGGGCTTGTCGTCGCCGGGCACCGCGATCAGCGTGGTGCCGCGCTCGGCCAGCGCCGCCAGTTGCTCCATGCCGTAGCGCCAGTAGCCGACACCGCCGTGCACCGAGATCAGGATGACCTTGGCGTGCTGCAGCACTTCGTCGACGTAGAGGTCCACCGAGGCGTGATTCTGCAACTGCATGGGGTTGGCCAGGCGCAGGCTCGGGTAGTCCTCCGGCAGCTCGCGCGCTGCCTCGGCGAGCAGCGCCAGGTGCGAGTCGCCGCTGCAGAGGATTACCAGCTCGGCGGGCGTCTGGGCCAGGTGGGCGATGCCGTCGTCGGGGACGAAGCCGCCGGGTTGAGTGCGCAGCAGGTGCATGGATCGGGCCTTGTCGCTCGGTGGTAACACCCTCTCCCCAGCCCTCTCCCTGAAGGGAGAGGGGGCAGTTCGGCGTTTGCGGGTAGCGTTGTGTTACGCCAGGGCGGTACGCAGTTCGTTGGCGATGGTGGCCTGGTCCAGCTCCTGGCCGATCACCACCAGGCGGGTGCTGCGGGGTTCGTCACTGCGCCAGGCGCGGTCGAAGTGCTTGTCGAAGCGCTTGCCGACGCCCTGCACCAGCAAGCGCATGGGCTTGCCGGGGATGGCGACGAAGCCCTTGATGCGCAGCACGACGTGACGCTCGACCAGCGCGTTCAGCGCGTCGAGCAGGGCGCGTTCTTCCACTTCCGGGAGGTCGACGTGGAAGGAGTCGAACTCGTCGTGGTCATGATCCTCATGGCCTTCGTGGTCATGATGAGTCGGGCGGTTGTCGATGTGCAGCTCAGCCTCGGCGTTCAGCCCCAGCAGCACCGAGAGCGGCAGTTGGCCGGAACTGGCTTCGATGATCTTCACCGCTGGCGGCAGTTCTTCAGCGACCTCGGCGCGTACGCGGGCCAGCGAGTCGGCGTCCAGCAGGTCGGCCTTGTTCAGCACCACCAGGTCGGCGCTGGCCAACTGGTCCTCGAAGAGTTCGTGCAGCGGCGACTCGTGGTCCAGGTTCGGGTCCTGCTTGCGCTGCTCGTCCACCTGCTCGGGATGGGCGGCGAAGGTGCCGGCGGCCACGGCCGGGCTGTCGACCACGGTGATCACCGCGTCCACGGTGCAGGCGTTGCGGATTTCCGGCCACTGGAAGGCCTGTACCAGCGGCTTGGGCAGGGCGAGGCCGGAGGTCTCGATGAGGATCTGGTCGAGGTCGCCACGGCGCGCCACCAGCTCGCGCATCACCGGGAAGAACTCTTCCTGCACGGTGCAGCACAGGCAGCCGTTGGCCAGCTCGAAGACGCGGCCGACCGCTTCTTCTTCGCTGCAACCGATGGAGCACTGCTTGAGGATCTCGCCGTCGATGCCCAGCTCGCCGAATTCGTTGACGATCACCGCGATGCGGCGGCCTTCGGCGTTATCGAGCATATGGCGGAGCAGGGTGGTCTTACCGGCACCGAGGAAGCCGGTGACGATGGTGACGGGGAGTTTGGCCAGGGTTTTCATGCGCGCCTCGCAAGCGGGAGTTTGAAGGCGGATGAAGGGCGCGCGCGCGGGTTCGCCGCGCAACGAAAGTCGCCACCGGATCACCCCGCCCGGTTGTCTGTTGATAACGAACCGGTTCCGGATCTCGCGAGCCAGAGCCAGGCAAGGCGGAGGATCGGCGGGGACGCGGAGTTGACTGTAGTCAATGAGCAGTCCACGACGATCCTCCAACGCAGCATGGCCGACGCGCAGCAGATCGAAAACCAGTCACGAGGCAGGTCTCCTGGCTCACAGCCCTTGATCGTCTCTTCGCCTTCCCGCCCGAATCGGCAGTGGCGCATGAAGAGACAGGCTGTTCACAGTTGCGGGGGCAGCCGTGGCGCATCCGAAGATTTCCACGTTCCCTCTTAGCTCCGGCCAGCGCCGGAGAACCTCGAAGGGAGGAAGGCTACGCAGCGCGGCCGGGACGGTCAATCGCCGGGGATCGGTTGACGCGCAGTTGACGCTGCGTGACTGCCGTGGTCAGCTAGCGCGGTTTCAGGTGTCTCGCGCCGACGCGTGCGAGGTGAAACGGGAAGCCGGTGCGTCCGCAAGGACCAGTCCGGCGCTGCCCCCGCAACGGTAAGCGCATCGAGGGTCGTCAGTAGCCACTGTGCCAAGGCATGGGAAGGCTGGCCCATCCGGCGAGAGTTTCTCGCTGGCGTCGCAAGCCCGGAGACCGGCCTGGAATCCTCACATTTTGGCAAACCCGCGGTGGGCGGGCGCAGGCCGTGGCGCGACCGATCCGGCGCGTTCGAATGCGTTCAACCTCTGCGTTCTCACTCTTTTCAGAGGGAACGTTCATGTCCAGCAGCATCCTGACGCAACAGGCGTCGAGTACTTCCATCCCCCTTTCCAAGCGCATCAGCCTGGCCGTTGGCGCCAGTCTGCTCGGTGCGCTGCTGGTGTATTTCGCCGGCTTCTCGCACATCGACGCGGTACACAACGCCGCCCACGATACTCGCCACAGCGCAGGCTTCCCCTGCCACTGATGCGGTTCTGAGTTCAATCGGCTGCGCGTCGGCCAGGCTGCGTTGGAGAATCGCCGTGGACGGCTCATGGACAGCAGTCCACTCCGCGTCCCCGGCGATCCTCCGTCTTGCCTGGCTCTAGCTCGCTCGATTCGATGGCTCGGAGAAGGAAAAGGAAAGAACTCATGATCAAACGAATCGCCCAGACCGCCGGTTTCGCCGGTCTGATTGCCGCGCTGGTGCTCACCGTGGTCCAGCTGCTGTGGGTCTCCCCGCTGATTCTGAAGGCGGAAACCTACGAAAAATCCGAACCCGCCGCCGCGCAGGTCGAAGAGCACGCCCATGAGCATGCCGATGGCGCCGTCGCCGGCCATCAGCACGATGCGGAAGCCTGGGAGCCGGA
>CBIGPF010000066.1:0-28709 GCA_966191535.1 uncultured Pseudomonas sp. | reverse complement strand
CTGGCAACTCACCCTGGTCGTTGCGAGCAGCCACCTGCCGCCGCGCGAGCACCTCCTGGACTACTGCCGCGAGCGCCGCAACGCATCGACGCTGGTCCGGCAATGCTTCGGTGACGCCGAGGAGCGCGCGCTGGACCTGCACGCGCGCAGCAGCACGGCGATCCTCTGCCTGGAAGCCTGCGGTGATAACTGGATTCGCGTGGGCGATGCGGCGATGGCGGTGGACCCGCTGTCCGGCAATGGCATCTTCCAGTCGCTGTCTTCGGCGCTGCAGGCGCCGCTGGTGATCAACACGCTGCTGCGTGCGCCGCAGCGGGCGGAACTGGCCAGGCGCTTCCATCAGCAGCGGGTCGAGCAGCTGTTCCTGCGCTTTGCCCGTGTCGGCCGTGATTTCTACGCCAGTGAAACGCAGTGGAGCGAGTTGCCGTTCTGGCAGGCCCGTCGCACCTGGCCGGACGAGCAGCCGAGCCACGTGGCGGCCGACTTCGCCAGCCTGCGCATCGAGCGCGCCCCGGTACTGAAGGGCGAGTTTGTCGACGAGGCAGAGGTGGTGGTCAGCGCCGACCAGCCGCTGGGTATCTGGCACCTCGACGGGCTGGAGCTGGCACCGTGGCTGCGGCGGCTGCGCGCGGAGCCTGAAGCGCAGGTGCTGGCGGACCTGCCGCCGGAGCGCCGCCGGGCCTTCCAGGGCTGGCTGCTGTCTCAGGGCTATCGGCCGCAGCTTTAACCACATCACGGATTTTCGAGGCTGTGCTGGGCGATGATGGACGGCTGCCCAATGGAGAATCCCATGGCCTTCCTGCGATCCGCTTTCGCCCTGTCGCTGATCCTGCTGACGCTTTTCGATACTTCGCTCGCGGCTTCGACGTCGCTGGCCGATGCCGCCAGTGCGGAGCGCTTCCTGCGACAGATCTACGCCAGCTACACGCCCGACGGCCCCGGCGTGCCCAACGGCAAGCTGAAGGAGACGGACGTCTTCGACGCTTCCTTGCTTGCTCTGATGAAAGCCGACCAGGACGCCGCCGATGGTGAGCTGGGCTACCTGGGTGGCGACCCGCTGTGCGATTGCCAGGACTGGGGCGATATCAAGGTGAAGTCGCTGGAGTTCGCCCCGGTGGACGACGAGCGCATCAAGGCGCGGGTGGTGCTCAAGGATGCGCTGACGGGGGAAGACCGCGACCTCGGCCTGCTGCTCCATCGCACGGCTGGTGGCTGGCTCGTCGAGGACTGCTTCAATGAGCAGGGCAGCCTGGCCGAGAACCTGCGGCATAGCACGCGGGAGCTCCTTCAGCTGAAGAAGGGCGCGGGCAAGCCCTGACGTACATTGTAGGAGCGCGCCATGCGCGCGATCGCGGGCATGGCCCGCTCCTACAGTTGATGCACCGATGCGAACGTTCTGCCGCGCACGCAATAAAAAAGGCCCCTCGACGGGGCCTTTTTTGTGGCTCGACTTACTTGCGGTCGATCCACACGGTCTGCGGGTTGGTGAACTCGCGCAGGCCGAAGTGCGACAGCTCGCGACCGAAGCCGCTCTTCTTCACGCCGCCGATCGGTACGCGGGGATCGGAGGCGGAGAAGCCGTTGATGAACACGCCACCGCTGACCAGGCGACGGGCCATCTGCTGGGCTTGGGTCTTGTCGGCGGTCCAGATGGCGCCGGAGAGACCGAACTCGCTGTCGTTGGCCAGCTCCAGGGCATGCTCGGCGTCACGGGCGACGATCAGCGAGGCGACCGGGCCGAAGATTTCCTTCTTGAACGCGGTGTTGCCCGGCTTCACGTCGGCCAGCACGGTCGGCGCGTAGTAGTTGCCTTCGCCTTCGAGCTTGTGGCCGCCCAGCAGCAGGGTGGCGCCGTCGGCGATGGCTTGCTGAACCTGGCCGTCCAGTTCGTCGCGCAGGTCGAAGCGGGCCATCGGGCCGACGAAGGTGTCGTCCGCCAGCGGGTCGCCGATCTTCAGTGTCTTGACGGCGGCCAGCAGCTTCTCGGTGAAGGCCGGGGCGATGGACTCTTCAAGGATCATGCGCTTGGCGGCGATGCAGACCTGGCCGCAATTGCCGAAGCGGCTGGCGACGGCGGCTTTCACGGCGGCGTCGAGGTCGGCGTCGGCGAGCACGATGAAGGCGTCGGAACCGCCCAGCTCCAGCACGCACTTCTTCAGCGCGGCACCGGCCTGGGAGGCGATGGCGGCGCCCGCACCGACACTGCCGGTCACGGCGATGGAGGCGATGCGGTCATCGGCAATGGCCTTGGAGACCAGCGGCGGCTCCACGTTCAGCACCTCGAACACGCCTTCCGGCAGGCCGGCCTGCAGCCAGGCGTCGCGCAGCTGGTAGGCGCAGCCCATGACGTTCGGCGCGTGCTTGAGGACGTAGGTGTTGCCGCCCAGGATGATGCTCACCGCGCCACGCATGACCTGCCAGGTGGGGAAGTTCCACGGCATCACGGCCAGGACCGGGCCCAGCGGCAGGTAGGAGATGTACGCGCCTTCGATGCTGGTCTTCTCGTCTTCGAGCATGGCCGGGCCGTTGTCGGCGTACCACTCGCAGAGGTTGGCGCACTTGTTGATCTCGCCACGGGCCTGGGTGACCGGCATGCCCATTTCCTGGGCTTCCATGCGCGCCATCGGCTCGACGTTGGCACGCAGGACCTCGGCCATCTTGCGCAGCACGGCGACACGTTCGGCAATGCTGGTGTCGCGCCATTGGCGGAACGCGGCATCGGTGCGGGCCAGCGAGGTTTCCAGCTGGGCGGCGTCTTCGAAGGTGTAGCGGGCCAGTTCCTGGCCGGTGGCGGGGCTGCGGGAGATGGCAGCGGGGATGGCGGCGATCTGGTTCATGGTGAGTCCTGCTTGTTCTATGGAAGGCGCAAGGCCGGTCGTTCGTCCGGGCGTAGTGGCTCCGGGATGGCGCAGAAATTAAGATGCGCAACAATTCATGTAAAATGAATAATCAAGAAAGACTCTTTCTCTCGGAGAGAATCATGGACCTTACCCAGCTGGAAATCGTCCGCGCCGTTGCCAACGAGGGCAGCATCACCGCCGCCGCGGCCCGTCTACATCGCGTGCCGTCGAACCTGACCACGCGAATCAAGCAGCTGGAAGCGGAGCTGGGCACCGAGCTGTTCATCCGCGAGAAACTGCGCCTCCGTCTGTCGCCTACCGGTCGCAGCTTTCTCGAGTACGTCGAACGCATCCTCGATCTGGTGGACGAGGCCAGGCAGGTGGCGGTAGGCGCGGAGCCCCACGGCGGTTTCTCCCTGGGCTCGATGGAGAGCACGGCGGCGGTGCGAATTCCGGAAATGCTGGCGCGCTACCACCAGCAGTGCCCGAAGGTGCAGCTGGACCTCTCCACCGGCCCCTCGGGCGAGATGATCGACGGGGTGCTCTCCGGTCGCTTCATCGCCGCCTTCGCCGACGGCCCGGCCAATCACCCGCAGCTGGACGGCAAGCCGGTGTACCGCGAAGAACTGGTGCTGATGAGCGCCAAGCACCATGCACCGGTGCATGACGCACGCGACGTGGCGGGGGAGACGGTGTTCGCCTTCCGCGATACCTGCTCCTACCGCAAGCGCCTGGAAGGCTGGTTTGCCGAGCACCGCGTGGTGCCGGGCAAGATCATGGAAATGGAGTCCTACCACGGCATGCTTGCCTGCATCGCGGCCGGCGGCGGCGTGGCGATCATCCCGCGGGCGATGTTCGAAAGCCTGGCTGGCGGACGCAACGTGGCCATCCACCGCCTGGCGCCGCAGCATGCCGACGCGACGACCTGGCTGTTCTGGCGGCGCGGCACCGATACGCCGGCGCTGCGGGCATTTATCGGACTACTGGACGCGCCGCTTGCCGAGGCTGAAGTGGCCTGAGAACGGGCCTTGGCGAGCGCTGTGTCGCCGGTGTTACGTAACGCTGGCGAGACGGCGGTTAAAAAATCACCAGCCGCTCTTGCAGCGGCCTTGCGCTGCGCTAACGTGAGTCTCTCTGTCCGTCGTGCGAAGGCGGGAAACACCCTTCGCGGCAGGGCGTTTTCCCCGCTGGCCTTCTGCCCGGAGCGCATGATGGAGACACGCAGCAAGAGACGACGCGCCAATGCGTTGCAGATCACTCTGATGGGGGCGGGGCTGATGCTCCTCGCCCTGACCCTTGCGGTCGCCCTGGTCAGCCTGTGGCCGCAGTTCTATCCGAAGTTCCCACCCGCCGGCGCGCTCGGAGATCCGGGCGTGCAATGCCTGGCCGGCTGGTGCCCGGGGCCGGATGCGCGGCTGCTGGTGATGGTCATGGCCGCCGGTGCGCTGGGCAGTTTCGTCCATGTGGCGAAATCCTTCGGTGACTTCGTCGGCAATGACCGCTTCATGGCCAGCTGGATCTGGTGGTACCTGCTCAAGCCGTGCATCGGCATGGTGCTGGCGTTGACGCTCTACCTGATCGTTCGCGCGCTGTTCCTGACGATGAACGCCGCCAGCGACTCGGCCAGCGTCAATCTCTACGGGCTACTGGCGATGTCCGGTCTGGTGGGGATGGCGTCCAAGCAGGGCACCGACAAGTTCGCCGAAATCCTCAATGCCCTGTTTCGTACCCGCCATCCAGCCGGCGACGCCCGGCGCAAGGATCCGCTGGAAAACCCCATGGCGGTCATCACCGACGCGCAGCCGCCGGTCCTCGATGCGCAGTCGCTGTACGTCACCCTGCGCGGTAAGGGTTTCAGCCGTGGTGCGCGGGTTCAGGTCAACGGCGCGGAGCGCGAAACCTCGCTGGCCGACAGCTCGCGCCTGGCTTTCCATTTGTTGCCCGAGGATGTCTCCGCGGCCGGCCGCCTGGCGATCGTGGTGGTCAATCCGCCGCCGGGCGGCGGACCTTCCGCATCGCTGATGCTGGAGGTGAGTGCTCCGCCGGAGCCGGTGCAGGCCGGGCCGGTAGCGATGGTGGTGGCCTCGGCGGAGGAAGACGCTGCGGTGGCATCGCTGCACTGATTGGCAGGTATGAAAAAGGCCCCGCGAGGGGCCTTTTTCGTGGTGCCTGGCTGAGCGTCAGGCGCTGCTGTTCAGTGTCTCGCGCTTGAGCGGCCGGGTCGCTGGCGCAGGGGGCTCATCGTGGTCGTGCTCATCGACGATCACCGGTACTTCGTTGCCCTCGGCGTCGTACAGCTTGCCGTTCTGGAAGTAGTCACCCTCGTTCAGCGCGGCAATATCGCGGTAGCGCAGGGTGCGTTCCTCGGCGGCGGCGAACACCGACTGCTGGTCCGAGTTGCCGGTCTTGAAGTGGTTGAACAGCAGGTTGAGACCGATTGCCATGATCGCCGCCGAGCTGATGCCCGAGTGGAAGATGGTGGCGAACCAGCTGGGGAAGTGCTCGTAGAAGCTGGGGGCGGCGATCGGGATCATGCCGAAGCCGATGGAGGTGGCGACGATGATCAGGTTCATGTTGTTGCGGTAGTCCACCTTGGACAGGGTGCGGATGCCGCTGGCCGCCACGGTGCCGAACAGCACCACGCCGGCGCCACCGAGTACGGAGGAGGGCACCGCGGCGATCACCCGGCCCATGACCGGCAGCAGGCCAAGGGTGACCAGGATCAGGCCGCCGGTGGCTACCACGTAGCGGCTCTTCACGCCGGTCACGGCGACCAGGCCGACGTTCTGGGCGAAGGCGCTCTGGGTGAAGGAGCCGAAGATCGGCGCCAGGATGCTCGACGCCATGTCCGCGCGCAGGCCGTTGCCCAGGCGCTTGGAGTCGACCTTGGTGCCGATGATTTCACCGACGGCGAGGATGTCCGCCGAGGTTTCCACCAGGGTCACCATGATCACGATCAGCATCGAGAGGATCGCGGCGATGTGGAAGGTCGGCAGGCCGAAGTGGAAGATCGCCGGGAAAGCCACCATCGGGCCTTCGGCCACGCGGGAGAAGTCGGTCATGCCCAGCGCGGCGGCGATCAGGGTGCCGATCACCATGGCCAGCAGGATCGACAGGCGCGAGATGGACGCGCTGCCCAGCTTGCTCAGCAGCAGGACGATCACCAGGGTCAGGGCGGCCAGGCCGATGTTGGCCATGCTGCCGAAGTCCGCTGCCTTGGGGTTGCCGCCCATGGCCCAGCGCGCCGCTACCGGCATCAGCGTGAGGCCGATGGTGGTGATGACGATGCCGGTGACCAGGGGCGGGAAGAACTTGGTGATGCGCGAGAACACCGGCGTGATCAGGAAGCCGATGAACGAGGCCGCCATGACTGCACCGAGCACGGCGTTCAGGCCGCCGCCCTCATAGCCGCCGCCGAGGATGGCGATCATGGTGGCGACACCGGCGAAGGAGACGCCCTGCACCAGCGGCATCTGCGAGCCGAAGAAGGGAATGCCGAGGGTCTGCAGCAGGGTGGCGAGTCCACCGGCGAAGAGCGATGCGGCGATCAGCAGGCCGATCTCGCTTCCGGAGAGCCCGGCCGCCTGGCCGAGGATCAGGGGCACGGCGACGATACCGCCGTACATGGTCAGAACGTGTTGCAGGCCGTACGCCAGGTTGGCGCCGATTCCGAGGTTCTCGTCTTCCGGGCGTGCTCCGGCGGACGCTACAGCTGAACGATCATTCATGGCTGAGGACTCGCTTGTTTTTGTTGTGCGGCCACTGTAGACAAAGTCTGTGGGAAATATCCACTGGTTTGTATACATTTTCGCGGCCGATGGTCCGTAATCTGACCGAGTGGTTAAGTGTTTTGTTCGATGAAATGGCTCTGCAATCGGCGTTCTGCATGAAATCCTGACTCGCAGCGTATTGCACAAAATGTGTGCATCTTTGAATCCAAAAGCACCAGTTGGCTGCATGCAAAGCTTCGAAAGGTTCTTTGACGCCGCCTGTGCACAGGTCATCGCAAATTGCGGGCCAGCGGCGTGGGTTGCCGGCCGTTCTCCCCGACGAAGGCTGGTCCTGCTATAACCGTCCGCCTTGGTTCTTGCCGGACGTCAGAAAACATGGCCCTCCCGCCGCTGCACAGTTTCAGGGTGTTCGAAAGCGTGGCCCGCCTGGGCAGCCTGGCGGCGGCCGCTGTCGAGCTGCACGTCACCACCGGGGCGGTCAGCCAGCAGGTCAAGGCGCTGCAGGCCAGCCTGGGCGTCGAGCTGTTCGAGAAGCGCGGCCGCCAGCTGGTGCTGACCGCCGGCGGGCGTGAGTTGCAGAAGCGCGTGGCCAGCGCGATGGAGGAAATCACCGGGGCTGTTCAGGCCTTGCAGGCGGGCGTCCGGCCGGACGAGGAGCGGGTGGAGATCTGCCTGTCGATTCCGCCGGCCGAAGGCGTGGAGTGGCTGACCCGCCCGTTGCTGCGTTTCATGGAGGAGTCGCGTTCGGTGCGGGTGAGCGTGATCACCGCACCGGGCATGCCGCAGGTGGACTGGCGCCGCGCCGACGTGGCGGTGATCTACGGTACGCCGCCTTGGCCGGGTGTCTGGTGGCGCTTGCTGCATGGCATCCGCATGACGCCGGTGTGCAGCCCGCAATACCTGCGCGGGCCACAGGCTATCCACGAGGTTGCCGACCTGGCGCGGCACCGGCTGCTGCACGAGGACGACGGCAGCCAGTGGCAGCAATGGCTGGCCGAGGCTGGCCACAATCGGGGCGGCGCCGAAGACATCCATTTCGAGGATTTCGGCATGCTCCTGCAGGCGGCGCGCGACGGGTTCGGCGTGGCGCTCAGCGATGAGACCGTCTCCGCCCGCGATCTCGACGAAGGCCGCCTGGTGCGCCCGCTGCCGATCTCGGTGGCGGCGGTGCACAACTACTACGTGGTCTGCCCCGAGGCGAAGCGCGAACGCCCGGAGGTCCGGGCGTTCATCGACTGGTTGCTGTCGGTAGGCGAGCCGGTTCAGTACCCGTAACCGCGCCCATCGGTGAACTGAATGTCGGTGAGGATGCTGATGTCCTTCTCCACCTTGTACAGCTCCGAGCTCCTGATCAGTTCCGGATCGCTGAAGGCTTCGCCCTTGGCGCGTCCGGCCTGGATCTGCTGCATCTTGTCGCGGACCGCCACGACGTCGGCGTAGGTCATGGCCGGCACCCTGGTGGGGTCCTCGTCGGCGTGGGCGCCATAAAGGGTGGTCTGCGGGTTGATCACCTTCAGCGTCGCGTCCAGCGAGGCGACGTAGTCCTTGAGGTTCCCCGCCAGCAGCCAGGACGGGTAGAGGTGGTCGCCGGAGAGCAGGATGTTGTGCGCCTCATCAAACAGCGCGACTTCATCCGGGGTATGGCCGGGCATGCTCAGCAGGCGCAGCTTGAGGCCACCGAGGTCGATCACTTCATCGGGCTTCACCCGTCGGGACACCTTGAAGGGCGGCAGGGTCAAGTGGTCGATGTTGCCCAGGTAGACCGGCTCGGGGACGTGGTAGAGGCCATCGGCGCGGCGGAATTTCGCGGTGAAGGGCGTATCCACCAGGTAGATGCTCTGGAAGTTGTGCAGCCCGCCCAGGTGGTCGAAGTGCAGGTGCGAAGGCAGCACCGAGAGCGGCTTGTCGGTGATCGTTCGGGCGACCTGGGTGATGTCTTCCTTCTGGTTGGCGCCTGAGTCGAACATCAGCGCCTGGTTGGCGCCCACCAGCAGGTACGAATAGTTCTTCTGGTAATAATTCGGCTCGCCGATGGCGTAGAGGAAGTCGGTCAGCTTGTGCACCACGAAGGCCGGGTTTTCGGCCTTGGCGGCTTCAGCCTTGGGCGCCTCGGCGGCGGTGGCGGCGAACGGTGCGCCGAGGAGGGTGGTGGAAGACAGGGCCAGGGCCTGGATCAGCATGCGCATGGGGCGCGAACCTCTTTCTCGTTGTTGTCGGTGGGCGTTGGCGGCGGGTTGTCCGCCGGCCCATCTCAACGCTGGCGAGGGCGCACTTCAATGCACGAATTTTGCGGTCCGACAGTTCAGTTCAGCTAAAGCCTGGCGGGATTAGCGATGCTGATATTCGTGGTTCTGCATAAGCAGGGCTAATTATTCATTCGGGGATTTCATGGCAGCGATGCCGCCATGCCGGTAGAACTGTGAGGGTCGGGCGCGCTGTTCGTGCCCCTTTCCACCGATTCCGGAGCTATTCCAATGACGTCCAGATGGACCGCCCTGCTGTGTGTGCTGAAAACCCTTTCCGTCGCCTGGGGCGACTACAACACGCGCAATATCGTCCGCCGCTGAGGCGGACCCATCGACAGGCCGACTCACCCGCTTTTCGCCGTACGCCAAGGATTTCGCCATGCAACCCGTCACGCCCCATATCGACTCTGCCCTCGCGGCCATTGCCCCCGGCTTCCGCGCCCTGAGCATCACGCTGGATGCCGCACCGATCCTTCATCCCGAGGTGGCGCAACAGGCCCTGCAGCGCGCCTGTGCGGCACTGGCGGCGGGCGAGCCGGCCTGGGGAGACGCGCATCTGGCAGCCTGGGCCGAGGTGTTCCGCCGCTTCGGCGCAAAACCCCAGCGCACGCCCTGTTCGGCGGAGGCGCTGCGCAAGCGCGCGCTGCGTGACGGCAGCCTGCCGAGCATCGATCCGGTGGTGGACCTGTACAACGCCATCAGCGTGCAATTCGCCATTCCGGTGGGCGGGGAAAACCTCGCCGCCTACGCTGGCACGCCGCGTCTGGTGATCGCCGACGGCAGCGAAACCTTCGACACCATGAAGGACGGCGCGCCGGCCCATGAGTCGCCCGATGCCGGCGAAGTCATCTGGCGCGACGACGAGGGTGTTACCTGCCGCCGCTGGAACTGGCGGCAGGGCGTGCGCACCCGCCTGGACGCCGAGGCCCAGCATATGTGGTTCATTCTCGAAAGCCTGCCGGAAATGCCGCTGGAGGCCCTGCGCGAAGCGGGCAGCCAGCTGGTTGCGGGGCTTCAGGCGATGATGCCGGGCGCGCGGGCCGAAACGCTGCTGGTCGAGATCGTTCAGTAGCTGTACCGCGCCGTGACCGCGAAGTTTCGTGGCTCGCCGTAGAACAGCCCGCCCCAGTTGTTCGAGGTGGGAATGGACTGGTAGTAGACCTTGTCGAAGACGTTGTTGAGGTTGTACTGCAGCTCCAGTTGGCGGGTGACCTGGTAGTTGGTGTGCAGATTGACCAGGGTGTAGCCGCCCTGGTGGATGTCGTAGGCCGCGGCGCTGGTGTAGGTCTCGCTCTGGCTGAAGACGTCGCCGCCCACGCGCCATTGCGACAGGGCGCCGGGCAGGCGGTAGTCGGTGGAGACCTTCAGCAGGCGGCGTGGCAGGCGGGTGTTGTAGTCGTCGCCCTTGCTGGCGCCGCCGATGTACTCCGGGTCGCTGTAGGTGTAGCCGAGGCTGACATTCCAGTCCGGCAGCGGCATGCCCGAGACTTCCACTTCGAAGCCGCGATTGCGCACCTTGCCGCCCTCGCGGTAGCACACGCCGGCGCCGGTCGGGCCGCAGACGCGGGGGCCGTCGATGGCTTCGGCCATGTGCAGCAGGTCGGCCTGGAACAGCGCCAGCGAGGTGTTCAGGCGGCCATCGAAGTACTCGCCCTTGATCCCGGTTTCGTAGTTCTCGCCCTCGATGGGGTCGAGCAGCTTGTTGCCTTCGCCATAGCTGCTCTGGGTCTTGTAGATCTGCGTGTAGCTGGCATACAGCGAGTGCCGCTTGTCGAGGTCGTAGACCAGGCCGGCATAGGGGATCAGGCGGCCTTTCTCGCGGTAGCGGTCGCTGCTGGTGGGATTGGAGATTTCGTAGTCCGACCAACTGACACGGGTGCCGACGATCAGGCTCAGCGGGTCGCTCAGGCTCAGCCGGGTGGCGGCGTACAGGCCCTGTTCCTTGCGCGTGTTGTCGTAGCGCCCGACGCTGCCGTAGTTGATGTCTGGGGCGACGATCTGCGAGCGGTCGAAGTCGGTGATGTTTACCGTCGGGGTATTGCTGGCGTTGTGGATGCGGTAGTCGAAATCATCGCGCCGGCTGTTGGCGCCGAGCATCAGCTGGTGTTCGCGACCGAACAGCTGGTAGGGGCCGGTGGCGAACAGGTCGAGGCCCAGCTGCTGGTCGTCATAGTCGGTCTTGGAGATCGGCAGGCGGAAGTTGTCGCCCGTGGTGCGCGCGGGATACGAAGAGAGGAAGTTGGAGTCGGACCACAGGCTGTTCCACGCCAGTGTCAGCTTCCAGTCGTTGTCGAAGTAATGGGTGAGGTCGCCGAACAGGTTGTAGTTGGTCTTGTCCAGGTAGGCCCACTTGCCCGCCAGCGAGGTGGAGCGCGACAGCGGGTAGAAACTGCCGTCGGCGCGGGTGTTCAGGCCGCCCCAGTCGTAGCCGTCGTTGCGGTCCTGCTGGGAAGTGAAGCCCAGTGTCAGCACGGTGTTGTCGGAGAGGTCCGCCTCGCCGATCAGGTAGAGCAGCTGGTTGTCGCGCGAGGCCGCGTCGCGAAAGCTGTTGGCGGTGTTGTAGTAGGCCACGGCGCGGCCGCGCAGATGGCCGTTGTCACTGAGCGGGCCGGACACGTCGAGCTGGGCGCGGTAGTTGTCCCAGGAGCCGGCGCCCAGTTCGGCGCTCAGCCGAAAATCGCGGGTCGGCCGCTTGCGCACCAGGTTGATCGCCGCCGAGGGATTGCCGGTGCCTTGCAGCAGGCCGTTGGCGCCGCGGACGATTTCCACGCGATCGTAGATCGCCATGTTGGAAGTGGACATGGCGTCCAGCGAATAGGGCTCGGAGATGCTGCTGGGCAAACCGTCGAACTGCAGGTCGGTGACTTCGAAGCCACGCGCGTAGTAGGTCGAGCGCTCGGTGCCGGTCTTGGTGTAGGTCAGGCCGGTGGTGGTGCGCGCCACGTCGTCGAGGTTCTGGATATTCTGGTCGTCCATCTTCTGCCGGGTCACCACGCTCACTGACTGTGGCGTCTCGCGCAGGCTAAGGGCCAGGCGCGTGGCGGTATTGGTCGAGCCGGTGGTGTAGGAGCCGCTGTTCTCGGTGGTGGCGCCCAGTGGCTCGCCCTGCACGGTGGTGGCGTCCATTGCCATCACGTCGTCGGCCGGGGCCTTCTCGATGAGGATCGCATCGCTCTCCAGGCGCCCCCGCAGGCCGCTGCCCGCCAGCAGTCGGCGCAGGCCGTCCTCGATGCTGAAGTCGCCTTGCAGGCCGGCGCTGTCGCGCTGGGCCACCAGGTCGCTGGTGAGGATCAGCCGGGTGCCGGCCTGTTCGGCGAAGTGGGTGAGGGCAGTCCCCAGCGACCCGGCCGGAACGCTGAAGTGGCGCGTGGCGTGGATGGCGTCGCGGTCTTGCGCGTGGGCCACGTCGGGCGCCGCGAGATTCAGTGCGCTGGCGATGGCGAGGCCCAGTGCGCCCCGGCGGATCAGTTGCTGCATGCGTTCCCCTTGCCGAAATCGGCCGAATGAAAATCAGTCTTGAAGGGGAAAGACGCTGGGCTTGAAAAGTCCGACAGTGACCGCGGAAAAAATTTTCATGGATCGCGCCGGGAGTCGTCCGACTCCACCAGCGTCAGCCACGGCAGGTGACGGATGCGGATGGGCAGGGCGCGCTGCAGCAACGCCAGTTGCGCGGGGACATCGGCCGTCTCGAAGGTGCCGGTCACACGCAGTTCGCGCAGGCGCTCATCACGGGTCCAGAGCACGCCGTGGTGGTAGCGCGCCAGTTCGTCCAGCACCTCGCCCAGGGGGCGCTCATGGAACACCAGGCGATCACGGCGCCAGGCGGTGACGGCATCGGCGTCGACCGGGCGCACGGCGGAAAGGTGCGATCCATCGAAGTCCATGGCCTGACCCTCGCCGACCTGCGCGGTCAGCGGCGCGGGCGAGGCGGGCAGGGTGACGCCGACGCGGTGCTCGGTGACGACCAGGCGAACCTTGCCGGCCTCGTTGCGTACATCGAAGGCGGTGCCCAGTGCACGCATCCGGCCGCCAGCCGCTTCGACCTCGAAGGGGCGCCGCGCATCGGGCGCGACCTGGACGAAGAGTTCACCGGCGTACAGGTGCAGGGTCCGCTGCGAGCCGTCCAGGTCGATGTCCACACGGGTGCCCGGTGCGAGTTCGAGGCGAGATCCGTCGGTCAGTTGCACCGTGCGGCGTTCACCCGTGGTGGTGCGCTGGTCGGCCATCCAGCCGTCGCGCTCGGCCTGCCAGCCGGCGCCACCGAGGATGCCCAGTGCGAGCAGGAAGCCCAGCAGCGCGCGCGGGCGCTGCCAGCCACGCGGCCGCTCCAGCGCGCCGCCGAGGCTTTCCCACAGGCGTTCGGCGATCAGCGCGGCGCGGCTGTTCTCCGGCGCGCTTTCGCACCACTGACGGTAGCGTTCCCAGCCCTGCTCATCGGCTTCGCCGGAATGCAGCTCCACCAGCCATTGCAGGGCCTGTTCGGTCGCGTCGGGCAACGGGGCGTCGAAGGAGGCTGCGCTGTTCATGCTTCCTCCACCAGGCCGAGGCGGCGTGCACAGTGGCGCAGTGCGCGCATGATGTACTTGCTGACCATGCTCGAGGACACGCCCAGGCGCTCGGCGATGGCGGCGTGGCCGAGGCCGTCGAGGCGATTGAGCAGCAGGGCCTGGCGGCAGTTCGCCGGCAGCTCGTCCAGCGCCAGTTTCAGCAACTGCAATTGCTGGTGCAGGAGAATGAGGGTTTCCGGGCCGGGGCGCGGGTCGAGCAACTCGTCCTGCACGTCCTCCAGGCTGGCGCTGGGGCCCTGGCGCGAGCGGCTGCGACGCAGGTCGATGATCAGGTTCTGCAGCACGCGAATCAGGAAGAAGCGCGGATTGACGATGCTCTGCGTGCGCTGCTCGCGGCCCAGGCCGGCGTAGCGGACGAAGGTGTCCTGGGTCAGGTCGGCGGCCAGTTCCACGTCGCCCACGCGGCGATAGGCCATCTGCCGAAGCTCGCGGTGATAGAGGCGGAACAGGCGATCGAGATCGTCAACCAAGGCGCGACTCCGGAAGCGGGGCGACCGGACGTGAGCCGGCGGAGAAGTGCGCGACTATATCTGATAAGAATAATTCTTAATAGCAATTATCAGGTGCCGCTGAGGCTCTCCAGGTAAGCGCAGAACATGTCTGCCATGGCCTCGCTGAATGCGTGGATGTCCGCTGTGCTGCGCGGGCTTTCCGAGAATTGCTTGCCCACCGAGCCGAGCGTCGTGGTGATCAACTCGCGGGCGAGCGTGCGCTGTGATTCGGCGGCAAGCGGAAGGACCTCGGCGATGAATGCCTGGAAGATGCCTTCGCTGGCGGCCTTGGCTTCCCTGGCCTCGGGCGCGTCGCGGTAGAGCGGGGCGGCATCGCTCAGGGCAATGCGCATGCGTGCCTCTTCGCACTCGGAGCGGATGAAGGCGTGCACCAGGTTGCGCAGGCGCTGCAGCGGTGGCTGGCGTTCATCGACCAGCAGGCCGCGCAGCATCTCGGTGGTCTGCCGCCACTCGTCGCTCTGCAGGCGGAACAGGATCGCGGCCTTGTTCGGGAAGTACTGGTACAGCGAGCCGACGCTGACCCCGGCGCGCTCGGCGACCCGCGCGGTGGTGAAGCGCTGGGCGCCTTCCTTTTCCAGAACCTGAACAGCGGCGTCGAGAATGGCCGTTACCAGGTCGTTGGAACGGGCCTGTTTTGGCTCCTTGCGCGTGGAAATACGCGGGCTGCGGCGTTCGCTCATGGGAGGCTCCGGCAATGCGAATAGTAAAACCTGACGAAAAGATCGCATTCTAGTCGGGCGCTTTTTCGCACTCAAATTCCACACAGGAAAGCCAGCATGACGACCCTCACTTCCGCCCCCGTGGCGCCCCTGCTGCAGCAGCTTTTCGAGGAGGCCGACGCGGCGTCCCCCCAGTCCACCCCGGCCTTCGCCAACCTCGACCAGGCTGCGCTGACACGCCTGATGCAGAGCAAGACGCAGTACCGCGAACTCTACGGCCAGCTCAAGGACCAGCCGCTACCGGTCTCGCGGCAAACCGGTGCGCTGCTCTACATGCTGGCGCGCAGCATCGGCGCGAAGAATGTCGTCGAGTTCGGTACCTCGTTCGGCATCTCCACCCTGCACCTGGCCGCAGCGCTGCGCGACAACGGCGGCGGCCGGCTGATCACCTGCGAGTTCGAGCCGTCGAAAGTGGCGCGGGCGCAGGCCAACCTGGCGGCAGGCGGCGTCGCCGACCTGGTGGAGATTCGCCAGGGCGACGCGCTGCAGACCCTGGCCCGCGACCTGCCGGAGCGCATCGACCTGCTGCTGCTCGACGGCGCCAAGGCGCTCTATCCGGAGATCCTCGCCCTGGTGGAAAGCTACCTGCGCCCCGGCGCGCTGATCATCGCGGACAACGCCGACTACTGCCCCGAGTACCTCGCCGAAGTCCGCCTGCCGGGCGGACGCTACCTGTCGATTCCCTTTGCCGACGATGTGGAGTTGTCGATGCGCCTGGGCTGAAGTCGGACCGTCATTTCTGGTCGAGATAGTGGATCTGGGTGCTTCCGCCGCTCTGCAGTATCAGGCCGGCGCGAGCGCCGGGCAGCAGCACCGCCTTGGGGTGGCTGGTGTTTGCCCGGTAGCGCCAGGCGATGCCCTGTTCGAGGTCCACCAGTTCGATCCTGCCGCGGGTGGACTCGATGCCCGCCAGCACCAGCCAGGGATTGCCAGCGGTGGAGGAGGCCCAGTTGATGCTCTGCAGGGTGAAGGGGTAGGTGCGCAGGCGCTTGAGGGTGGTGGTGTCCCACTCGCTGATGTCGGCCTTGCCGCGCTCGTTTATCGCGCCGTGCAGCATGGTGACCGAGACCATCCGCCGGCCACCATTGCGCAGGATTAGTGTGCGCACATCGCTGTTGAATTGCCCGCCGTTGGGCGCGATCTGGCGCAGCAGGTTGAGCTTCGGGGGCTCGCTGGAGACATCGAGGGTCATCAGGATCAGTGCGCCTTTGGAGGTGCCAACGGCGATCAGGCCTGAGTCGCGATCGCAACTCAGGGCGGTGATCGATGCTGATCTTTCCATGGGGTAGGGGGAGCCCACCACCTGCCGTTTGCGATGGTCGTAGAGCTTCAGCTCGTCGCTGTCGGCCAGCAGGTACAGGCTTTTGCCCGGGCTCTCGGCGATGGGGCCGGAGGCCGTGAAGCCCGGCAGGGTCAGCAGCAGTTCACCGCTTCGCGCATCCCAGATGCGCGGCCCCTTGTGCTCCCAGCCAGGGATCGGCAACTCGCCGTCGAACACCGAGCCAGTCAGCAGAATGCCGTCGTCGTGACCGAAGGCGATGAACGCGGTCCGTGCCGAATGCGCTTCGCGCACGATGCGACTGTCAGGCTTACGGGTGTCCCAGATTTCCAGCCGGCCGCTTTCCCGGCCCACCGCGAGCAGCTGCAGTTCTGGGTCGAACACGACCGTGGCGGGGTTGTCGTCACGGTGTCGATCGATCTCGATGAAACGCTTGAGGAAGTCGGGATGGACTCCTTCCCGTCCACAGTTGCAGTCGCAGGCACTCAGCGCTGCGAGGCTGAGGAGCAGTGCGACACCGCGCAGAAGCGCACGGCCCGGGCTGAAGATGATCGTTGAGTCGATGCGCCGGTCATCGTGTGGCCGTGTCATTTGCGTAGGCTCCCGTGAGTCCATTCGAGGGGATGGCAATACAGTAGCTCAGTCCGAAAATTGGGGGGCGACGGTGATGGATTTCTGCGGCAGAGGGCTCGATTTCTAGTGTTTCTCCAGCGCCTGCAGCATCTGCTCGCGTAACCAGCGTTGCCCTGGTCGGCTGGCATGGCGTGGGTGATAGAGGATGCGCAGGCTGTAGCGCGGTAGCTCGGTCGGTGCCGGATGGAGCGCCAGCGCGCCGTCGGCATTGAGCTGTTGCGCCACGCGACGGGGCAGGGTGAGCAGGTAGTCGGAGGCAGCGACGATGCTCGGCGCGGCCAGCAGGCTCGGCAGCTGTACCGCCACGTCGCGGTGGATGCCCCGGCGCGCCAGCGCGACGTCGATCACCCCGACGGCATCGCTCCACGGCAGGACCACCACGTGTCGTTCGGCCAGGTACTGCTCCAGCGACAGCTCGCCGGTGATCCGCGAATGGGCTTTGCGTGCCGCCACCACGTAGTCGTCGCTGAAGCACTCGATGGCTTCGAGGGTGTCGTCCAGCGCGCGCTCGTGGGATACCCCGAGGGCGAAGTGCACGCGGCCCTCGCGCAGGTCGTCCAGCGAGTCCTGTTGCGTCGCGTAGACCACCTTGATGCGCAGGTGCGGGGCGAGCGGTTCGATCCGCGCGATCAGTCCCGGCAGCAGGGTGAAGCTGGTGTAGTCGGTGGCGGCGAAGACGAAGGTCTGGGTGGTGCTGGCCGGATCGAAGGGCGCGGCGCTGGACAGGCGTTCGGCGAGCAGCGCCAGGGCCTCGCCGATGCCTTCGGCCATCAGCTCGGCCTGGACGGTGGGCTGCATGGCGCTGCCAGCGCGGACGAAGAGTTCATCGCCCAGCGCGTCGCGCAGGCGGCCCAGGGCATGGCTGCAGGCCGACGGGCTCATGGCCAGTTCGTCGGCGGCGGCTACCACGCTGCGCTGGCGGAACAGCGCGTCGAATACCAGCAGCAGGTTGAGGTCGAGGCGTCGCAGATTGGAATGCACAGCTTTCAGTATCCGGTGAAGAAAATGCAGTACGTGCATTCTGCGCTTTCATTATCCTGCTGTCTCCGATCCACCTGATCCGCCGGAATCACCATGAACATGACCCAGCCGACTTTCCGCACTGCCACCCTGGCCGATACCGACCGCTGTTTCGAGATCGAGATATCCGCCTACGAAGGCGACGAGGCAGCGACTCGCGAGAAGATCGCCACGCGCATTGCGCAGTATCCCGAGGGCTTCCTGATCATGGAGCTGGGCGGCCGGATCATCGGCTTCATCAACAGCGGCTGCGCGGTCGAGGTGGTGATGTCCGACGAGGCGTTCAAGGAGCTCATCGGCCATGACGCGGCAGCGCCCAACGTGGTGATCATGTCGGTGGTGATCGACCCGGCGCAGCAGGGCAAGGGCTACTCGTCGCTGCTGATGCGCACCTTCATCGAGCGCATGGCCGGCCTGGGCAAGCGCACCATCCACCTGATGTGCAAGGACCGCCACGTGCCGCTCTACGCGCACTTCGGCTACCGCTACGTGAAGCCGTCGGCGTCCGACCATGGCGGCATGGCGTGGCACGAGATGGTGATGGAACTGCCCGCCGCCTGATTCCCGACTCCAGCACCATCAGCGCTCCGGACAGTCGTTGACACGGTCGCGGGTGGCGCGCTCGGCCAGCAGGTCGAAGCGTTCCGCCAGCAGGGCGGCCTCGCCCTGTTCGTCGAGCAGTTGACGGAACACCAGGTGGTCCGGGAAGCTGCGGCTGATCAGTGTGAGCAGTTCGGTGCCGCGCTCGGTCAGTTCGACGTTGTTACCGGTGCCACCGTGCTCGTGGGTGCGCCGCTGGATATAGCCGTTGGCGAGCAGGTCGCGCTCCAGGTCGTCCGCGATCTGTCTGATACGGTCGTCGCTACCGCTCACCGGCTCGCCCTGCAGCCGATGCTGTTCGGCCACTTCCTCGCCACACTCGCGGGCCTTGTACGGTTGGTCGGCGCATTCCTGGGCGCGCAGCAGCAGGCGTTCGATCAGGTCCCAGTCGTAGCTCATGGCGTGTCCTCCGGGTTTGGAAAGGCGGGGGCCTCCTGACGTGCGACCTGGTGAAGCGGGGAGGGTTCGAACTTCCTGCACGGCGGTGCGCCAACCCTGCGCTGCGCAACCATCGACGGCGTCGAGCTTCACTATCGACGCAATCGAGTGGTGCGCAGGCTCGGCGCGACCGACTATCTGTCCCAAGAGCTTGTTGAACCGAGCAAGGGACAGATCGATGAACACTCCGCGCCTCACACCGAATCGCCTGGCTGCCCGTATCGCCCTTGGTCCGCTGGTGCTGGCCGTGGCCAGCCTGATGACCGGCTGTGCGGCGACGTCGGAGTCCCGGCTGAGCTGGGACAGCCTCGGCGGCGCCACCGCGCAGGACGGCAGTGCCTACCTGAGTTGCGTCGACGGCAGGCTCACTCCCGGCACGGTCACATTCGTCAGCGACAGCGGGAATACCCGCCAACTGCTGACCGGCAGTGCGGACCCATTGCAGGCCAGCGGCATCGTCCAGGTGACGCCGATCGCCGGTGGCAACCACTTCAGCGCCTACCAGCGCAGCGCTTGGCAGGACAGGGGCGAGTTGCTGGACGCCGCCTACCAGTGCTCGCAGCACAGTTGATGATCATGCGAGGTTGATACGTCTTCGAGCGGGTCGCTCCCCCCAGCGACCTGCCCAGCGCCGGCAGGCGGCGAATAGCCTGCGTCAGTGTCTGCCATCGGGCTTTCGCTGATTCGCTCTCCAGGGGCGCTCCCCCCAGCGCCCACATATCGCCCGTCGAGCCCCCACTCGATGGGCGTTTTTTTTAATTTACGACTGTTGTGTATTCTGATCGGGCGTGCCAGTGTGTGCGCCCTGGCGGCTGCAATCGCCTTTCCGTGCCCAGGATGCGTATCCGGCTTGTCCGCCGGGCGCTGAACGCTGCCGCCGGCCGACGGTACACTCACTCCCGTCGCGTAACAGAAGTACAAGAGACTCGAGATGAACACGCATTTTCCGACTTGCGCCGTCTGGGTCCGTCGCGACGCAGACCTGCCCCTTCCCACCAACCTTCAGCCGACGGTGACAGCATGATCGAGGTAACCGAAGTTTCCATTGCGCAGCTGCGTGAAGCCCTGGAGTCGGGCCGCACCACCGCGGTCGAACTGGTCAAGGCCTACCTCGCGCGCATCGACGCCTACGATGGCCCGACCAAGCTCAACGCCGTGGTCGTGCGCAACACCGAGGCCCTGAAGGAAGCCGAAGCCTCCGATGCCCGTCGCGCCCGTGGCGAAACCCTCGGCCCGCTGGACGGCATTCCCTACACCGCCAAGGACAGCTACCTGGTGAAGGGCCTGACCGCCGCCTCCGGCAGCCCGGCCTTCAAGGACCTGGTCGCCTACCGCGACGCCTTCACCGTCGAGCGCCTGCGCGCCGGCGGCGCCATCTGCCTGGGCAAGACCAACATGCCGCCCATGGCCAACGGTGGCATGCAGCGCGGCGTCTACGGCCGTGCGGAAAGCCCGTACAACCGCAAGTTCCTCACCGCACCCTTCGCCTCCGGCTCCTCCAACGGTGCCGGCACGGCGACCGCCGCGAGCTTCTCGGCCTTCGGCCTGGCGGAAGAGACCTGGTCCAGCGGTCGTGGCCCGGCGTCGAACAACGGCCTGTGCGCCTACACCCCGTCCCGTGGGGTGATCTCGGTGCGCGGCAACTGGCCGCTGACCCCGACCATGGACGTGGTCGTGCCCTACGCACGTACCATGGCCGACCTGCTGGAAGTGCTCGACGTGGTCGTGGCCGAAGACACCGACAAGCGTGGCGATCTCTGGCGTCTGCAGCCGTGGGTGCCGATTCCTGCCGTCGCCGACGTGCGGCCGTCGTCCTACCTCGACCTCGCCACCGGCCCTGAGGCCCTCAAGGGCAAGCGCCTGGGCGTGCCGCGCATGTTCATCAACAAGGACGAACTGGCCGGCACCAGCGAGAAGCCCGGCATCGGCGGCCCGACCGGCCAGCGCATCAATACCCGCGCCTCGGTCATCGACCTCTGGGAACAGGCCCGCAAGGCCCTGGAAGCCGCCGGCGCCGAAGTCGTCGAAGTGGACTTCCCGCTGGTGTCCAACTGCGAGGGCGACCGTCCCGGCGCGCCGACCGTGTTCAACCGTGGCTTCGTCACCGAGCAGTTCATGCAGGACGAGCTGTGGGAACTGTCGGGCTGGGGCTTCGACGATTTCCTCCGCGCCAACGGCGATCCCAAGCTGAACAAGCTGGCCGACGTCGATGGCCCGCAGATCTTCCCCCATGACCCGGGCACCTTGCCGAACCGCGAGGACGACCTGGTTGCCGGCATGGACGAGTACGTCAACATGGCCAAGCGCGGCCTGAAGACCTGGGACCAGATCGAGAGCCTGCCCGACGGCCTGCGCGGCCTGGAAAAGACCCGCAAGCTCGACCTGGAAGACTGGATGGACGGCCTGAAGCTGGACGCCGTGCTGTTCCCCACCGTGGCCGACGTCGGCCCTGCGGACGCCGATGTGAATCCGGAATCGGCCGACATCGCCTGGAGCAACGGTATCTGGGTCGCCAACGGCAACCTGGCGATCCGGCACCTGGGCGTGCCGACTGTCACCGTGCCGATGGGCGTGATGGCCGACATCGGCATGCCGGTGGGCCTGACCTTCGCCGGCCGCGCCTACGACGACTCCGCGCTGCTGCGCTTCGCCGCGGCCTTCGAAGCCACCGGCTCCAAGCGCCTGGTGCCGCCGAGCACGCCGCCGCTGGCCTGATCGGTTCGTTGCCCTTGAACAATGCCCGCCTTGCGCGGGCATTGTGCTTTCCAGGGGGCTAGCGGGCGAGCAGCACCCGTACCGGGGCCAACGGGATGTCGACATGGCCGAGGTCGTCCACCGACGCGAAGCCGGCCTGGTGCAGCAGCGCCTGCAACTCACCCGGCTGCGGCACCCAGTGGCCGCGCAGGCGCAGCGGCAGGTAGTAGGGCAGCACGCGCGCGGCCAGCTCCGGCTGCGCTTCCCAATGTGCGTGCAGGCAGAGGAAGTGCCCGCCTGGCTTGAGGGCTGATCGGATACGCTGCAGCAGGGCGAGGCGATCCTCGACGAAGTGCAGCACCGAGGCGCACCAGACCAGATCGAAACCTGCTCCCAGCTCGGCTGCGCTCAGGTCGGCGCCGATGGCCTGTAGCCGGTCATCCATACGGGCTGCGCGAATGTTGTCCTGCGCTACCGTGGCGCTTTCCGGGAAATCCACCACTACCCCTCGGCACTGTGGCCAGGCTTTCGCCAGGGCGATCGCCTGCAGGCCGGGGCCACCGCCCAGATCGAGAAAACCTGCGGTTCCTGACAGGCCGCCGCAGCGCTGTACCAGTGTCACCGCCGTCTCGGCAGTCACCGCCTGCTGCTCCTGCGCCAGCTGTCGCCGTGCGGCGTCGGCCCAGCCGCTGCGCACCGCCTCGGCGGGTGGGGCGAGTGGCAGGTCGCTCCCCAGTCCGGCGCCGACCCGTCTCAGTGCTTCCAGGCGCAGCAACCAGGCCTCGCCGCAGTAGTGCGGCGAGGCGGGCAGGAAGTGGCGCCGGGCGACCTCGCTGGCCCGATAACGATCAGCGCTGCGCTCCAGCAGGCCCAGGCTCCACAGACAGTCCAGCAGCGGTGCCAGGGCGGCGGCGGGCACCGTCGTGCGGGTGACGAGTTGCTCGATGCGGGTCGACTCGCCCAGCTGACTGAACAGGTCGTGCTCCAGCGCTGCCCGCAGGCAGTCCGCGCCAACACTGGCCAGCAGCAGGTCCCAGCTGCGGCGCAACGGGTGAGTCGGGAATGTGTTCATCGCGGTGCTCCGACGTGATTGACGTAGGAAACAGGGTGCGCGCTAATGCGAACGACTATCGTCTGTGATCTTTGCGCGACGCTGTATTTCGTCTGCGCACTGCACGAAAGGAAACCAGCGATGCCATCGACGCAGGGAACCACCGTACGCCGGCAACTGGCGCCAGGACTGCTGCTGGTGCGCTCCCGTCTGCATCCTGTGGATGACTGCCGCGAGCACAGCCGGTCGCCCCACGAGCGGGCGTCGCTGGTCATCACGCTGGGCCTGGAAGGGCGCTCCCGCTTTCTCGGCCGGGATGGCAATTCGGTCGACTTCGAGGCGGGCCACACGACCATCACCAGCTTCCGCCTCAGCGACGGCGAGCGTTGCTATCGCGGCGGGGAAACGCTGAGCCAGCTGCGACTGATTGTCGACGAGTCCTTGCTGGTGGATTATCTCGGCGAGGCAGCGGCGCGGACGCTGCTGGGCAATGGCCAACTGCGCCAACTGGCGCACCGAAGAACATCGTCCTCCAGCCTCGATTACGCCCGCGCGCTGGCAAGACCGGGGCAATCGCCGCTGGACCTGCACCTCAATGGTCTGGCGCTGTTGCGTGAGCACTTGCCGGGTGTGATCGCCGAGCCCGTCAGTGTCGGGCGCGCGCTGAAAACGACTGACGTCGAGCGCCTGGAGCGTGCCCGCGATTGGCTCCTGGACCATCTCGGGCAGCCCGTGACCCTGGCCCTGCTGGCCGCCGCCGCCGGCATGGGTGAGTCGCGGCTGAAGGCCGGCTGGAGGCGCCATTACGGCTGTACGCCGCAGCAGTCCCTGATCGAGTGGCGGATGACCCGTGCCCATACGCTGCTCGAAGGTGGCTGCCAGGTCGCGCAGGCTGCCTGGGCGGTGGGCTACGGGCACCCGAACAATTTCAGCGTCGCCTTCGCTCGCTACTACGGTTACTCGCCCAGCGCCGTGGGGGCGCGTTGAAGCGCTTTCACGCAACCAAAGCGCGCTTCCTTGGACGGTGAGTAACCGTAGAAGGACGTGTAGCACTTGCTGAAATGGCTGGGTGAGACGAAGCCGCAAGCCAGCCCCACCTCGTACATCGGCAGGCTGGAGTGCTGCAGCAGGCGGCGGCTTTCGGTGATGCGCAGCTCCAGGTAATAGCGCACCGGCGTGGTGCCCAACTGCTCCTGGAACAGCCGTTCGATCTGCCGCTTGGAGCGCCCGACGTAGCTCGACAGCTGGTCCTGGCTCAGCGGTTCCTCGATGTTCGCGCTCATCAGGTTGATCGCCTCGCGCAGCGGCTCGCTGAGCTTCTCGTGCAACGCCGGTCGGGTGCGGCGGAAGCGCGACTCCTCGAATGCGAGGATGTCGACGATGGCGTCCACCAGTTCGCGCCCGTGGCGCGCATTGATCCACTCCAGCACCAGGTTGAAGGCACCGGTGGGGCTGGCGGCGGTGAGGCGGTCACGGTCGGCCTGGTAGCTCTCGCTGGTGACCTCGCTGTGCCGCGCGATCTCCGCCAGCGCGGCACGGTTTTCCGGGTGGATGGCGCAGCGGTAGCCGTCCAGCAGACCTGCCTGGCCGAGAAACCACGCGCCGTTCCACAGACCGGCAAGGGCGATGTGCCTGTCGGCGGCGATCTGCAGCAGGCGCGTCAGCTCGGGCGGCGCGCGCAGTTGCGTGCGCAGGCCGCCGCAGACTACCAGCAGGTCCAGCTCCGCGAGCGATGCCGTGGTCAGCGTGGCGCCGGGGCAGATCACCAGGCCGAGGTCGCTGGTGACGGACGCGCCGTCGAGGCTGAAGGTCTCGGTGACGAAGGTCCGCGCACGGATCAGGTTGGCGGTGACCAGCGTATCCAGTGCCTGGGTGAAGGCGGGCAGGGAGAAGTGTTCGAGCAGCAGGAAGCCCACCCGCGCAAGGCGGCTGGGCTCCCTGGAGTCCCCGTCGAGGTAGCGCAGGTTGCGGCCCTGCATGGCACCACTGAACTGGCGGCGTTCGACCAATCGGCACCTCGTCTGCGTGGGTTGGCGACCGGCTCAGCCGCGCACGGCGCGGCGGCCGAGGGCAGCCGGGGCGTGGGGGGATGTGCGCCGGCTGGTCTGGCTGAGCAGGATGATGATCACCGTCAGCGCCAGGGTCGAGCTCACCTCGATGCGGTGCGTCGGCATGATGAACATCACCACCAGGATGAAGCTGATGATCCCGATCACCAGCCAGGTCAGCCAGGGGAACAGCCACATGCGGAACACCAGCTCATGGTTGCGCCGGCGCAGGATGCCGCGCATGCGCAGTTGCGACACGGCGATGGCGAGGTAGACGAGCAGGGCGATGGAGCCGGAGCTGGCCAGCAGGAAGTCGAACAGCCGTCCCGGTGCGAAGAAGTTGAGCAGCGTGGTGAACATGCCGATCAGCGTACTGGCGATCACTGCCGCGCGCGGCACGCCGGCCGCCGAGGTGCGCTGGATGAAGGCCGGCGCGTCGTTGCGGCGGCTCAGCGAGTAGATCATCCGCGAGGCGATGTACACCGAGGAGTTCAGGCAACTGGCGACGGCGACCAGTACCACCAGGTCCATCAGCAGCTGTGCGTTGGGAATGTTCAGCAGCTCCAGCGCACGCTGGTAGGAACCGATCTCCACCAGGCGCGGGTCGTTCCACGGCACCACCGAGATGATCACCAGGATCGACAGCAGGTAGAACACGCTGATGCGCCAGATCACCGAGCGCGTGGCCTTGGCGATGTTGCGGCTGGGGTCGCTGGATTCGGCGGCGGCAATGGTCACCGCCTCGGTGCCGATGAAGCTGAACAGGGTGGTGATCAGTGCGCTGAAGATGGCCGTCCAGCCATTGGGCATGAAGCCGCCGTGCTCGTGCATCAGCTTGCTCAGGCCGCTGGCCTCGCGCCCCGGCAGCAGGCCGAACAGCGCGGCAGCACCGAGGCCGATGAAGACGATGATGGCCACCACCTTGAGCATGGCGAACCAGAACTCGAACTCGCCGTACTTGGCGACGCTGAACAGGTTGGTGATGGTCAGCAGCAGCGTCATCGACAGGGCGAACACCCAGGTCTCGACCTGCGGGAACCAGTTGTTGAGGATGACCCCGGCAGCGATGGCTTCGATGGGGATCACCAGCACCCAGAACCACCAGTACAGCCAGCCGATGGTGAAGCCGGCCCAGCGGCCGATGGCCTGGTCGGCGTAGGCGGAGAAGGAGCCGGTATCGGGGCTGGCCACGGCCATCTCGCCGAGCATGCGCATCACCAGCACTACCAGCAGCCCGGAGAGGGCGTAGGCGACGATGGCGGAAGGGCCGGCGGCGGCAATCGCGTGACCGGAGCCCACGAACAAGCCTGCGCCGATGATTCCCGCGATGGAAAGCATGGTTACGTGGCGGGGCTTGAAGCCCTGCACCAGATCGCCATTGGCGCCTTTTGCACTGGGAGCAGTCATCTGTCGGCCTTTTATTGAAATTGTTATGTAGGGCGCGGTGACGCGTGGCCGGGTGCAGCTTCCCCGCAGCCGTGGCTCCTGAAGTGAGGGCCGGGGAATCCGCGTGGCGGCAATGCGCTTCACGCGGGGCTCAAGCTAAGGCAGTGAGGGGGCGGCGAGTTGCTCGAAATCGCCATGGGCATGATCAAAAACGACATCGCCGTCCGGCTGGATGGTGGCCAAGAGCCGCTCTGCGGCGATGGTTCCTGGGCGCCAAAGCGCCGGAAGGAGGCCGCTCAGCGACTGGTTTCGGGCAGGCTGGCGAGGAGTTTTTCCAGCAGGGCGGAGAGCTTCTTCTGCTCGGCTGCGCTCAGCCCGGAGAGCACCTGGCGTTGGTTGTCGACATGGGCGCCAACGGCCTGGTCGATCAGCGCGAGACCGGCATCGCTGAGGCCGACGAGCGAGCCGCGGCCGTCCTCGGGATTGGCCATGCGCTCGACCAGGCCCTGTTTTTCCAGACGGTCGAGGCGGTTGGTCATGCTGCCGGAAGAGATCATCGCCGCCTCGTAGAGCACGGTGGGCGTAAGGCGGAAGGGCGGGCCGCTGCGGCGCAGGGTGGCGAGCACGTCGAACTCGCCCGGTTGCAGGCCGTACTCGGCGAACAGCGGGTTGAGGTGGTCTCGGGCGATCACTTGCGCCGCTTCACCGAGGCGGCCGAGCAGGAGCATGCCGTCGGTCTCCAGCTCGGGCAGTTGCTGGTGCCATTGCTCGACGGCAAATGCGGCTCTGTCCATGGGGCTTCCTTTTTATCTTGATGTCGAGATACATTGGATTTGTCTTGATGTAGAGATATTCGCCTGCGCTGCTTCTCTGATCAAGCGCTGGTGCTCCACTGGAAGGAAGTTTGCCATGTCTCGAACCGTCTCCCTTGCCGCCTGCCTGCTCGCCGTCGTGCTGGCCGGTCTGAACCTGCGCCCGGCGTTGGCCTCCATCGGCCCACTGCTGGACGCGCTGCAGGCCTCTGCTCACCTCTCCGACAGCCTGGCCAGCCTGCTCACCAGCTTGCCGGTGCTGCTGATGGGCCTGGGCGCACTGGGCGCGGCGCAGTTGCTGCGCCACCTCGGCGTGCGCCGCGGCGTGGCGTTCGGCCTGTTGCTGATCGCGTTCGCCTGCGTGCTGCGCCTGCTGCCCGGGCAGGTCGGGCTGCTCGGCGGCGCGGTCCTCGCTGGCCTGGGAATCGCTGCGTGCCAGGCGCTGTTGCCAGTGTTCATCCGCCAGCGCTTCGGTGCCCGCGTGGGTGGCGCGATGGGCGCCTATTCCACCGCGATCATGGGCGGCGCGGTGCTGGCCAGCGTCGCTTCACCCTGGCTGGCGAACGCCTGGGGCGAACTGCCGGCGCTGGCGTTCTGGGCGCTGCCGGCCGTGCTGGCGCTACCGGTGTGGAACCGGGCGGCGCAGGGTGAGGCACCGGTCGGTTCGGCAGCTCCGGCCTTTTCCGGCATCGCCCGGCGCGCGGCGTGGCTGGCGCTGTTCTTCGGGCTGGGCACCGGCGCCTATGTGCTGGTGCTCGCCTGGCTGCCGCCGTACTACACGGCGCTCGGTTGGACGCCCGCCCAGGCCGGTGCGCTGCTCGGTGGCCTGACCCTGACCGAAGTGGTTGCCGGCCTGCTGGTGTCAGCCTTCATCGACCGCCTGCCGGATCGTCGACCGGCGCTTATCCTGGCCATTGTCCTGCTGCTTGGTGGCTTGGTCGTGCTGGTGATGTGGCCGCAGCAATGGGCGCTGGTGGTGATGGTCGGGCTCGGCCTGGGCATCGGCGCACTGTTCCCGCTGTCGCTGATCGTCGCCATGGACCGCGCCCGCAGCCCCACCGAGGCTGGCGCGCTGGTGGGCTTCGTACAGGGCGTGGGATACCTGATCGCGGCGCTGTTCCCGCTGCTGGCAGGGTTTGCGCGGCAATCCATGGCCAGCCTGGCACCGGCCTGGATCGGCATGGCGCTGGTGTGCTTGGTGATGCTCGTGCTCGCCAGCCGCTTCGCGCCGCCGCGCCCGACGGCAGGTCAGGTGCAGGCCTGCTGAGACATTCATGGCGGGGTCATTCGGGTCTAGGCTGAGTACTTTCGTCTGCCTCAGGTGATCCCGCCATGTCCCTCATCCTGTTCGGCCATCCGTTTTCCTCCTACACGCAGAAGGTGCTGATCGCCCTCTACGAGAACGCCACGCCCTTCGAGTTCCGCGGCCTCGGCCCGGATGAGCCGGAGAATGGCGCGCACTGGCTGCGGCTGTGGCCGCTGGCGAAATTCCCGGTGCTGCTGGACGGTGAGCACAGCGTCGCCGAGACCAGCATCGTCATCGAGTACCTGCACCTGAAGCATCCCGGTCCGGTGCGCCTGCTGCCGGACGACCCGCTCAAGGCACTGGACGTGCGCTTCCTCGACCGCTTCTTCGACTGGCACGTGATGACCCCGGTGCAGCATGCCGTTCTCGGCGCCATGAGCGGCGAAGCGACCAAGCGCGCGGAAGGCCTGGCCCATGCGGTGAGCAAGCTCGAACTGGCCTATGCCTGGCTGGAGGAAGAACTGGCCGGGCGCACCTGGGCGGCGGGAGACCGCTTCAGCCTCGCCGACTGCGCCGCCGCGCCGTCGCTGTTCTATGCCGACTGGACCCATCCCATCGGCGACCAGTACCCGACCCTGCGTGCGTACCGCTCCCGCCTGCTGGCGCGCCCGTCCTTCGCCCGTGCAGTGGAGGAGGCGCGGCCGCACCGGCCGCTGTTCCCGCTGGGGGCGCCGGATCGCGATTGAGTGCTCCAGAGCGTCCGTTTTTGTAGGAGCGGGCGTGCTAGCGCACAAACAGCCAGGCGGGTCGGGAGGCAACACGCGGCTACAGGGGGGGGGGGGTCGGGTGGGGGGTGGTTTGGGGCAACGCACAAAAAAACACCCGG
>CBIGPF010000065.1:0-28975 GCA_966191535.1 uncultured Pseudomonas sp. | reverse complement strand
CGCCTGCCGCCAGCCGCCTGCCGCCTGCCGCCTTAAAGCATGTACTTGCCCAGCAGCAACCCGCCCACCACCATCGCGGTGAGCACGCCGAACGCCAGACCCAGGCGTTTCTCGATGGCTTCGCGCAGGGCCGGGCCTGCCCAGAACAGCAGGGCGCAGGTGGCGGCGAAGCGCAGCGTACGCGCCACCACGCTCAGGCCGATGAATAGCCAGAGGTCCAGCTGGGTCACCCCGCTCGTCAAGGTGATCAGCTTGTAGGGCAGCGGGGTGAAACCGCCACCCAGCAGCACCATCAGCCAGCCGAGTTCGTTGTAGCGCTCGGCGACCTCGGCGAAGTTCTCCTGCAGGCCGTAGAAGCCAAGGATCGCCTGCCCCACCGTCTCGAACAGCAGCAGGCCGATGAAATAGCCGGCGATGCCGCCCAGTACCGAGCTGATGATGCAGATAGTCGCGTAGCGCCAGGCCTTGGCCCGGTTGGCCAGGACCATGGGCACCAGCAGCGCGTCCGGTGGAATGGGGAAGAACGAGCTCTCCGCGAAGGTCACCCCACCCAGTGCCAGCTCCGCCCGCGGATGCCCCGCCAGGCGCATGGTCCAGTCGTAGAGCCGGCGCAGCATGGCGTCAGGCCGACTGCGGCAGGTGGTCGTCGCTGGCCGCCGGGGTGGCGCCCTCGCGTTCGACCCGCTCGACCATGCCGCGAGCGATTTCCCGCTCGCCCATGATCACCAGGTTGGCGCCGTTCTGCTCCAGGTAGTCCACCTCGGCGTCGAAGTGGGCGCGGGCGATGATGTCCAGGTTCGGGTTGATCGCCCGCGCGTGGCTGGAAATCGTCCCGGCCTCGAAGCCGTTGGGGATGGCGATCAGCAGCCAGCGCGCCGAGGTGATGTTGGCCTGGGTCAGCACCTCGGGATTGGCGGCGTTGCCGACCACCACGCAGAGGCCGTGCTCACGTAGTTCCGCGGCCTTCTCGCGCTTGTCCTCGATCACCACCACCGGGACCTTGTCCTTGCGCAGTCGCTCGCTGACCAGCGCACCGACGCGGCCGTGGCCGATGAGAATGGCATGATGCTCTTCGAGCACCGGCGGTGGCAGGTCCGGCGCCTCCACCTGGACCACGCCGGGGTCGTTCTCGGCCTTCTGCTCCTGGCGCGCCTGCAGGCGGTCGATGGCGATGAACAGCAGCGGGTTGACCAGGATCGACAGGATCGCGCCCGCCAGCACCAGGTCGCGGCCGGCTTCGGGTAGCAGGTTCAGGGTCACGCCGAGGCCGACCAGGATGAAGGAGAACTCGCCGATCTGCGCCAGGCTCGCGGCGATGGTCAGCGCAGTGCTGTTGGGGTGGCCGAACATCCGCACGATGACGTAGGCCGCCACCGACTTGCCGAAGACGATGACCAGGAAGGTCGCCAGCACCGGCAGCGGCTCGTGGATCAGGATCGCCGGGTTGAACAGCATGCCGACGGAGACGAAGAACAGCACGGCGAAGGCGTCGCGCAGCGGCAGCGAGTTCTCGGCGGCCTCGTGGCTGAGCTCGGACTCGTTGAGGATCATGCCGGCGAAGAAGGCGCCAAGGGCGAAGGACACGCCGAAGATCACCGCCGAGCCATAGGCGATGCCCAGGGCGATGGCCAGCACGGCCAGGGTGAACAGTTCGCGCGAGCCGGTCTTGGCCACGCGCTCCAGCACCCAGGGCACGAAGCGGCGGCCACCAAGGATCATGACCGCGACGAATGCGGCGACCTTGCCCAGGGTCAGCAGGATCGGCATCAGCAGGCCGCCGTCGCCACCGTCGGAGGTGCCGCCCAGCGAGCCGGCCAGGGCCGGGAGCAGGACCAGGGTAAGGACCATGGCCAGGTCTTCGACGATCAGCCAGCCGATGGCGATGCGGCCGCGCTTGGTGTCGATCAGCTGGCGCTGCTCCAGCGCGCGCAGCAGCACTACAGTACTGGCGACCGACAGGGCGAGGCCGAAGACCAGGCCGCCGCCGAAGTTCCAGCCCATCATCCAGGCCAGGCCCAGGCCGAGCAGGGTGGCGACGCCGATCTGTACCACCGCGCCGGGAATGGCGATGGCTTTCACCGAGAGGAGGTCTTTGAGCGAGAAGTGCAGGCCGACGCCGAACATCAGCAGGATCACACCCAACTCGGCGATTTCCGTGGACAGCGCCTGGTCGGCGACATAACCGGGAGTGAAGGGGCCGGCCAGCACGCCGGCGAGCAGGTAGCCCACCAGCGGCGAGATGCGAAGGCGGTTGGCCAGGGCGCCGAGGACGAAGGCCAGTACGAAGCCTACGGCCAGGGTAGTCAGTAGCGGGGTGTGATGCATGGTCTGGACTCCGGGCACTCAGGGAGCGACCGGACTGCGCATCAGCACCGGGTCGCTCGACGGTGGGTCACGGGGGCAAACCCGCGTGTGAAAAGTTTAGGCGTAGTAATGAATTCCTACCTTGCTTTTACGCAAGGGTAACCTGTTGACGCATTGGGAAATTTCTTCGACACGCGGGATTTCTTTTCAGGAAATGTCTTGAACGTCGCTTATTCGTCGCGAAGCTCCTGATAGCGCTGCTCCAGTTCCTGACGAATCTGCCGGCGCTGCTGGGCCTGGGCGAAGCGTCGTTTCTCTTCCTTGGTTTGCGGCACCAGTTGCGGAACCTCGATCGTCTTGCGGTCGTCGTCCAGCGCCACCATGGTGAAGAAGCAACTGTTGGTGTGGCGCACGGATTTCTCGCGGATGTTCTCGGTGATCACTTTCACGCCGATCTCCATGGAGGTGCGGCCGGTGTAGTTCACCGAGGCGAGGAAGGTGACCAGTTCGCCGACGTGGATCGGCTGGCGGAAGATCACCTGGTCCACCGACAGGGTCACCACGTAATAGCCGGCGTAGCGGCTGGCGCAGGCGTAGGCGACCTCGTCGAGGTACTTGAGCAGGGTGCCTCCGTGAACATTGCCGGAGAAGTTGGCCATGTCGGGGGTCATCAGGACGGTCATGCTGAGCTGGTGGTTGCCAGGTTCCATGGAATTCTCTTCGGAATTGTCTGGGGAAAAGGAAAGTGCCTCACTCTGGACAACCGGAGCGCGGCAGGCGACACAGTTTTTTCTATACCGCCGATTGGCGCCCGGCACCAGTAGACCCTTCGCCAGTGGCGCAGCCGACGTTCGATCAGCGCCCCGCAACGAAAAACGGGCGACTCCTGGTCGCCCGTTCGTGGGGTGGTTGGCTCAGCGCCCGGCGGAGAGACCGAAGTCGATCGCCAGGTCGGCGCCGGTGATGGCTTCGGACTCCGGCTTGCAGAGGTACCAGACCAGTTCGGCGACTTCCTCGGGGCGGATGAAGCGCGCCACCTTGCCCTGTGGATAATCCTTCAGCAGGGCGCGCTTGTAACCGTCGGGATTGCCCTGGCCATAGCGCTCGGCCTGGTAGTCGAGCATCGGCGTGGCGATGTCGGCCGGGGAAATGGCGTTGACCCGCACGCCCGACTCGGCCAGCTCCAGCGCCAGGGTGCGGGTGAGCATGGTCAGCGCCGCCTTGCTCGCGCAGTAGGCCGCGGAACCGCGATAGGCCTGGCGGCCGGAGTCGCTGGAGATGTTGACGATGCAGCCGTGGTTTTCCTTGAGGTACGGCGTCGCCGCCTGGCACATGTAGAAGGCGGCCTTGAGGTTCACGCCCATGACCAGGTCGAAGTCATCCTCGTTGAAGTTCTCCACCGGGCCTTCGCGCCAGACACCGGCGGCGTTCACCAGGGCGTCGAGACGGCCGGTGCGGGCGAGGATGTCGGAGACCAGGTTGTGACAGTTGTCGGCGCGGCGCAGATCGCCGACGGCGGTGGCGTCCAGCGGTACCTGGGCGTTCAGCGCATGCAGGCCGGCTTTGTCCACGTCGGTGGCGGCGATGCGCCAGTGGCTTTGGGCGAAACGTTTGGCGATGGCTTTTCCGAGGCCACCGGCAGCGCCGGTGATCAGTACGACAGGAGTGCTCATTGTCTACGGGATCTCCCTGCCTGAGAGAGGACGGCGGCCGGCAGGCAGTACCGGCGGCGCCGCTTTGACCACGGGGCACTCAGCCGCGCCCCGTGGAACTACTGACCAAGAAAAGACCAGAATCTTCACTCTGGCAGGGTAAATTTTTCGTAAGTCTTTCGTGTGTCTGCGGGTGAGCCGAGATCTGGGCCGCGACGGTTGCTGTCCCTGTAGGAGCGAGCTTGCTCGCGAACAGACTCCGGCGCGGAAGCGTTCGCGAGCAAGCTCGCTCCTACAAGAGCCGTTTCGTTTCCGCTGTTTACGCGTGATGCAGGTACCAGCGCCAGTCCTGCTCGCCGACCTCGCCCATGAACTGGCGGTACTCTTCCCACTTGATCGCCAGGAACACCTTGAGGAACTCTTCGCCCAGCGCCTCCCGGGCCCAGGTGGAGCCTTCCAGTGCGCGCAGCGCGGTGAGCCAGTCGGTGGGGAGGAATTCGGTGGCCTGCTCGTAGCCGTTGCCGACGATGGGCGCGCCCGGATCGATCTGTTCGCTGATGCCTTCGTGGATGGCCGCGAGGATCGCCGCCGCGGCGAGGTACGGGTTGGCGTCGGCGCCGCAGATGCGGTGCTCGATGTGCCGGCTCTTCGCCGGGCCGCCGGGCACGCGGAAGGACACGGTGCGGTTGTTCACGCCCCAGCTCTTGGCCAGCGGCGCGTAGCTGTTGGCCTGGAAACGGCGGAAGGAATTGGCGTTGGGGCAGAAGATCGCCAGCGAGTCCAGCAGGCGCGCCATCATGCCGCCGATGGAGTGGCGTAGCAGCGGCGTGCCATGGATGTCGTCGCTGGCATAGAGGTTGTTGCCTTGTTCATCGGCCAGGCTGACGTGCAGGTGCATGCCGGAGCCGGCACGGTCGCCGAACGGCTTGGCCATGAAGCAGGCCTGCAGCCCGTGCTTGTTCGCCACGCCCTTCACCAGACGCTTGTAGCGCACGCCTTCGTCGATGGCCTGCATGACGTCGAAGCGGTGCTCCAGGGTCAGCTCGACCTGGCCCGGCGCGTATTCGGAAATTGCCGTGCGCACCGGCAGGCCCTGGACTTCGCAGGCGGTATACAGATCGTCGAGGAACGGCTGCAACTGCTCCAGTTCATAGACGCCATAGACCTGCGGAGCCTCCGGACGGATGCCGTTCATCTGCACCGCCGGCTGCGGACGGCCACTGGCGTCGCGCTGTTTGTCCAGCAGGTAGAACTCCAGCTCGACCGCCATCACCGGGTGCAAGCCATCGGCCTTCAGCCGGTCGACTACTCGGGACAGCGCCTGGCGCGGGTCGGCAGGGGTGGCCGGCAGGCCCTGGGTCGGGTGCATGCTCACTTGCAGCTGGCCGGTGGGGCTGGCGCGCCAGGGTTGCAGGGTCAGGCTGCCGGGCAGCGGGTAGGTCCAGCAGTCGGCGTCGGCCACTTCCCAGACCAGCCCGGTGCCTTCGACGTCTTCGCCCTGCACGGTCAGCGCGAGGATCGAGCTGGGCAACGGACGGCCGTTGTCGTAGATCGCCAGCAGCTCGTCACGGTGCAGCAGCTTGCCGCGCGGGATGCCGTTGGAGTCGATGATGAAGAGTTCGATGCTGCGCACGTCCGGGTGGGCGGCGAGGAAGGCTTCGGCTTCCTGTCGATCGGCGAATTGCATGGTGGTCCTCGGTGGCGCAGTGCGCCGGGAATTGGCTCTTCGTAGGAGCGAGCTGGCTCGCTCCTACAGGGTCAGGCCTCGCGCGCGCCGGGAATCGCCAGCAGCTCGGTGATGCCGGCATCGAGGGTCTCGATCAGGCGATCCACGTCGGCGGCGGTGGTGTCCGGGCAGCACAGGGTCATGTTGTGGAACGGCGTGATCAGGATGCCGCGGTTGATCAGATACAGATGCAGGGCCATCTGCAGCTCGTCGTGGAAGGCCGCTTCGGCCTCGGCGCCGGTGCGCGGGGAGACGGGGCAGAACTGGAACTCACTGCGTGCGCCCAGCTCGGTCACCGACCACTTCAGGTCGTGCTTGGCGATCAGGCGGCGGAAACCATCGGCCAGGCGCTTGGCCAGTGGCAGCATGTGGTCGTAGGCGGCCTGGGTCATCACCTGCTCGAGGTTGGCGCGCATGCAGTGCATGGCCAGGGCGTTGGCCGAGAGGGTGGTGCCCATGCCGCTGTGGCCATGGCCATGGCTGTCTTCCTGGGCGCTCAGGCGCGAGGCGGCCATGCGTTCGGCCATCTCCGCGCTGCAGCCGAAGATGCCGCAGGGCACGCCGCCAGCGATCGGCTTGCCGACCACGAAGAAGTCCGGGTCGAGGTTCCACAGCTGGGTACAGCCGCCGATATTGGTGGAGATGGTGTGGGTTTCGTCGATGATCAGCAACGAACCGTACTTCCGCGTCAGCTCTCGGCACTTCTGCATGAAGCCCGGATCGGGCAGGACCATGCCGATGTTGGTCATCGCCGGTTCGCACAGCAGGGCGCAGACGTCGCCCTGTGCCAGCGCGGCTTCCAGCGCCTCGACGTCGTTGAAGGGGATGGAGCGGCTGTGCTGGGTCAGGTCGTAGGCCTGGCCGACCAGGCCGGAGCGGTGCACGGTCTCGCCGTCGCGGTAGCGCACCATCACGTCGTCGACGGTGCCGTGGTAGCAGCCGTCGAACACCAGCAGGGTCTTGCGCTTGGTCACCGCACGGGCCCAGCGCAGCACGTAGCGGTTGGAGTCGGTAGCGGTGGCGGTGACCTGCCAGTAGGGCAGGCCGAAGCGCGCGGCGAGCAGCTCGCCACAGACCACGGCGTCTTCGCCGGGAAGCATGGTGGTCAGGCCGCGTGCGCCTTGCTCGGCGAGGGCACGGGCGATCGGCGCCGGCGAGTGGCCGAACATGCTGCCGGTGTCGCCCAGGCAGAAGTCCACGTAGTCATGGCCGTCCACGTCGTAGAAGCGCGCGCCCTGGGCGCGTTCGACGAACAGCGGGCAGGGCGTGGACCAGTCGGCCATCCAGTGCATCGGCACGCCGGCATACAGGGACTGGTGCGCGCGCTCGGCGAGGGCGACGGACTTGGGATTCTGTTCCAGGAAGCGCTGGCGCTCGCGGGCGGTGAAGAGATCCACGGCCTGTTGGGCGATTCCGCTGGCGGTCATGTTGCACACCTCGTTTGTTATTTCGCACATATTCCATTTGTGATCACAAAAATGTCAATACAGCGGATCGACTGCCTGATAATCTGCTCTGTAACGAATTCTGTGATCACAGATCAAGAAGATACCCATGAACGATGTCACGAATGAGTCTGCCTGGGCTGGCCAGGTTGCCCTGGTCAGCGGCGCCGGCAGCGAGTCCGGCATCGGCTTCGCCAGTGCCCGCCGGCTGGCCCGCAACGGTGTGAAGCTGCTGCTCACCGCCAGCAGCGAGCGCATCCTGAAACGGGCCGAGGAGCTGTGTGCCGAAGGTTTCGAGGCCCGCGCGCTGACCGCCGACCTGACCCGTGAGGACGACGTCCGCGCCCTGGCCGAATGGGCGCAGGCGCAATGGGGAAGGGTAGACGTGCTGGTGAACAACGCCGGCATGGCCATGCAGGGCAGCCCCGAGCCTTTCGCCGAACTGGCCGCGATGGACCTGGCGACCTGGAACCTGTCGCTGGCGCGCAATCTCACCAGCGCTTTCCTGCTCACCCGCGCGCTGCTGCCGGGGATGCTGGAGCGTGGCTACGGGCGCATCGTCAATGTCAGCTCCACCACCGGCGTGCGCGCCAGCAACCCCGGTGAATCCGCCTACAGCGCGGCCAAGGCCGGGATGCTCGGCATGAGCATGGGGCTGGCGCTGGAAGTGGCGCGCCGCGGGGTGACGGTGAACAGCGTGGCGCCGGGCTGGATCGCCACCGGCTCCAGCAGCGAGGACGAACTCCAGGCCGGACGGCGCACGCCGCTCGGCCGATCCGGGCGACCGGAGGAGGTGGCGGCCGCCATCGCCTTCCTGGCCTCGCCCGACGCCAGCTACATCACCGGCGAAGTGCTGGTGGTGGATGGCGGCAACTGTCTGATCGAGAACAAGGGATAAGCACGATGAAGCACGACTGCAGCCTGACCTTCGCCCAACTGCCGGCGCCGCCGGCCGTCCGGGAGTGAATCACGATGGCCGACAACCTTCAGGAACAGCTGTATCAGAACTTGCGCCAGGCTCTGCTGAGCGGGCGCTTTCAGCCGGGCGAGCGGCTGAAGATCCGCGATCTGGCCGATGAGTGGGGCACCAGCCCGATGCCCGTCCGCGCCGCCCTGCAACGGCTGGTGGCCGAGGGCGCGCTGGAAGGCGAGCCGCAGCGCTCGCTACGGGTGCCGGTGATGACCCGCGAGCGCTACCTGCAGATCCTGCAGGTGCGGCAATCCCTGGAGGGACTGGCGGTGGAAGACGCGGCCAGGCACCTGAAGTCCGCCGATATGGCGCTGCTGCGCGATTGCACCGAACGCATGGAAGTCGCGCTGAACGCCCGTGACGTCCACGGTTACCTGGAAGCCAACAGCCTGTTCCACCTGACGCTCTACCGCGCCTGCGGCAACCCCACGCTGTTGCGCATGATCGAGGCGCTGTGGCTGCAGGTCGGGCCGTTCTTCAACCGGCTGTTCACCGAGGCCGACCTGTCGCTGCGCCTGAACGACTTCCACGAAGACACCCTCCAGGCGCTGGAGCGTGGCGATGGCGCGGGCGCGCGCAAGGCCATCGAACAGGACCTGGGCTACTGCGGCCAGTACCTGCTCAACCTGCTGGAGCTGGAGAGTGGGGGAAGGCTCGGGGCGCGCTAGCGCGCCCTTCACGGGGTCTTGATGAAGCGGACGTTGTCCTTCTTGATCAGGATCGTCTCGCCGTTGAGCTGCTCGAACTCGTAGTAGTCATTGTATTTGTCGTAGTCGGAGTGATCCTTCACCAGGATTTCGCTGCCATCCTGCAGCGTCACCACGGCCTTGTCGGCGCATCCGGCGAGGCCGAGCAGCAACAGGCAGGTGAACAAGGCTTTCAACTTCATAGTTTCTCCACGGGGCATCGTACCGACCCGGGCAGCAAGGGCTGGAGGTACGCTGGGTTGCCTGTGTGACCATGGAAGTTTCAGGAAATTCCGGACCCCACCCTCAAGTATCGAGCCATACGTCGCGAGCCCAGGTCCAAACGGAGTCCCAGGTTTCCTCGGTGAGCTCGCCGTCGGCCCACAGCACGACCTCGCCATCCTCGGCGACCGCGTAGTAGTCGTCACCATCGGCGCAGAGCGGAATCAGCTCGCGGGGCAGGCCACTGGCCCAGGCCACGGCTGCCACTTCCGGCAGGTAGGTGTGGGACTGCGGGTCGGCTACGGTGACCGGCTCCAGGCGGCCGTAGATCACGTCGCTGACTAGCAGGAGGAACTCGCGGAATTCCGACGGAATGCCGATCAGCAGAGCTTCTTCGATCTCCACCAGCAGTTCTTCGTCCGGCAGCTCCAGTGGTACTGGAACCGGTTCGTTCGCTTCACGCAGCTTCTCGATCACATCTTCCACAGGCGGGGCCTCTCTACATTCGACGAATGGCGCGCTTTATACAGTAGTAGCCGGCCATCCGCGCAAGACCAATACACGGGTGCTGTCCGGACGAGCGGCGGGCCCGCAGGCACTGCCGTTCCCTATTGGTTAGCGGGGGGCGGGAACGAAAAAGCCCGGCATTTGCCGGGCTTTCTTGTCAGGTGCGGGATCAGTTCTGGCGGATGCCAGCCACCAGCCACGGCTGGTTCTCGCCCTGGGCACGCTCCATGCGCCAGCTTTCGCTGAACGGCTCGCCCTGGTCGAAACGCGAGGACTTCGACACACCGCTGAAGGTCAGGGTGGCGATGGTCTTCTCGGCCTGGTCGTCCACGCCCTCGAGCTGCACGTCGAGGTTGTCGATGTAGGTGGACTGGTAACCGTCGCCCAGGTCAGCGCGCTCCTGCTTGAGGAACTGCAGCATCTGCGGGGTGACGAACTCGGCGATCTTGTCCATCTCGTTGGCGTCCCAGTGCTGCTGCAGGGACATGAAGTGCTCGCGGGCGGCACCGATGAAACGGGTTTCGTCGAACCAGCTCGGCGCGTTGATCACCGGGCGGCTGTCCATCACCGGGCGCGAGGCACCCCCGAAGATCGACGGCGGGGCGGCCGGCATTTCACGCTGCATCGGCGCGTGTCCGCCGGCCATGGCAGGCTGGTTGCCCTGTTGCTGGCGGCGACGGGAGGCGATGAAGCGGAAGGCGATGAACGCGATCAGCGCGATGATCAGGATGTCGAGGAACTGCATGCCCTGGAAGCCGTCGCCCATGAACATGGAGGCGAGCAGGCCACCGGCAGCAAGGCCGGCCAGCGGGCCGAGCCAGCGCGAAGCGCCGCTCTTGGCAGCGGCACCGGCAGCGCCTGCGGCGGCACCGGTTGCGGCCGGGCCGGCGGCAGTCGGGGAATTCGGGGCGGCGTTGGGTTGCGCCTGGCGGGTCTGGTGGCTTGGCGCCGAGCCCATGCTCTTGCCACCACCGAAACGCTTGGCGGCGTTGACGTCGAGGCTGAGCGTCACGGCGACACAGAAGGCCATGGCAAGGCTGAGAAAGCGCTTCATGGTTGTCATTCTCTTGGTTGGTATACGACGCACGTCATGTTGCCGGCCGGGGCCTGTGAGGGCTAGCCGGATTTTGTTTCGTGCTGTTGCCCTGTCGGGGCCTGCCCCCTGATATGGGAGCGTATGAATCCCTTTCCAAATCAGTCTGTTACTGATTCTTTCAGAACCGCCTGTCGGCGGACTCGGATGGTAGGCTTCGCTGAGCGAGGCCGTCAGCCGCGCGATCCCCCTGACCACCCCGCCGCGAGGACCGCCGACCATGCATGCCATCGATTTCATCCAGGACCTCGCGGTGATCATGCTGATCGCCGGCTTCGTCACCATCCTCTGCCATCGCTTCAAGCAGCCGGTGGTGCTGGGCTACATCATCGCCGGGGTGATCATCGGTCCGCATACCCCGCCCTTCGCCCTGGTGCACGACGAGGAGACCATCAAGACCCTCGCCGAGCTGGGGGTGATCTTCCTGATGTTCTGCCTGGGGCTGGAGTTCAGCCTGCGCAAGCTGTTCCAGGTCGGCGCCACGGCGTTCATCGCCGCCTTCCTGGAAATCACACTGATGATCTGGGCCGGCTTCGAGATTGGCCGCCTGTTCGACTGGAACACGATGGACTCGCTGTTCCTCGGCGCGATCCTGGCGATGTCCTCCACCACCATCATCATCAAGGTCCTGGGCGACCTGAAGATGAAGAACGAGCGCTTCGCCCAGCTGATCTTCGGCGTGCTGATCATCGAGGACATCCTCGGCATCGGCATCATCGCGCTGTTCTCCGGCATCGCCGTGAGCGGCACGGTAGAGGCCGACCAGGTGTTCTCCACCGTCGGCAAGCTCAGCCTGTTCATGGTCGTCGCGCTGGTCGTCGGTATCCTGCTGGTACCGCGTCTGCTGGCCTACGTGGCGAAGTTCGAAAGCAACGAGATGCTGCTGGTGACGGTGCTGGGCCTCTGCTTCGGCTTCTGCCTGCTGGTAGTGAAGCTGGAATACAGCATGATCCTGGGCGCCTTCCTGATCGGCGCGATCATGGCCGAGTCGCGCCAGCTGATTCAGATCGAACGGCTGATGGAGCCCGTGCGCGACATGTTCAGCGCCATCTTCTTCGTTGCCATCGGCCTGACCATCGATCCGAAGGTGCTGGTGGACTACGCCGCGCCGATCCTGGTGATCACCCTGGTGGTGGTCGCAGGCAAGCTGGTGTCCTGCGGCGCTGGCGCCTTTATCGCCGGCAACGACGGGCGCACCTCGATGCGCGTGGGCATGGGCCTTTCGCAGATCGGCGAGTTCTCCTTCATCATCGCCGCGCTGGGCATGAGCCTGGGCGTGACCAGCGACTTCCTCTACCCGGTGGTGGTGGGCGTATCGGCTATCACCACGTTGCTGACACCCTACCTGATCCGCTCGGCCGACCCGCTGGCTCTGTACCTGGGGCGCAGCCTGCCGTCGCCCATGGTGCGGGTGTTCAGCCTGTACGGCGAGTGGTTGCGCAGCATCAAGCCGCGTGGCGACAAGGCGATCCTCGCCGGGATGATCCGCCGCATCCTGCTGCAGGTCGGGGTGAACCTGACCCTGGTGATCGCGATCTTCTTCGGCCTGGCGTTCTTCGCCGACCGGCTGTCACAGTGGCTGGCGCAGTTCGTCGAGCACGAGGCGCTGCACAAGGCGCTGATCTGGGGCGCCGCGCTGCTGCTCTCGCTGCCGTTCCTGATCGCCGCCTACCGCAAGCTCAAGGCGCTGGCGATGCTGTTGGCGGAGATGGGCGTGAAAACGGAGAGCGCCGGGCGCCATACGGCTCGCGTGCGCCGGGTGATTTCCGAGCTGATCCCGCTGCTTTCGCTGGGCGGCATGATGCTGCTGCTGGCGGCGCTCAGTTCGAGCATCCTGCCGCCGGGCGAGCTGCTGGTGGTGGTGGCGCTGATCGCCGCGCTGGTGATCGCGGTGTTCTGGCGCTGGTTCATCCGTGTGCATTCGCGGATGCAGGTGGCCCTGATCGAGACCTTCGAGCAGAACGGCGGCGGGCATCACTGAGGCCTCGCCATTCCCTGTAGGAGCGGGCCAGGCCCGCGATCGCGCCCATGGGGCGCCCCTACAGGTTGGCCGTGATCAGATTGCCTCCAGCTTCGCATACCCCATCATCAGCCACTTGCTGCCCTCGCTGTCGAAGTTCACCTGCACCCGTGCCTGGGCGCCGGAGCCTTCGAAGTTGAGGATCACGCCGTCGCCGAACAGCGGGTGGCGCACGCTCTGGCCGAGGCTGAACGGGGTGTCCGGCACGCTGGCGCCGCTGAACAGGTTGCCGCTGCGCTGGTTGCCGGACAGCGGCCGGCTTACCGAGTTGGAGAGGCGCACTTCCTGGATCAGGCTCGGCGGGATTTCGCGGACGAAGCGCGAGACCTTGTTGTAGGTCTCGCTGCCATACAGGCGGCGGGTTTCCGCGTAGGTCATGACCAGCCGGTGCATGGCGCGGGTGATGCCGACGTAGGCCAGGCGGCGCTCTTCCTCCAGACGGCCGGGTTCCTCCAGGCTCATCTTGTGCGGGAACAGGCCTTCTTCCACACCGGCCAGGAACACCAGCGGGAATTCCAGGCCCTTGGCGCTGTGCAGCGTCATCAGCTGCACGCTGTCCTCGAAGGCGTCGGCCTGGGTGTCGCCGGACTCCAGCGCGGTATGGTCGAGGAAGGCCACCAGCGGCGGGGTATCCTCGTCATCCGGGGTCTCGAAGGCGCGGGCGGCGCTGACCAGTTCTTCCAGGTTTTCCACCCGGGCCTGGCCTTTCTCGCCCTTCTCTTCCTTGTGGTAGGTGATCAGGCCGGACTGCTCGATGACGATCTGGGTCATCTGGTGCAGCGGCATGCCCTCGACCTTCACCGCGAGCAGGTCGACGGTCTCCAGGAAACCGTTCAGCGCGCTGGCGGCGCGGCCGGCCACGGCCTTGGCGGCGATCACGTCGTTGATCGCGCGCCACATCGAGGTGCCATTCAGGCGCGCGGCGTTGCGGATCGCTTCGACGGTCTTCTCGCCGATACCGCGCGGAGGCACGTTGATCACCCGTTCCAGCGCGGCGTCGTCGTCGCGCAGGCGGATCAGGCGCAGGTAGGCCAGGGCGTTCTTGATCTCGGCGCGCTCGAAGAAGCGCTGGCCGCCATAAATGCGGTAGGGAATCTTCTCGCGCAGCAATGCTTCTTCCAGCACCCGGGACTGGGCGTTGGAGCGGTAGAGGATGGCAATGTCGCTGCGCTTCAAGCCGTCCTTGCGCAGCGCATCCTCGATGGTCTCGACGATGTAGCGCGCCTCGTCGTGCTCGTTGAAGCCGGAATACAGGGTGATCGGGTCGCCGTCGACGCCGTCGGTCCACAGCTCCTTGCCCAGGCGCCCGCTGTTGTTGGCGATCAGCGCGTTGGCGGCCTTGAGGATGGTGCCGGTGGAGCGGTAGTTCTGCTCCAGGCGGATGTCCTCGGTGCCGGCGAAGTCATCGCCGAACTGCTGGATGTTCTCGATCTTCGCGCCGCGCCAGCCGTAGATCGACTGGTCGTCGTCGCCCACCACCATCAGGCTCTCGCCGCCCTTGCCGAGGAAGCGCAGCCAGGCGTACTGCACGGCGTTGGTGTCCTGGAACTCGTCCACCAGGATGTGGCGGAAGCGCCGCTGGTAGTGCTCCAGCAGGCTCGGGCGGTCGCGCCAGAGGTCCAGCGAGCGCAGCAGCAGCTCGGCGAAGTCGACCACGCCGGCGCGGGCGCAGGCCTCTTCATAGGCCTGGTAGACGCTGACCATGGTCGCCAGGTACAGGTCGCCGCCGGCCTGGATGTTCTGCGGGCGATTGCCCTCGTCCTTCTGGCCGTTGATGAACCACTGCGCCTGGCGCGGCGGCCAGCGCTGCTCGTCGAGGCCCAGCTCGCGTACCACACGCTTGACCAGGCGCAACTGGTCGTCGCTGTCGAGGATCTGGAAGTTTTCCGGCAGTCCGGCTTCCTGCCAGTGCGCGCGCAGCAGGCGGTGCGCCAGGCCGTGGAAGGTGCCGACCCACATGCCGGCCGGGTTGATGCCCAGCAACTGCTCGATCCGCGCGCGCATCTCGGCGGCGGCCTTGTTGGTGAAGGTCACGGCCAGGATGCTGTGCGGCGAGGCGTTCTCGACCTGGATCAGCCAGGCGATACGGTGCACCAGCACGCGGGTCTTGCCGGACCCGGCGCCAGCGAGCACGCGCTGGCGCCCCAGCGGCGCGGCCACGGCCTGGCGCTGCGGGTCATTGAGGGAGTTGAGCAGGTAGGAGATGTCATCGTTCATGGGATGGCATTCTACCGACGGGCGGTTTTCCCCGGCAAACCGGGCCGCCGTCCGGCGTCTTCCCGACGAAAGTTGGGAGGGCAGCCGGCCAATTGCCATCTGTGATGCTTGGGTGGGGCAACCTCCTCGGGTATGCTCCGCCGACGCCTAGGCCAGAAACCTACAAGAAAAACGCCTATGACCGCTTATGTAGAGCCTTCGGCGATCCCGGTGAGCCATGCCGAGATCCGCCAGCAGTACGCTCACGAAATTGCCGTCGAACGCACGCGCCTGCTTTATCAGGGCTCGCGGGTGCCGACCCTGCTCATGCTGCTCAACGGCCTGGCCTGTACCGGGTTGCTATGGGACTACGTGCAGCCGGGACTGCTCGCCGGCTGGCTGATCTGGCTGGTGCTGCTGGCCGTACTGCGTCTGATCCAGGTATCCGCCTTCAATGCCGCCTCCGCCGAGCGCCAGGCCAGCCCGCACTGGCAGCGCACCTTCCTGTTCGGCGCTGGCGCCTCGGGTCTGACCCTGGCCTTCGCCGCCATCGCCCTGGTGCCGCCGGACGCCTTTCTCCAGCAATCCCTGGTGTTCGGCCTGATCGCCGCGGCGATTCTGTCCGCCAGCGTCGCCTACGCGGTCAGCCTGCCGGCCTTCCTCACCTTCGCCTTGCCCTGCCTGTTTCCGTCAATTGCCTATTTATTGATCAGTGACAATCCGCTGCAGCAGGGCTGGGGCGTGCTCGGAGTGATCCTGCTGGCGGCGTTGCTGGTGGTGGCCTGGCAGATTCACCGGGTGGTCCATGTCGGCCTGCTGCGGCGTTTCCAGGCCCAGGCGCTGGTGGCGCACCTGGAGCGCGCCAAGGCGCAGACCGAGGCGCTGAACCAGGACCTGGAGCGTGAAGTCGAGCAGCGCCGCCGCGCCGAGCGTGAACTCTGCCGTGCCCGCGACGCCCTGCAGGAGCGGGTGGAGGCGGGCAGCGCCAAGCTCAGCCATACCGAAGCGCGGCTGGCCCTGGCGCTGGAGGCCAGCGAGCTGGGCCTGTGGGACTGGAACCTGCTGACCGATGAAGTGCATCACTCGCACCTGGAAGAAATCTTCGGGCTGACCCAGGCGGCGGTGAAGAGCGTGCGCAACGATCTGCGCCCGCGCCTGCACCCCGACGATCTGCCGCTGCTGCGCCGCGCACTGGTCGAGCACCTCAAGGGCCGCACCGATGGCTACCGCATCGAATACCGCGTTCGCCACGCCGATGGCCACTGGGTCTGGGTGGAGGACCGCGGCCGGGTGATGGAGCGCGACGGTCGCGGGCAGGTGACGCGGATGGTCGGCACCCGCGCGGACATCTCCACCCGCAAGCTGCGTGAGGAAGAACAGCGTCTGGCCGCCACGGTATTCGAGGCCGCCAGCGAAGGCATCATCATCCTCGACCCGGATTACCGCCTGATCGCCCTCAACGAGGCCTTCACCCGCCTCACCGGCTATCGCCGCGAGGAAGTGCTCGGGCACAACGTCGCGCGCCTGATGGGCTCGGCGGAAGCGTTGCGCCGCTACCAGTCGATCCGCGCCGAGCTTGAGCGCCAGGGCACCTGGCAGGGCGAGTTGATCGAGACCCGCAAGAACGGCGAGCTGTACCCGCAGTGGCTGCAACTGAACGTGGTGCGTGACGGCCGCGGGCAGGTCGCCCATGTGGTCGGCTTCTTCGCCGACCTCACCGCCCGCCGCGACGCCGAGGAGCGCCTGCGCTACCTGTCGCACTACGACGAGCTCACCGGGCTGGCCAACCGCACGCTGTTCAAGGAGCGCCTGCACGAGGCCAGCCAGCGCGCGCGCCAGGAAGGCCGCACGGCGGCGCTGCTGCTGATCGACCTGGACCGCTTCAAGCTGCTCAACGACAGCCTCGGCCATGAAGTCGCCGACCAGTTGCTGCGGCAGATGTCGCGACGCATGACCCAGACCGTGCCCGAGGCCGACACCATCGCCCGCCTGTCCGGCGACGAGTTCGCCGTGCTGATCGACTCCTACGCCAGCCTCGCCGCGCTGGCGCGGCTGTCCAGCCGCCTGCTGGCCAAGCTGCGTACGCCGATGACCGTGGGCGGCCATGAACTGGTGGTCAGCGCCTCGGTGGGCATCAGCCTGCTACCGGACAACGCCTGGGAAATTTCCGCGCTGATGAGCCAGGCGAACATGGCCATGCAGCATGCCAAGCACCTGGGCGGCAACACCTTCCAGTTCTTCACCGACAACCTGCAGGCCTGCACCCTGGAGCGCCTGCAACTGGAAACGCGCCTGCGCAAGGCCATCGACGAGGGCCAGCTGGATGTCCACTACCAGCCCAAGCTGAACCTCGCCAACGAGCGCCTGGACAGCGCCGAGGCGCTGGTGCGCTGGTGCCATCCGGACATGGGCATGGTGCCGCCCGGCGACTTCATCGGCCTGGCCGAAGAGACCGGGCTGATCGGCGCCATCGGCGAATTCGTCCTGCGCCGCGCCTGCCAGCAGGCTCGCGCATGGCAGCAGCAGGGACGCGAGCTGCGGGTATCGGTCAACCTCTCGGTACACCAGTTGCGCACCGGCAACCTGGTCGACCTGGTGCGCGCCGTGCTGGAGGAGACCGGTCTGCCGTCGCACCTGCTGGAGCTGGAACTGACCGAAAGCCAGCTGCTGGACAACGTCGAGAGCGTCACCGCGACCTTCCGCCAGCTGCGCGAGATGGGCGTGAAGCTGGCGATCGACGACTTCGGCACCGGCTATTCCTCGCTCAGCTACCTGAAGCGTTTCCCGGTGGACTACGTGAAGATCGACCAGACGTTCATTCGCGACCTGTCCGAGCGCGGCGAAGACGCAGCCATCACCCGCGCGATCATCGCCATGGCGCACAGCCTGGAGCTGAAGGTGGTGGCCGAGGGCGTCGAACAGGCCGAACAGCTGCGCTTCCTGCGCGCACACGGTTGCGACGAGATCCAGGGCTACCTGATCAGCCAGCCGTTGCCGGCGGACTCCTGCCTGGCGCTGCTGGAGAGGAGCGACCGGCTGGCTCAGTGATGCGCGTGGTCGCCTGACACGCCCTGCAGCACGTTCTGGTCGATTTCGCTGAACTGCAGCACCCGCCCGCCTTCGGCGCTGGCCATGCGATCGGCGTCCGCGCGGTCCGCGAATGAGGCGAGGGTCGCGCCCATGGCGCCAGGGCGCTTCACCCCGACCACGTAGAAGGCGCTGGTGGCGTCGATCAGGTGGCGGTCATCGGGGTGGTTCCAGTCGCTGCGCGCCATGTCGTGCACATACAGGCGCGCGCCGCTGTGCTGGTTTTCCGGCTGCAGCCACCAGCCCAGCAGCTCCGCGGTGGAGCAGAACTTGTGCACGGCGCCGGGCGCCACGGCTTCACCCTTGGGGCCGGCGAAATCGCTGATGATCATGCCGCAGACGTGGCACTCCTCGCCGTTATGGAAGGGCACCGGCCCCAGGTCAGCGTTTTGCTGGGCGGCATCGTCGCAGCCGCCGAGCAGCAGGCCGAAGAGCCCGGCGACGAGGCCGAGTCGAAGTGGACGGGAAAGCAGCATGGGGAAACTCCTGAAGTCAGATTGGGCGCCGGCGGAACAGGACGTAGGCCAGCGCCAGGGCCACCAGCGTCCAGGCGCACAGCGCCAGCCAGAGTCCAGCGACGGGAACGCGGAGGTCGCGGCCCAGGGTCAGCACACCACCCAGTTCGGCGCCGAAGTCGGGCAGGTTGATCAGCCGGTACAGGTCCGTGGGGTTGAGCAACAGCAGCCAGGGCAGCAGGTTGGCGCTGAGCTGGCCCTTGCCGATCACCAGCAGGGCGAGCAGGGCCAGGTCGAACAGCAGAACGAAGAAGAACCACACGCCGAGGGCCAGGCCGGCGGCGGTGGACTTCTCGCCGACCCGTGCGCTCAGGGCGTAGGCCATGGCCAGGAAGGTCCAGCCCAGCAGGCAGGACGACAGGATGAACCGGGCGAAGGACCCCAGCAGTTGCCCCAGTGGGATGCCCGGCACCAGCACGGCAATGGCCAGTGCGGCGGCGGAGAAGCCCAGCAGCGTGGCGAGGCCGAGGATCAGGCCGTGGCCGAGGAACTTGCCGACCAACAGTTGCCCGCGTCCCAGCGGGTAGGTCAGCAGGAGCAGCAGGGTGCCGCCTTCCTCTTCGCCGACGATGGCGTCATAGGCCAGCAGCAGGGCGATGAGCGGCATGAGGAAGGTGGCGAGGCTGGTCAGGCTGGCCAGGGTCGCCGGTAGCGAGGTGAAGCCCACCTGGCCGCTGGCTGCAGCGCCGAGCCAGGCAATGCCGACCGCCAGCAGGGCGAACAGCAGGCTGATGGCGAGCAGCCAGCGATTGCGCAGGCCGTCGGCCAGTTCCTTGCGCGCGATGTTCCAGATCGGGTTCATGCCGGGGCTCCCGCGTGCGCGCTCTGCATGTGGTGGCGATAGAGGTCTTCCAGCGACGGAGGCAGCACTTCGAGTTCCGGTGCGTGCTCGGCGAGCAGGACGCTGAGCACGTCGTGCTGGTGCGCTTCGTCCACCCGCAGCTCCAGGCGGCGGCCATCCAGGGCGGCGACTTCATGGCCGGCGGCGCGCCAGTGCTGCGGCCAGTCGCTGTCGGGACTGCCGGCATAGCGGATACGGACCGGCAGACCGGCGTCCCGGCGCAGGTCGGCGAGGCTGCCGGCGGTGAGCAGCCTGCCTTTGGCGAGAATCGCGGCACGGTCGATATGCGACTCCACGCCGGGCAGCACATGGGAGCAGAGGATGATGCCGGTGCCCTGCGCGCGCAGGCGGTCCAGCCACTGGTACAGCTCGATGGTGGCCAAGGGGTCGAGGCCGACGGTGGGCTCGTCGAGCAGCAGCAGTTGTGGCTGGCCCAGCAGCGCCTGGGCCAGGCCGAGGCGCTGGCGCATGCCCTTGGAGTAGGTCTTGACCCGGCGCTGTGCGGCGTGGCTGAGGCCGACCTGCTCGAGCAGTTCGTCCACCTCGGCGGGCCGCGCACCCTTGAGCCGGGCGAAGTGCTGCAGTGTTTCGCGGCCACTGAGCTGTGGATAAAAGGTCACATTCTCCGGCAGGAAACCGATGCGTCGGCGCACTGCCGGGTCGCCGGGCGACTGGCCGAAGACGCGCACGCTGCCCCGCGTCGGCCGGAGCAGGCCGAGGATCAGCTTGATCGTGGTGGTCTTGCCCGCGCCGTTATGCCCGAGCAGGCCGAGGACTTCGCCGGCACCCAGCTGCAGGTCGAGGCCATGCAGGGCGGTGAAGCCGCCGTAGTCCAGAGTTGCGTCGTGGATTTCCACGGGGTTCATGGTTGCGCCTCCAGATCTGGGGCGCGCATCAGCGGGAAGCTGTCGCGCACGCCGGGCGGACGGGTGACGGGGAACGCGCGCTGGACCCAGCGCAACAGTTCGATGGCGGGGCTGGTCATCAGCAGTTGCACCTGTGGGTAGAGCCACAGCAACTGGTCGACCTTGTCGTTGGGTTCGTAGGCGACATCGCCGATGCCGTCGGCATTGCGGTCCCAGCCCAGGTAGTCACTCCAGTAATTGCCGCGCCCGTCGGCCGACCATTCCTGGGTTCGGCTGGCGACGTACTTGACCTGCTGGCGGTTGCCGATGAAGGCGTTGCCGCTGATGCGGTTGTCCTCGGAGCCGGCGGTCAGGTGGATGCCCAGGGCGCTGCTTTCGAAGCGGTTGTCCTCGATGCGGTTGAACAGCGAGTTGTAGATGAACAGGGCCTTGCCTTCGGCGCCGGCGATCATCGCGTCGCCGCCGCCATCGCCGCTGCGCACGGCTTCGACACGGTTGCCGGTGAGGGTGGAGTAGGTGATGTAGTTCATCAGGATGCCGTAGTTCTGGTCGTCCACCGAGCGGTTGCCGACCACGGTGAGCTTGCGGCTCTGCATCAGCGCGTAACCGGTACGCGTGTGTCGCGTGGTATTGCCGATGACGCGGCTGTTGTGGGTGAACATGTAGTGCACGCCGTAGCGCAGGTCCTCGAAGCGGTTGTCTTCGATGGTGCTGTCGTTGGAGGTATCGATGTAGACGCCATCGCGGGCCTGGCGGACCTGATTGCCACGCACCAGGGCGTTCTTCACCGCATAGAGGTGGATGCCGTTGCCGCGGTCCTGGGAGCGCACCTGCGGATCGCCCTGGATGCGGTTGTCGAGCACCTGCACGTCAGCCGTCGCGTCGAGCCAGATGCCGAAGCCGGCGCCTTGCAGGTCATTGCCGCGCACCACGGTGCCGTGGGCGGCCTTGTCGATGAAGATCGCCGCGTCCATGGCCGTCAGGTCGCGTCCCCAGTTGCGCAGGGTGCAGCCCTCGATGACGACGCCGGGCACCCGCACATGCAGCGTGCTGCCGGTCCCCTGGCCGTCGATCAGGGCACCCGGCGCACAACGCAGGTGCAGCGCGTGGTCGATGGTGAAGTTGCCGCTGTAGCTGCCGGCGGGCAGCGTGCGGAGGTTGCCATCGCCCTGCAGCGGCAACTGGTCGATGGCTTGCGGTTGTGCCTGGACGCTTGCCGCGAGCAGCAGCGACAGGGCAAGGCCAGGCCGGGTGAGTCCCATGCAACACCTTTTCGTCGATACCCCGCCGGCGGTTGCCGGCGGGGCCAGGGGCCTTCGCGTCAGGCTTTTTCCACCAGCATGCGGCCGACCATTTCCATGTGCAGCGCATGGCAGAACCAGCTGCAGTAGTACCAGTGCAAGCCGGGCTTGTCGGCGGTGAAGGTGATGGAGGAGGTCTGCTGCGGGCTGATCTCCATGCTCACGCCATGGTTGACCACGACGAAGCCGTGGGTGACGTCCTCGATCTCGTCCACGTTGGTGATGGTGACGGTGACTTCGTCACCCTGCTTCACGGTGAACTCGGTGAGGCCATAGGTGGGCGCGGAGGAGGTCATGTAGACGCGCACCTTCTTGCCGTCGCGGATGACCTTGCTGTCCTGCATCAGGTCGATGCCGTCGCGCTTGGCGATCGCCACGGTCTCGGCGAAGAAGGGATCGTCGCGCGCCCAGATCTTGCGGGTCTTGATCTGGTCACGGCGGGCCAGGATGCAGTCATGCGGCTCGGCGAAGGTGGGACCGTCGTGCACCAGCTTCATCTCGTCGCCGGAGATGTCGATCAGCTGGTCGTTCTCCGGGTGCAGCGGACCGGTGGGCAGGAAGCGGTCCTTGGAGAACTTGCTGAGGACGATGATCCACTTGCCGTCGGCTTCCTTGGTCTCGGTCAGCGTGGCGTGGTTGTGGCCGGGCTGGTAGTGCACATCGAGCTTCTGGCGGATGTAGTCGACCTTCTCGCCCTGGTAGGCGCGAATGGCGTCGGCGATGTTCCACTTCACCAGCTGGCTGTCGATGAACAGCGTGGTGTAGGCGTTGCCGCGACCGTCGAAGGTGGTGTGCAGCGGGCCCAGGCCCAGCTCCGGTTCGCCGACCACCACGTCGCGCGGGTCCTTCAGCTTGCCGGCGAACAGGTCGGGCAGCTTGTCGATGGCGATGATGCTGCAGGTCGGCGACAGCTTGCCGTTGGCGATGAAGTACTTGCCGTCCGGCGAAGTGTTCAGGCCGTGGGGGTTCTTCGGCACCGGGATGTAGCGGGTGACGACGCTGTCCTTGCCATCCTTCTTGCGCCCGTCGACCACCGGTACCTTGCTGTCGCCCAGGGTGATGAAGCGCTTGGCCTTGATCTCCTTCTCGATCGCCGGGACGTCGAAGACCACCACCCAGTCGCGCTCGTTGCGCATCATGCCGGCAAGGTCGGTGGCCTTCTCCGAGTTGTAGCAGGTGGCGGCAGTGAAGCGGCCGGTGTAGTCCATGTCGCTGTTGTCGAGGTTGCCGTCGACGATCACCTGCCAGGCCACTTCCATGGTCTCGGCGTCCAGCGCGTTGTACATGGTGAAGGCGTTCTCGCCGGTGATGTCGAAGCTCGTTCCGTCATTGGGGTGCGGGATGATGAACTCGGCGTTGCAGAACACGTATTGGGTGTGCGGCACCTTCTGCAGGCGCAGGCCGTGGATGGCCTGGACGTTGGGGATGGTGGTGATCCGGTCGCACTTCATGATGTCCAGGCGGATGCGCGCGACGCGGCTGTTGGCCTTGTCGTTGATGAACAGGTACTTGCCGTCGTACTTGCCGTCGGTCATCGAGATATGCGGGTGGTGGCAGTCGCCGTTCTGGAAATGCGCGCTGTCGCCGAGGACGCGCCTGCTCTCGTTGGTCAGGCCCCAGCCGGTGGCGGAGTCGACGTTGAACACCGGGATGCGCATCAGCTCGCGCATCGACGGAATGCCCATCACGCGCACTTCGCCCTGGTGGCCACCGCTCCAGAAGCCGTAGTACTCGTCCAGCTCGCCGGGGGCGACGTGGATCTTGTCCTGCGCCGACTTGACCGCGTCGGCCCAGGCTTCGCGTGAGGTGAAAGCGCCCATCGAGCCCGCCGTCACCAGCGCCGCTGCGCCGGTCACCGCGGAGGCACCGAGGAACCCCCGCCGGCTGAGCCCGGCGATCTCGTCATGCTGCTGTTTCTTCTCAGTCATTTCCTGCTCCTTCCTGAAGGCAAATGGTCAGATCTGTTGCACCGCAATCAGTTGGTCGTCGTCGCTGGCAGTCGTGCGCTTGCCGCGCTTCTTGCGCTTGTTCACCAGCGGCGGGCACTTGTTCTCGTTGTGGTAGGTCATCTGGCAGTCGAGGCAGTAGTGGCACTCGTTGGCGTTGATCCTTCCATCGGGATGGATGGCCTGGATCTCGCACTCCTTGGCGCACAGCTGGCACGGCTGGCCGCATTCCTTGCGCCGCTTGAGCCAGTCGAACAGGCGGGCCTTGCCGGGGATCGCCAGCGCCGCACCGAGCGGGCAGACGTAGCGGCAATAGACCTTGCGGGTGAACAGGTTGAGGACCAGCAGCACGACCACGTAGGCGACGAACCACCACTGGCGGTCGAAGTGCAGGGTGATGGCGGTCTTGAAGGGCTCGACCTCGGCGAAGCGCTCGGCGGTGGACAGCGATTCCAGGGAGAGGCCGAACAGCACCAGCAGGATGATGTACTTGATCGCCCAGAGTCGTTCGTGGACGGCGAAGGGCAGTTCGTACTGCGGCACCTTCAGCTTGCGAGCCGCCTCGTTGAGCAGCTCCTGCAGGGCGCCGAACGGGCACAGCCAGCCGCAGAACACGCCGCGGCCCCAGAGCAGGATGCTGGCGGCGGTGAAGGTCCAGAGGATGAACAGCACCGGGTCGATGAGGAACAGCTCCCAGCGGAAGCCGTCGAACAGCGAATGGACGAAGGTCAGTACGTTGACCACCGACAGCTGCCCCAGGCAGTACCAGCCGATGTAGGTCAGGGTGAACAGCAGGTAGCCGCGGCGCAGCCAGTGCAGCAGCTGCGGGCGGCGGGTCAGGTTGTCCTGCAGGAACAGGATGACCGCGAGCAGTCCCAGGGCGCTGAGCAACACGCCGATCTGGAAGCTCTTCTGGTACCAGACGCGTAGCCACATGGGCCGCTTGGCGTCTTCCAGCGCCTCCAGTTCCGCCGCGCTGGGCTGCGGCCGGTCGAGGTAGCCTTCCGGCGTCTGGTAGCCCAGGTCGAAGGTGGTGAACAGGCTGTCCACCGGGCCGGTCTGGCGCCGCACCAGCAGTTCCAGGTCCCACGGCGTTCCGGGATCGAAGCGTTGCGCGGCGCGGATGATGAAGATCGCCATCTCGGCGAAGTGCGGCATGCCCTCGGCATAGGTGTCCGACAGGCGCTGGTAGTCGAGGTCGCGGAAGCTGAGGATGTCACCGAACTGGCGGATCTGGACCCGGTCGAAGATGCCCCCGCGCACGTAGCCCGAGCCTTTGAACGAGTACTGGCCGTTGCCCAGCACGACCACCGCGTGCTCGCCGGGCTTCAGCGATTCGCGCAGCTCGGCGTATTGCCGCTCGCCCAGCAGGTTGCGGCCGATGCTGGGGACATCGAGCAGGGCGGTGTAGAGGTCGATGAAGGTCTCTTCCCGCTGGTTGGCGTCCTGGGCCCGGTTGACCCTCTCGGCGGCGGTGCCCTTGAAGGCATCGTCGATCTGCCCGCGGGTCAGCTTCAACTGGCGAATCGCGCCGTTGCCCAGCAGTTCGCTCCAGGTCGCCGGCTGGAAGGCGTCGGCGCGGATGATGGCGGGCTTGGGCCGCACCTGGCCGTCATCCTTGATGAGCTTGAGCGAGACCGCCACGGTGCGTGCCGCGCGCATGATGATCTCGTTGACCACCATGACCGTCACGGTGGCGCCGGCAACGGCATCGACGGTGACTGTCTGCGGATCGCCGGAGCGGCCCACGGCGACGCGCTGGTCGGCGCGCAGCCCGGAGTAGCCGGCAGTGAAGGCGTGGAGTTTCTCTTCGGGAATGCCGATCAGCAGGATCGGCTCGTGGTGTTCGAGGACGTAGCTGTCGCGGATCACCGCCTGCGGATCGAGGATCACCTGGACGTTGATCGGCTTGCCGGAGTACGCGGGAATGCGGGTGACGCGGATGCTCTGGAAGGCGTAGCCCAGCAGCTTGTCACCGTGGGACAGCCGCCGTACGCCGTACTCGCCTTCGGGCTCGCCGATGTGATCGGCCTGGGGGAACACCTGCTGGATGCGCGTTCGCTCCAGGTCACTGAGTTCCCCACCCTGGACCGCCAGGCCGGCCATCAGCAACAGACAGCCGACCAGGAGCCTGAACCACGCGTGAACGCCCACCATGAGGCCTCCTTCCTCCATGCCCGAACGGGCAGAACTGCGTCAGAAGGCGGTGGGCGCCCATCTCACGCTGCAGGTCACTTCAGGGTGACGATCCACTCGGCCAGGGTCTTGGCTTCTTCCGGGCTCACGGCGTTGGCCGGCATAGGGATCGGGCCCCAGTTGCCCTTGCTGCCGGTCTTGATGCTGTTGGTGATGTGGGCGACACCATCGGCCTGTGGACCGTACTTGGCGGCAACGTCATGGAAGGCAGGGCCGACGAGCTTCTTGTCGACCGAGTGGCAGGCCACGCAGGCCTTCGCCTTGAACAGCTCTTCGCCGGTGCTGGCCATCGCGGTTGTCTGGACCAGCATGCCGCCGAACAGCAGGGCTACCAGGGCTTTGTTCATGAACGTGTCTCCTCACAGGCTTGGCGCCTCGTGGCGCCGATCGTTTTCGCCGGCTTCCCGCCCGGCTTCTGTGGCGATTCTAGGAGGGGCCCGTGCAGCTTCCGCTTGATGCCAATCAAGAACTTCCGGCGCCGTGCTTGAGGCAATCCGTCGCGCTGGATAGCTTGCTAACCGAAACTTCCTACCGAGATTCGTCCGTCATGAATGCCCCTGCGCAGAACGATCCGCCGCTCTTCTACCAGCCGTCCGGCAACGAGGTCGCGCTGTTCACCCATGCCTCCGCGCAGGGCATGCCGGTCCTGATCAAGGGTCCGACCGGTTGCGGCAAGACCCGCTTCGTCCAGCACATGGCGCAGCGCCTGAACCTGCCGCTGTACACCGTGGCCTGTCACGACGATCTGTCGGCGGCAGACCTGGTCGGTCGCCACCTGATCGGCAGCGATGGCACCTGGTGGCAGGACGGCCCGCTGACCCGGGCGGTGCGCGAGGGCGGCATCTGCTACCTGGACGAGGTGGTGGAAGCGCGCCAGGACACCGTCGTGGTGCTGCACCCTCTGGCGGACGATCGGCGCGAACTGTTCATCGAGCGCACCGGCGAATCCCTGGTGGCGCCGCCGGGCTTCATGCTGGTGGTGTCCTACAACCCCGGCTACCAGAACCTGCTCAAGGGCATGAAGCCCAGCACCCGCCAGCGCTTCGTCGCCCTGCGTTTCGACTACCCGACGGCGGACGTCGAAGCCGGCATCATCGCCCGCGAGGCCGGTGCTTCTTCCGAGCTGGCGCAGCGCCTGGCGCAACTGGGCGTGGCCCTGCGCCGGCTGGGTCGCCAGGAGCTGGAGGAAGTCTGCTCGACGCGCCTGCTGGTGCTTACCGCGCGCCTGCTGCAGGCCGGCGTGGCGCCGCGCGACGCGTGCCGCGCCGGGCTCGCCGAACCGCTGTCGGACGACGAGGCGACGGTTGCCGCGCTGATGGACCTGGTCGATGTCCACTTCGCCTGAGACGGCATTCAATGCCCGGCGCCTGCCGGGCGACCTGGCGATGTGGTTCTTCATCCTCGCTGAGCTGACCGTCTTCGCCATCCTCATCATCGTCTTCGCCGTGGCCCAGCATCTGGACGTGGAAGGCTTCCGTGCCGGCCGCGCGCAGCTCGACCTGTCCACCGCCCTGGCGCTGACCCTGACCCTGCTCACCGCCGGCTTCTGCGCGGCGCTGGCGGTGGAGCAGGTCCGCCATGGCCGGCAGCGTCACGCGGCCGCGCTGCTGGGTGTGGCGGTGCTGCTCGGGCTGGCACATGTCGTGCTTAAGTCCGGCGAGTACCACCACCTTGCCGTGCGCGGGCTGGACCTGGAATACAGCACCTTCTTCACCCTGTTCTGGCTGATCACCGGCTTCCACTTCCTTCATGTGCTGCTGGGGCTGGTGATCCTTGCCTGGATGACGCTGCGCTGCCTGCGCGGCGCCTACCGCGGCGATAGCCTGGGCGGGTTGGAGTCCGGTGCGTTGTACTGGCACATGGTCGACCTGGTCTGGGTGGTACTGTTCCCGCTGGTCTACGTGCTGGCGCCCGGCGCATGAAGACGCTGTTGCTCGCCTGGCTGGCGATGCTGCCGATGTCGGTGGCGTCGGTGTGGCTGGGGCACCACGCGCCCGACCTGCTGTTGCCGGTGGCGCTGATCCTCCTGCTCGGACTGGGCAAGGCCTGGCTCATCGCGTTGCGCTTCATGGAGCTCAACCACGGACCGCGGCTGTGGCAATCGCTGCTGCTCGGCTGGCCGCTGGTGGTCACTGGTGTGATCCTGGCTCTGCACGCAAGCCACTGATTTTCCTTCTAAAAAATACCTGACTGGAAGCATTGGTCTTTCTTGATTGCCATCAAGCGAGAGGCCCCGGGTCGCTTTTTACAATGGCCCCGACCGTGACCTAGGAGGGCCCCATGTCAGAGACATTCACAAAAGGTATGGCGAGGAACATCTACCTGGGAGGAGGCGTTTTCTTCTTACAGGTGTTCCTCGCCCAGACCGATAAAACAGAAAACACCATCCCCAAGCCCACCAACCAGAGTGAGCTCACCGAGTCGGTGGTGCGCGGCAAGCTGGTGTGGGAGCAGAACAACTGCGTGGGTTGCCACTCGATCCTCGGCGAAGGCGCCTACTTTGCGCCGGAGCTGGGCAACGTCGCCATCCGCCGTGGCGGTGATGCGGCCTTCGGCTCCTTCCTCGCGGCCTGGATGAAGATGCAGCCGCTGGGCGTTCCCGGTCGCCGGCAGATGCCGCAGTTCCACCTGAGCGACCAGGAGGTCACCGACCTCGCGGCGTTCCTGCTGTGGACATCGAAGATCGACACCAACAAATGGCCGCCGAACAAGGAGGGTTGATCATGAACCCGGGCAATCCCTATCTGAAATTCGCTTCGCAGTCGGTGGCCAAGCCGTACTTCGTGTTCGCCCTGATGCTCTTCGTCGGGCAGATCGTCTTCGGCCTGATCATGGGCGTGCAGTACGTGGTCGGTGACTTCCTGTTCCCGGCGATACCCTTCAACGTCGCACGGATGGTGCACACCAACCTGCTGATCGTCTGGCTGCTGTTCGCCTTCATGGGCGCGGCGTACTACCTGATCCCCGAAGAGGCCGACCGCGAGCTGTACAGCCCGAAACTGGCCATCGTGCTGTTCTGGGTATTCGCCATTGCCGGCGTGCTGACCATCCTGGGCTACCTGCTGGTGCCTTACGCGGGCCTGGCGAAGCTGACCCACAACGAGCTGCTGCCGACCATGGGCCGGGAGTTCCTCGAGCAGCCGACGATCACCAAGATGGGCATCGTGGTGGTGGCGCTGGGCTTCCTCTTCAACATCGGCATGACCATGCTCAAGGGCCGCAAGACCGCCGTCAGCGTGGTGATGATGACCGGCCTGGTCGGTCTCGCGGTGTTCTTCCTGTTCTCCTTCTACAACCCGGAAAACCTCGCCCGCGACAAGTACTACTGGTGGTGGGTCGTGCACCTGTGGGTGGAAGGCGTGTGGGAACTGATCATGGGCGCGATGCTGGCCTTCGTGCTGA
>CBIGPF010000064.1:0-29134 GCA_966191535.1 uncultured Pseudomonas sp. | reverse complement strand
ACCTGAGCGGTGAAAGGCTTGACCACATAGCCGTTGACCCCGGCCTGGGCCGCTTCGATGATCTGGTCGCGCTTGGCTTCGGCGGTGACCATCAGCACCGGCAGGTGCTTCAGGCGCTCGTCGGCGCGGACCGCACGGAGCAGGTCGATGCCGGTCATGCCGGGCATGTTCCAGTCGGTAACGAGGAAGTCGAAGTTGCCGCTGTGCAGCATCGGCAGCGCAGTGGTGCCGTCGTCGGCTTCTGCGGTGTTGGTGAACCCCAGGTCCCGCAGGAGGTTCTTGATGATGCGCCTCATCGTGGAAAAGTCGTCCACGATGAGAATTTTCATGTTCTTGTCCAAACCTGCCTCCATCGATACCAAACGCGCCCTGGCGGGCGTGCCGTCAATTCATTGAGCGCCGCGCGCTCTTTACTGGGGGTGCGTCAAGAGAACGTCACCCAAAAATTCGTAAGCCTCTAACTTGCCTAAGGAAAATCCCTTCAGCCTTTTCGCTAGGAACAAGCAGGCGCGAAACTACCCGATGCTCAGCGAGCGCGCCACTCCGCCAGACGCGAGCGCAAGCGCGCGGCGCACTGACTGTGCAACTGGCTGACCCGCGATTCGCTGACGCCCAGCACTTCGCCGATCTCCTTGAGGTTGAGTTCCTCGTCGTAGTACAGGGCCAGCACCAGCCGCTCACGCTCGGGCAGCTTGGTGATAGCGTCGGCCAGGGCGGCCTGGAAGCGCTCGTCTTCCAGCCCATGGGACGGCTCGTTGTCGTGATGCGAAGCGTCCTCGGCAAAGCCGCTCCCCTGGTCGCCGTCCTGCAACATGTCGTCGAAGCTGTACAGACGGCTGCCCTGGGTGTCGCTGAGGATGCCGTAATAATCTTCGAGGCTCATATTGAGTTCGGCAGCAACCTCCTGATCTTTAGCGTCGCGTCCGGTTCGCGCTTCGACGGCACGGATGGCGTCGCTGACCATGCGGGTGTTGCGGTGGACCGAACGCGGGGCCCAGTCGCCCTTGCGCACCTCGTCGAGCATGGCGCCGCGGATGCGGATGCCGGCGTAGGTCTCGAAGCTCGCGCCCTTGCCCTGGTCGTATTTCTTCGCCGCCTCCAGCAGGCCGATCATGCCAGCCTGCATCAGGTCCTCCACCTGCACACTGGCGGGCAGACGACCCAGCAGGTGGTAGGCGATGCGCTTCACCAGCGGGGCGTGCTTCTGGATCAGCAGTTCCTGGGAGTTGTGCGCCTGTGCCTTGCTGTACATACGCGCTCCGGAGGCCGCGGTCATACGGCCGAACCCGTGGGATGTTGCACCAGGCGCTCGACGAAGAACTCCAGGTGCCCTCGTGGGTTGGCCGGCAGCGGCCAGCTGTCGACCTTTTGCGCCACCGCACGGAAGGCCAGGGACGCCTTGCTGCGCGGGAACGCCTCGTAAACCGAACGCTGCTTCTGCACGGCCTTGCGCACCGACTCGTCGTAGGGGATGGCGCCGACATACTGCAGCGCCACGTCCAGGAAGCGGTCGGTGACCTTGGTCAGCTTGGCGAACAGGTTGCGGCCTTCCTGGGGGCTGTGGGCCATGTTCGCCAGCACGCGGAATCGGGTCATGCCGTAGTCGCGATTGAGCAGCTTGATCAAAGCGTAGGCGTCGGTGATGGAGGTAGGTTCATCACAAACGACCAGCAGCACTTCCTGGGCGGCACGGACGAAGCTCACCACCGAGTCGCCGATGCCGGCAGCGGTATCCACCACCAGCACGTCGATGTTGTCGCTGATGTCGCTGAAGGCCTGGATCAGGCCGGCGTGCTGCATCGGCGTAAGGTGCACCATGCTCTGGGTGCCCGAGGCCGCCGGGACGATGCGGATGCCGCCCGGTCCCTGGAGGATCACGTCACGCAGGTCGCATTCGCCTTCGATGACGTCGGCCAGCGTGCGCTTGGGCGACAGCCCCAGCAGCACGTCGACGTTGGCCAGGCCCAGGTCGGCGTCCAGCAGCATGACGCGACGGCCCAGATCGGCCAGCGCCAGCGACAGATTCACCGACACGTTGGTCTTGCCCACGCCACCCTTGCCACCGGTGACTGCGATTACCTGAACGGGATGCATACCCATATCAATACCTTGTCTCGTCGTTCGACCGTCACGCTTCTGGCGTTTCGGCTAATCCGGTTGCGGTGCTCCACCGCCTCCGGCGCTCGCGGATCGTCTAACAGAGCATCCGCATCGCTTGGGCGGCCCAACTGGCCACCCCACGCCCCACCCGGGGCTCACAATCTTCAGCTGGCGCGACGCACCGGCTGTTGGTAAAGACCGGCGAACATGTCGGCCATGGCATCCTCGCAGGGCTCTTCCGGCGACTGCAGGCTCACGGCACGGCTGACCAGTTGGTGCGCGCGTGCCACATGCAGGTCATCCGGGATCTTCGGCCCATCAGCCAGATAGGCTACCGGTAGATGCTGGCTGATAGCCAGAGCCAGAGCTTCGCCGAGGCTTCCCGCTTCGTCCAGCTTGGTCAGGATGCACCCGACCAGACCACAGGAACGATAGTTCTGCCAGGCGGCCTTGAGCACCTGGCTCTGGCTGGTCGCGGCCAGCACGAGGTAATTCTTCACGTTCAGGCTCAGCGACGACAGCGCTTCGAGCTGCATGCGCAGCGCCGGATCATTGGCGGGCAGGCCCGCGGTGTCGATCAGCACCAGACGCTTGCGGGCGAGCGGCGCCATGGCCTGGATCAGCGACTGACCCGGGTCGACCAGGGTCACCGGTACGTTGAGGATGCGGCCCAGGGTCTTGATCTGCTCCTGCGCGCCGATGCGGAAGCTGTCCATGGACACCAGGGCAATGCTCTGCGCGCCGTATTTCAGCACGTAGCGAGCGGCCAGCTTGGCCAGGGTAGTGGTCTTGCCCATGCCGGCGGGGCCGACCAGGGCAATTACGCCGCCCTGCTCCAGCAGATCGATTTCCGGGGTATTGATCGAGCGCGCCAGGTGCGCCAGCAGCATGCGCCAGGCCTGCTTCGGATCGGCAATGGAGGACACGCGTTCCAGCAGGCTGCGCGACAGGTCGGCCGGCAGGCCCATGCGCTGCAGGCGACGCCACAGCCCAGCCTGTTTCGGGCGCTGGTTCTGCAGCTGGTTCCAGGCGATGGAGCCCAGTTGCACTTCGATCAGTTCGCGCAGGCCGTTGAGCTCGAAGCGCATGGCTTCCAGCGCCTGCTGGCCGGCAGCGGCCGGTGTCGGGGCGACCGGCGCGGCCATGGCTTCAGCCAGGGTTTCGGCAGCGCTGCGGCGCGGCGTCTCGGTGCCGTACATTTGACGGTCCTTGCGCACGCCATCGCTGGCACGGGTCGGGGCCGACAGGTCTGCCTTGGCCTGGGCGATCTTCGCCTGGGTCTTGCGCAGCTCGGCTTCCAGCGCCGGGTTCGGCTTGCTCGCCGCCACCGGTGCCTGGTAATCCAGCGCCGCGGTCAGCTCAACGCCACCGGCGACACGGCGATTGCCGATGATCGCGGCGTCCGGGCCCAGCTCGTCACGGACCAGTTTCATGGCCTGACGCATATCAGCGGCGAAGAAGCGTTTTACCTGCATGGCCTGCGACCTCAATCAATTCTGCCCAACGGTGGCAACGATCGTGACTTGTTTGTTGTCGGGGATTTCCTGGTAAGCCAGCACGTTCATGGTGGGAACCGCCATCCGGGCGAATCGCGACATCATCGCGCGGATGGGACCTGCCACCAGAAGAATCGCCGGCTTGCCGAGCATCTCCTGACGCTGCGCCGCTTCAACCATCGAGCGTTGCAGCTTTTCGGCCATTCCGGGTTCCAGCAACATGCCGTCTTCGGAGCCCTGTCCGGCCTTCTGAAGACTATTGAGCAATATCTGTTCCAACCTGGGTTCCAGAGTGATCACAGGCAGCTCCGGCTCTAGTCCCACAATGGTTTGCACGATTGCACGGGACAGCGCAACGCGAACTGCCGCCACCATCGCGGCGGGATCTTGACTCTTCACCGCCACGTTGGCGATGGCTTCGGCGATGGTGCGGATGTCACGCACCGGCACCTGCTCCTGCAGCAGTGCCTGCAGCACCTTGAGCAGGGTCGACAGGGAAATCATCCCCGGCACCAGCTCTTCGGCGAGCTTGGGCGAGGTCTTGGCCAGCAGTTGCATCAGTTGCTGGACTTCTTCATGGCCGAGCAACTCATGGGCGTGCTTGTGCAGCACCTGGTTCAGGTGGGTGGCGACCACGGTGCTGGCGTCGACCACGGTGTAACCCAGGGACTGCGCCTGGTCGCGCTGCGAGGCCTCGATCCACACGGCTTCCAGGCCAAAGGCCGGGTCCTTGCCGGCGATGCCGTTGAGGGTGCCGAACACCTGGCCGGGGTTGATCGCCAGGTCGCGGTCCGGATAGATCTCGGCCTCCGCCACGCTGACGCCCATGAGCGTCAAACGATAGGCGTTGGGCAGCAGGTCGAGGTTGTCGCGGATGTGCACCGAGGGCATGAGGAAACCCAGGTCCTGGGACAGCTTCTTGCGCACGCCCTTGATCCGCGCGAGCAACTGGCCGCCCTGGTTGCGGTCCACCAGCGGAATCAGGCGGTAGCCCACTTCCAGGCCGACCATGTCGACTGGTGTCACGTCGTCCCAGCCCAGCTCCTTGGTCTGCTCGGCGCGCTGCGCGGGCAGCAGTTCCTGCTGGGTCTGGGCTTCCTGCTCGGCCTTCTGGCTGGCCTGACGCTGGCGGTGCCAGATCAGGTACGCGCCACCGGCGGCCAGGCCGCCCAGGCCGACGAAGGACACGTGCGGCATACCGGGAACCAGGCCCATGGCAATCAGGATGGCAGCGGAGATGGCCAGCGCCTTGGGCGAGGCGAACATCTGGCGGTTGACCTGCTGGCCCATGTCCTCGGAGCTGGATACACGGGTCACCATGATCGCCGCGGCGGTGGACAGCAGCAGCGAGGGCAGCTGCGCCACCAGGCCGTCACCGATGGTCAGCAGGGCGTAGACCTTGCCGGCATCGCCGAAGCTCATCGAATGCTGGATCACACCGATGGCCACGCCACCGATGAGGTTGATGAAGAGGATCAGCAGGCCGGCGACGGCGTCACCGCGGACGAATTTGCTGGCACCGTCCATGGAGCCGTAGAAATCGGCTTCCTGGGCGACTTCGGCGCGGCGCTTCTTGGCTTCAGCCTGTTCGATCAGGCCGGCGTTGAGGTCGGCGTCGATGGCCATCTGCTTGCCGGGCATGGCGTCGAGGGTGAAACGCGCACTCACCTCGGAGATACGCCCGGCACCCTTGGTGACCACCACGAAGTTGATGATCATGAGGATCGCGAAGACCACGATACCGACGACGTAGTTGCCGCCGATCACCACCTCGCCGAAGGCCTGGATCACCTTGCCCGCGGCCGCATGGCCGTCGTGGCCGTGCAGCAGCACGACGCGGGTGGACGCGACGTTCAGCGCCAGGCGCAGCAGGGTGGCGACCAGCAGGATGGTCGGGAAGACGGCGAAGTCCAGTGGGCGCAGGGCATACACGCTGACCAGCAGGACCACGATGGACAGGGCGATGTTGAAGGTGAACAGCACATCCAGCAGGAACGGCGGGATAGGCAGGGTCATCATCGCCAGCATGGCGAGCAACAGCAGCGGCACGCCGAGGTTGCCTCGACTGAGCCCTACCAGGTTGCTGCGAACAGTGCCGATCAGTTGCGTACGATCCACCCGAATTTCCCCTGCGCGTTGATGACCGAGCCGGCCACCGGATCAAACTTTTGACGCCCAACCGGGCATCCGCACAGGGTTTTGCAGGAAGCGTTCCAACTTCTTCGAATCGGCGTCAGGAACTGTCCTTGACCAGTTTGAAGGTACCGTCCTTGAAGCTGCCCGCCACCGCGCAGGTGGATTGATTGGCGTCGCTTCGCGCCTCGAAACGGTAGTGGCCGGACATCACGCCGTACTCGGTATCGTCCTCGCTGCGGACGATTTCCACGCGGTCGATCACCAGCTCGCCGTGACTGGCACGCAGGGCATCCTCGGGCATCTCCTGGAACAGCACCGCGGCGCCCTCGCCGAGCTTCGCCCGGCCTTCCCTCGGCGGACCGATAACATAGCGCCCGGAGAGCTTCGACGGATCGCGGCGCAGCTGATCCTGCGCGGTGGTCAGGTGGAACTGCGCGGTGAGCGTCGCCGGGTGGCCGCCCTCCCCCTGCACCGCCAACGGCACGCCGACCACCAGCTCGTTGTCGCCGTTGAGCTGGGCGACGTAGAGCGAACCCCACCAGCGATCCGTCACCTGCGCCTCATGCTGCGCGCCGCAGACCTGCAGGCGGTAGTGCGTCACCGGTGTGTCGGGTGCGCAGGCGCCGCACAGGCCGACACCCACCGCCATCGCCAGAATCCTGAAGTGTCCTGCTTCGCCCATCGTCCCTCTCCGGTCAGCGCCTCGAAGGTTCGACCGATGAGGTCCGGCGAAAGGTTCCCCTGTCTTTCGACCGGTCACCAGCTCCCGGAGGCGCCGCCTCCGCCGCTGGAGCCACCGCCACCGGAGTAGCTGCCGCCGCCGCTGGACGATGAGCTGCCGCCGCTGCTGCTGGAGCCACCGGAGCCACCAGACCCCGAGCCGCCGGAAGCGAAGGCGAACAACAACGGGAAGAACAGCATAGGGACGATCAACAGGGACTCGGGGAACGTCCAGGGTTGCTGCAGCACACCAGACACATGGATCACCGCACCAGCGATGAGCAAGGCCACCACCAGTCGGATCGCGAACTCCACGCGGCTGCGCTTCCAGATGCTCCAGGCCATCACGAACGGCAGGCAGAGCAGCACCAGGCCAACGCAGCCGCCGATGGGCAGGGCCAACCCGTAAAGCGCCACGTTGCCACCCTCGAAGTACGACGCGCACACCATCAGCGCCACCAGGTACCCCATGATGCCGCCGGCGATCCCGGCCGCCAGGCGCGATCCCGCCGCCAACGCACCGATGCCGGCGCCGAAGAGCATGCTGAAGGGAATCGCCATGAGCAGCACCGGAAGACTCTTCAACCCCGCGCTGGCGGCCACCAGCACGGTCGCCACCACCAATGTCGGCAGCACGACCTTCACACCGAACCAGCGACGGCGCAGCACGACGCCGGCCACACCGCCACCCGCCAAGCCGATCAGCAAGAGCCAACCCTCCCAGGTCAGCCCGCCACTGCGATGCTCATCCGGCCGCGTCTCGCCATCGATCAATCGCTCCAGCACATTCACCGCACCCTCGATGCCGCCGGCAAAGTCGCCAGTGCGGAAGGCCGGAACCATTGTTTCCCGGATGATGCGCCCGGCGACCACATCGGGAATCGCCCCTTCCAGCCCGTAGCCGACCTCGATGCGCATGGTCCGGTCGTTCTTCGCCACCAGTACCAGTACGCCATCGTCCACCCCCTGACGCCCCAGGCGCCACTGCTCGAAGACGCGGGTGGCGAACTGTTCGATGCTGTCCTCGCCAGTGCCGGGCACCATGAGAATGGCGACCTGCGATCCCTTGCGCTGCTGCAGCGCCAACAGCCGTTGCTGCATGCTCACGACCCAGTCGCTACCCAGGGTGCCGGTAAGGTCGGTGACCGGAGTGGCCAGCCGGGGAACGGCGACGGGCGATGGCTTCTGGGCGGCATCGCCAGCGTTCACGGCGATTACGGAGGTGTCCGGTTGTGCTGCCGATACAGGGGGAGCCCCCAAGAGCAGGAGCAGGCAAAGAACCAGCGGCCTCCAGCGGCTCATGCCGCAGTCACTCGCGGGCGCCCACGCAATGCCTGCAGGATGCCCATCGAGCATTTGGGGTCATGCAAGCGGCCGCGCCACGCATGGAAAGCCAGGAAGAGCTGACTGACCACGCCGTAGCCGAACGGGAGGGCCACAACCAGTGCGGCCAGCCCCAGGTTGAATACCCGCAGCCAACGCAGATCGCCATCACTCGCGACCGTTCCCAGCGCGAAGACCAGCAGACAGCCTGCGCCATAGAAGATGCCCATCGACAGGTAGAGATCGAGCGTCCGCAGGAAGACCTCGCGCACAAAAAGTGGCATCGCTTTGCGCGCAAGAAGGTAGATCAGCAGCAACAGCGGCAGGCTCCACAGGGTGGACAGGCCGATAACAAGGGCGCCGACAGCGACCAGAGCGCCTATTCGACGCTCGCGGACAGAGCTTTCCATAGCGATTCTCGTGTGCCTCCTGGCAAGGGTGGAAGCCCCGGATGCTAGTACATCGGCACCGGGGCGCGCAGTCGATCACGTCACTCAGCCAGCCGTCACCAACTGCCCGAGGCGCCACCGCCGCCGCTGGAACCGCCACCGCCGGAGAATCCACCACCGCCCGAGCTGCCGCCGGACGATCCACCGGACGAAGTGCCCCCGGAGCCCGAGGCGCCACCCGCACCACCCTGCCCTGCGCCGAACACCAGCAATCCCGGCAGGCACATGAAGGGCAGCACCAGCAGCCAATTCAGCGGAGCCACCGGAGCACCGGCGAAAACGCCAATCAGCAGGTAGACCCCGACCAGGATCGCCAAGCGCCAGTAGAACGCCCTGCGGCCGACCTGAGCCTTGCGCGCCTTGCGGCCTTTCCGACCTTTGCGCACGGTGCTCCCGCCGCGCCACACATCACGCATCATCGCGATCAGCAGCCACCACAGGCCAAGAACCATCAGCACCGCGACCGGCGCGGCCAGCGCGTAACCCCACAAGGCAGCACCGAAACGCGGCGTCAGGAAGCCCAGCAGGATGCAGTAGGCGATCAGCCCGAGCACGGCGTAGAACACCACGCGGACCGTCCACAGCGCGCCGAAGGTGGCGCCACCGATCAGCAGGCAGAAGGGAGCGATGGCCACGGTCGCCAGCGTGTCCGTGCCGCTGGCGAGCACCGCGACCAGCACGACCACGACCGCGCCAATCGCCAGTGCCCCGCGCCACCCCATGCGGCGTGCCGCGAGCAGCACGCCGCCGACACCGCCAACCACGAACGACGCCAGCAGCAACCAGGCCTCCAGCGGGATGTTCAGCGGCTCGGGAGCCGGTTCGGGCAACGTTTCACCATCGACCAGGATGATCAGCGCATCCACCGCCGACTCGATGCCGCCCGCGTAGTCACCCGTGCGGAAGGCCGGCGCCAGGCGTTCACGGATGATGCGCCCGGCCAGCACGTCGGGAATCGCGCCCTCCAGGCCATAGCCGACCTCGATGCGCATCAGGTGGTCGTCCTTCGCCACCACCAGCAGCACGCCATCGTCGACGCCCTTGCGGCCGAGCTTCCAGAGGTTGAAGAGTTTGTTGGAGAAGGCCTCGATGCCCATCGTGCCGACGGTGGGCAGCATCACCACGGCGATCTGCGCGCCGCGCCGGTCCTCCAGGGCCTTGAGCTTGTCGATCAGACGAGCCCTGGCGGACGGGTCAAGGGTGCCGGTGACATCCACTACGCGCTCGTTCAGCGGCAGCAGCACACCACCATCAGCGGGCGCGTCGGCCCAGCCGGGCTGGACGCAGGTGAGGAGGCAGAGGAACAGCCAGAACGCGGAGCGCAGGCCGGCGAAGGAATTCTGAAGCATGAACCGTTTCCTTGGCTGAACAGGCCGCCCGGCGCCTTCGACGCCGGGCACGAACCGACCATCCTACTGCACGGATGGTGCCGGCGGGTCACTCGTCGCGACGCAGGTCCGGCGGAATCGGCAGGTCCGGCATCGGTCCCGGGCGCTTGCCCTTGCCGGCGCGGTACTGCTTGAGCTGGTAGACGTAGGCCAGCACCTGGGCCACGGCGAGGTACAGGCCGGCGGGGATTTCCTGGTCGAGCTCGGTGGAGTAGTAGACCGCCCGCGCCAGGGCCGGCGATTCGAGCACGGTGACCTTGTGCTCCTGGGCGATCTCGCGAATCTTCAGCGCCATGAAGTCGTTGCCCTTGGCCAGCAGCCTGGGTGCGCCGCCCTTCTCCGCGTCGTACTGCAGGGCCACGGCGAAGTGGGTCGGGTTGGTGATGATCACGTCGGCCTGGGGCACTGCCTGCATCATCCGCCGGTTGGCCATCTCGCGCTGCATCTGGCGAACCTTGGCCTTGACCTCCGGTTTGCCCTCGGAGTCCTTGTACTCGTCCTTGACCTCTTGCTTGGTCATCATCAGCTTCTTGCGGTTGTCCCAGAGCTGGAAGGGAACGTCCGCAGCGGCGATGAAGGCGATGCTGCAGGCCAGCCAGAACGCGCTCCAGCCGATGATCTTGGCGCTGTGCACCATGGCCTGTTCGAGCGGTTCGCGGGAGATGGCCATGAGGTCATCCTGGTCGGCCTTGAGCACAAGAATCGCCACGATCAGTACCAGCACGAACTTGGCCAGGGCCTTGAGCAGTTCGGTCACCGAACGCAGCGAGAACATGCGCTTGATCCCCGCCAGCGGGTTCATCCGGCTGAACTTGGGCGCCAGCGCCTCGGCGGAGAACAGCCAGCCACCGAGGGCCACCGGGCCGATCAGCGCCGCTACCAGCACCACCGCGAGGATCGGCCAGACTGCATCGGCGCCGATCTTGCTGGCAGCGACCAGCTGGTTGAGCATGCTGTCGCTGTTCATCACCGTGGCGCGATCCAGCTCGAAGCTGCCGCGCATCAAGCGCATCAGCGCATCGGCAAGGTCCGCACCGAACATCAGCAGCGAGCCGGCGCCAGCCATGAGCACGGCCAGGGTGTTCAGCTCCTTGGACCGTGGGAGCTGGCCCTTCTTGCGCGCGTCCTGGCGCCGTTTCTCGGTAGGTTCCTCTGTCTTGTCTTCGCTACTGTCGTTCTCGGCCATCAGCGGGCCCCCACGAGTTCGCGCAGCAGGCGCAGGCCCTCACTGGCCAGCGCCTGGTACTGGGTGAGGATGTCGGCACTGCCAATCCAGACAATGATGAACCCCATGACCAGGGTCATCGGGAAACCGATGGAGAAGATGTTCAGCTGTGGCGCGGCGCGGGTCATGGCGCCGAACGCCAGGTTGATCACCAGCAGCGCGGTGATCGCCGGCAGCGCCAGCATCAGCGCGGCGCCGAAGATCCAGCCGAGCTTGCCGGCCACCGTTATGAAGTGGTTGCTCGACAGGCCCTCGCCCACCGGCAGGGTGGTGAAGCTTTCGGCCAGCACCTCTAAGACCACCAGGTGGCCGTTCATGGAGAGGAACAGCAGGGTCACCAGCATGGTGAAGAACTGCCCGAGCACCGGTACCGAGATGCCGTTGGTGGGGTCGACCATGGACGCGAAGCCCAGACCCATCTGCATGGAGATGATCTGCCCGGAAATGACGAAGGCGTGGAACATCAGCTGCAGGACGAAGCCGAGCATGGCGCCGACGAGGATTTCCTGGGCGATATAGACCATCGCCTTGAGGCTCAGCGCATCCACCTGCGGCATCGGCGGCAGGTTGGGCGTCAGCGCCACGGCAATCGCCACCGCCAGGTACAGGCGCACGCGGGTGGGCACCAGCTGGGTGCCGAAGATCGGCATGACCATCAGCATCGCGGCAATGCGGAACAGCGGGAACAGGAAGGCCCCGATCCAGCCGCCGATCTGCGCGTTGCTGAGCTCGAGCATCAGCCGATCAGCGTCGGGATGCTGGCGATCAGCGACTGGGTGTACTCCATCAGCTGCCGCAGCAGCCAGGGGCCCAGCACGATGAGGGTGAGCAGCACCACCAGCAGGCGCGGCAGGAAGCTCAGGGTCTGTTCGTTGATCTGCGTGGCGGCCTGGAACATCGCCACCAGCAGGCCCACCAGCAGGCTGGGCAGCACCAGGATGCCGACCATCACGGCGGTCAGCCAGAGCGCTTCACGGAACAGATCAAGTGCGACTGCAGGTGTCATGCGAGGCGCCTCCTCAGACGGTACCGAAACTGCCGGCGAGCGTGCCGATGATCAATGCCCAGCCATCTATCAGGACGAACAGCATGATCTTGAACGGCAACGAGATGATCAGCGGCGAGAGCATCATCATGCCCATCGCCATCAGGACGCTGGACACCACCAGGTCGATGATCAGGAACGGAATGAAGATCATGAAACCGATCTGGAACGCCGTCTTCAACTCCGAAGTGACGAACGCCGGCACCAGGATGGTCAGGGGCGTGGCGTCGGCGCTGGCGATGTCGGTGCGCTTGGACAGGCGTACGAACAGCTCCAGGTCCGACTGCCGCGTCTGCGCCAGCATGAAGGCCTTGAGCGGCACTTCGGCGCGGGTAACCGCCTCCTGCGCCGGGATCTGTTCGTTCAGGTAGGGCTGCAGCGCGGTGGTGTTGATCTTGTCGAACACCGGCGCCATGACGAACAGCGTGAGGAACATGGCGAGGCCGATCAGCACCTGGTTCGACGGCGTGCTCTGCAGACCCAGCGCCTGGCGCAGGATGGAGAACACGATGATGATCCGGGTGAAGCTGGTCATCAGCATGACGAACGCCGGGATGAAGCTCAGCGCGGTCATGATCAGCAGGATCTGCAGGCTGACCGAATACTCCTGCTGCCCCTGCGGGTTGGTGGTCACGGTGATCGCCGTCAGCTGCGTCGGATCGGCGGCGAAGGCCTGCGGCGCCATCAGCGCCAGCAGGCCCAGTAGCAACGGCGCGACTGCCTTGAGCGCACCGACCAGAACGGAGAGATTCGGCGAACGGGTCACTGCGGGCGGCCCTTGTCCTTGTTCAGCAATTCCAGCAGGCGCTGGGCGAATTCCGGCTGCGCCGGTTCGGATTCGGCGGCATGCACTGGCTGGCGCATGACGTGCAGTGGCGTGATGCGACCGGGCGTCAGGCCCAGCAGCACCTGCTCCTCACCCACCTGCACCAGCACCAGGCGATCACGCGGCCCGAGAGCCTGGCTGGAAATCAGGCGGATCGCCTGGTTGCCGCGCGGCACGACCTGTTGCACACGGCGCACCAGCCAGGCGAGCAGGAAGATCAGGCCGACCACCAGCACCAGGCCCAGCAGCAGCTGCATCAGTTGCGCGCCGGCGCTGCCGGTGATCAGGCTCGGCGTGGAGCTGGCATGGACGATGGCCGGATTGGATGCCGGCACCTTGGCCTCCTCGGCCAGGGCGAAGAGGGACAGCCCCAGCAGCGGCAGGGCGCAGAGGCTGGAGAGCCGGCGGGGCTTCGCGAGCAGGCGGCCCATGTCAGCGCAGCTTCTTGATGCGTTCGCTGGGGCTGATCACGTCGGTGAGGCGGATGCCGAACTTCTCGTTCACCACCACCACTTCGCCGTGGGCGATCAGGGTGCCGTTGACCAGCACGTCCAGCGGCTCGCCGGCCAGGCGATCGAGTTCGATCACCGAGCCCTGGTTGAGCTGCAGCAGGTTGCGGATGTTGATGTCGGTGTGCCCGACCTCCATGGAAATGGTCACCGGAATATCCAGGATCACATCCAGGTTGGGGCCTTCCAGCCCGGCGATCATCGGCGTCTTGGGCGCCATGCCGAACTCTTCCATCGGTGCGCGCGGTGCGGCGGGCACGGCCGGAGCCGCGGCACCGGCCATCATCGCGTCGATGTCGTCCTGGTTGGCATCACCGGATTCGGAGAGGGCCGCAGCCCACTCGTCGGCCAGCGCCTGTTCTTCGGGGGTCACGTTTTCTTCATCAGACATGGTGGGTCCTCGTGGGATCCGCTCAGCGCAAGCGCTCGAGAGGATCGAGAATCTGCAAGGCCAGGTTGCCTTTGTGCGAACCCAGCTTGACCTTGAAGGAAGGCACGCCGTTGGCGCGCATGATCATGTATTCGGGCAGCTCCACCGGGATCACGTCGCCCGGCTGCATGTGCAGGATGTCCCGCAGCTTGAGCTGGCGGCGCACGACGGTGGCGCCCACCGGCACGCTGACGTCGAGGATGTCTTCGCGCAGGGCATTGATCCAGCGCTCGTCCTGATCGTCCACGTCGGACTGGAAGCCGGCATCGAGCATCTCGCGGATCGGCTCGATCATCGCGTACGGCAGGGTGATGTGCAGGTCGCCACCACCACCGTCCAGCTCGATGTGGAAGGTGGAGACCACCACCACTTCGCTGGGGCTGACGATGTTGGCCATCGCCGGGTTCACCTCGGAGTTCACGTACTCGAAGTTGATCGGCATCACCGCATGCCAGGCCTCGGCCAGGTCGACGAAGGCCTGTTCGATGACCATGCGCACCACCCTCAACTCGGTGGGGGTGAACTCGCGGCCCTCGATCTTGGCGTGACGACCGTCACCGCCGAAGAAGTTGTCCACCAACTTGAACACCAGCTTGGCGTCGAGGATGAACAGCGCGGTGCCACGCAGCGGCTTCATCTTCACCAGGTTGAGGCTGGTGGGTACGTACAGCGAGTGCACGTACTCGCCGAACTTCATCACCTGCACGCCGCCCACGGCGACATCCGCCGAGCGGCGCAGCAGGTTGAACATGCTGATGCGGGTATAGCGTGCGAACCGCTCGTTGATCATCTCCAGGGTCGGCATGCGGCCCCGGACGATGCGGTCCTGACTCGTCAGGTCGTAGGACTTGATCGCCCCCGGCTCGACGTCGGACTCGGTTTCCACCAGGCCGTCGTCGACGCCGTGCAACAGCGCGTCGATCTCGTCCTGGGAAAGTAGATCCTGCATGGCCATGGCGGGTACCTACTGCAATACGAAATTGGTGAAAAGCACTTGCTCCACGGTCAACTGACCGGTCGCCTTCTTCGCCAGTTCCTGAAGACTGGACGTGGCCTGCTGGCGGAGCATCTCCTTGCCGACCGGTGTCACCAGATTGTCGAAGTTCTGGCTGGAGAACAGCATGACCAGCTGGTTGCGCACCAGCGGCATCTGCTCGCGCAGGGCATCCATCTGCGCCTGGTCACGGCCCATCAGGGCGACGGCAACCTGAAGATAGCGCTGCCGGCCGTTCTGGTTGAAGTTGACCACGAAGGACGGCGCGAGGATCTCGTAGACCGCCTGCTTCTTCGTCGGCTCGGCGTGTTCCGCAGCCTTGGCTTCGGCTTCGTCGGGCTTGGCGCTCTTGTGCAGGAAGAACCAGGTACCGCCCACCGACGCACCCACTGCCAGCAGGAAGGCCAGCACGATGATGATGATGAGCTTCAGCTTGCCCTTGCCGGGCGCCTGGCCATCGGGGAGAGAAGGCGTCTGTTCTTTCTTGGCCATGCCAATAATCCGTCACTTTTCCGGCGCGATGCGCTGATACCGGGGGTAGCAGCAAGGGCTGTGCCAGTTCGGAAATGTCCGACTGGCGCCGCCGCGGATATTACAGGCTAGACGGAGGATGTCACGGGGAGCGAAAAGAAAATTCCTGAATCACAGCTCGCAGGGACTGTAGGAGCGAGCTTGCTCGCGAACGGGCTGACTTCAGTGTCGACCGACTCCCTCTCCCCCGCCCTGGCTGCGCGCCCCGCTCCGAAGGGAGAGGGCGGGGGAGAGGGCGCTTCCAGCCAGCACAGCGTCACCCGCAAGGCCCCACCCGATCACGCGTAGTAATCCACCAACCCCCTGCCCTGCGCCGCGGTCTGCGGGCGGACTTCGGACACACCGCTGATCATCGGCTCGTCGCCATCGCTGCCGGAACCCGCGACGCTCCGCGAGCTGCCACGGCCATCGCCCTGCTGCTGTTGCTGCTGCCAGCCGCGGGCGGACTGGTCGGAGACGTTCACGTCCAGTTGCATGCCCTGCTGGCTGAACATCTCGCGCAGGCGGTGCTGCTGGCTGTCCAGCGCTTCGCGGACGTTGGCGTTGGCGCTGACGAAGTTCACCTGGGTCTGGTCGCCGGTCATATGGATACGCACTTCCAGGCGACCGAGGTTGGCCGGGTCCATCTGGATCTCGGCCGACTTGAGGTTCTGCGAGGACATCCACATCACCCGGTCCACCACCTGGTCGGTCCAGCCGTTCTGCTGCACCGACACGGCCTGCCCCGGCACCAACGGATTCACCGGGCGACTGGTCATGGCCTGCGGCGTGTTCAGCGCCTGGGTCAAGGATTCCAGGCGAGCGGCGAAGGCTTCGTTGCGCGGCATCTCCGGCTTGGCGTCAGCCTGCAACTCCGGCAGTTGCTGGGTCAGGTCGGCGGCGTCCTTCAATGCGCCCTCGGTGAGCTTGCCTTCGGCCCCCTTCGCGGCGGCATCGGGGTCCAGCGCAGCGAGAGCAGCACTCAGGTCGTTCTTGCCGCTGGCATCCAGCGACTTGTCTCCCGCCTTGGCGGCCAGGTGACCGGTAAGCTGGACCTGTTGCGCCTGCTGCGCCTGGTCGTCAGCGCCCACGGCGAGGGTCAGGTTCACCCCCGGGATCTCGTTGAGCTTCTGCAGGTCGCTATCGCTGCTGGCATCGGTGATCTGGCTGGTGCCGGTGCTGACCACCAGCGGCGGCGCCTCGGGCTCCGGCAGCTGGCCGGTCATGCCGAGCATCAGCAGCGGGTCGAGGGTCGCGTCGGTCTTGGTCTCGGTGTCCGCCACCTTGCTGTCGTCCGCCTTGTTCGCCGCATCAGCCGGCAAGGGCTTGCCGTCCTCGGCAACCTTTGGCTGGTCGGCGGCAGCCGGAGCGTTGGCATCGTTGTTCGCGGTGTCCTTGCCGCCACTGTCCCGAGGCTTGTCGACCTTGGCCTTCACAGGCTTGTCGGCTCGCTCGCTGGCTGCCGGCCGCTGCTCCTTGGCATAGACGTCGGCGAAGCTGGAACCCTTGTCACTGCTGGCGTTCGACGAATTCTGGGCAGACTTGGAGAGCGCCGCCTTGGGCCGCGTGTCAGGCGTCGACGTCAATAAAATATCCGGGGCGACAGCCATCGGAGGTCTCCGTTGAGGTGAATATCCAACACGGAGATAGCAAGGCGCGGGCCAACTCGAGGAAGGTCAGGAACGACCAGGCAACAGCAGGGTGCGGACAATGGAGAATTCGTGCTCGACCTTGCCGATCAGGCTCTGCGCAGTGCCCAGGTCGCCCAGCCGTGCAGATTCTTCCAGGCGCTTGCACAGGCTGCTCAGCACCGAAGCGCCCATGTTCCCGCAGCTGCCCTTGAAGCTGTGCGCGGCATGGCGCAGGGCCGGTGCGTCAGCGGCGGCAAAGGCCTCGCGAATACTGCGCAGGCGCTCTTCGGAGTCACTGAGGAAGGTCTCCACCAGGAGCGGGTACTCGTCTTCCATGATCGACAGCAAGTTGCTCAGCACGGCGCCATCGAGATGTGGCTCGGACATGGGGCACTCCCTGGAGGATGGCTCGCCACCCTTCAGGGGGACAAGAAGGCCCCGATTATGCCTGAGCCGCCCAGAAGAACTCCACGGAGACCGACTTGCCATCGCTCGACCACTGACAGCGGTCAGACAACTGCCGGATGAGCGTCAGCCCGCGCCCGCAGAGACTGCCGGCAGCCTTCTGCGAGGCCAGCACCGCGCCTACGTCGAAGCCGTCGCCGCTGTCCTCGACGCGCACCAGCAGTCGACCGCCGTCGCCGTGGGGCGCGAGATCGAGGTGGAAGCGCACGAAACCGTCGCGCAGCGTGACCAGGCGCTTGCTGCGCTCCTGGTAGTAGCGGGCGAACCCGGCAGCATCGCACTTGAGCGTGGAGTCCAGCCCCATCACGCCATGCTCCAGGGCGTTGGAGTACAACTCGGCGAGTACGGTGTAGAGCGCACCGCCGCGCGGGCGCAGGTCGTGCACTTCCATCAGCAGCTGCAGCAGGAAGGGCAGCGGATTGAAGTTGCGCAAGGTCGGCGCACGGAATTCGAAACTCGCGGACCAGTCCAGCGGGCTGCTCAGGCCGTTGTCGGAGAACGCCAGTGGCGGGCGTTGCAGCGAGGCCTCCGGAACCAGCGCGATCTCCAGCATGCTGACGTCGTCCTGGGCCTCGCCACGAAAGCGCGCCACCGCTGCCTGGATGCCGTCGAACAGGCGTGACGGCGCAAGATGCTCGGCGAATACCTGCAGCAGCCGTCCTTCACCGAAGGCCTCGCCGGTCGCATTGCGCGCCTCCAGCACGCCGTCGGAGAAGAGGAACACGCGGTCCCCCTCCTCCATCGCATAGACCTCGAAATGGTCGCTGAAGGCCGACGGGTCGAGAATCCCCAGCGGCAGGTGGCGCGACACCAGCGGCTGCAGTTCGCCGCTGTCGTGGCGATGCAGGTAGCCATTGGGCAACCCGCCGTTCCACACCTCCACCAGGCCGCGCTGGAAACTCAGGTTGAGCACGGCGGCGCAACAGAACACGCCAACCGGGAGGATGCGCTTGAGCTTGGCGTTCATCTCGCGAAGGATGTCTGCCATGGGGTAGCCCTTGGCCGTCATGCCGTAGAACACCTCGGCCAGCGGCATGGCGCCAATGGCCGCCGGCAAGCCGTGGCCGGTGAAGTCGCCGAGCAGGACATGCATGCCGCCGGAGGGCTTGAACGCCGCCAGCAGCAGGTCGCCGTTGAACAGCGCGAAGGGCGATTGCAGGTAGCGGATGTTCGCCGCGTTCAGGCAGCCCGAGTGCGCCACCTTGTCGAACACCGCCTTGGCCACCCGCTGCTCGTTGAGCAGGTGCTCGTTGTGCCGGGCGATCAGGTCGCGCTGCTCCAGCACCATCCGCTGCAGGTGATGCAGGCGGCCCATGGCGCGGATCTTGGCTTCGAGGATGACGCGGTTGTAGGGTTTGGAGAGAAAGTCGTCGCCGCCCGCCTCCAGGCTCTGTACCAGCGCTTCGGGCTCGCTCAGTGACGTCAGGAAGATGATCGGCACCAGCTCCTCGCCAGCCTGCCGGCGAATCCGCCGCGCCGCCTCGAAGCCATCCATCACCGGCATCAGGGCATCCATCAGCACCAGCTGCGGACGCTCCTGGGCGAACAGCGCCAGCGCCTCCAGGCCGTTGGCGGCGGTAATCACACGGTGTCCCTGGCGGCTGACGATGGTCGACAGCAACAGGCGGTCGGCCGCGTTGTCGTCGGCGATCAGGACGGTGAGGAATTCAGCCATGGCCGTTCCCACTGCAGGCCGGGCCGCGTCAGCTGATCTTGAACAGCTGCTCGAAATTGGAGATCGACAGCACCTTGCGCACGTCCGGATTGCAGTGCGCAAGGCTGATCTGCGCGCTCTCGCCGCCGGCGTGGTCGCGCAGCAGCAGGAGCATGCCCAGCGCCGAACTGTCGAGGTAGGTGGCGCCCTTCAGGTCCACCACGTAGCGCTTGGGCGTCGTTTCGACACGCTCGTAGGCGTTGCGGAATTCCTGGTGTGCGCCGAAATCGAAACGCCCCTGGACCACGATGGTGAGCTCCTGCCCGTCAGCGGAGGGAACGGAAGTGATGGCCATGGGATGCTCCTTATCGATCGATGGTCGCGCACGAGCTTGAAGATGTAGCAGCTAGCGATGACAGCGGCAACCTCGGCGAGCGATGGGAAACCACCTCGCCAGGCTGGTCGAACGATCACCCCGAGGGTCGATTAATGGACCACCGGTCGACACGGGCACGGCGAATGCCTTTACCCTTTTACCCGTGCGACGCAGGGTGAAGGCTCGTGAGAAGCCTCGGATGGGTCGCACCCGGCAGGAAGGGGGCAGCATGTACAAATCCATTCTCATCGCGGCCTGCGTGTTGTGCGTAGCGCCGTACGCGAGCGCCCAGGTGATGCAGCGCAACCTGGGCGACTTCGAACTCAAGTTCGCCAACTCGCCAACGCGCAGCATGGCCCAGGGCCTGGTCCAGCCCGGCCAGGCCAACAGCGCCCAGGGCGGTCTCGACATCACCCACGACAGTGGCTGGTACGTCGGCAGCTGGACCTCGAACCTGGAGCAGGAAAAGCCGCTGGAGATCGACAGCTACGCCGGCTTCAAACACCCGCTGGGCGACGGCAAGCTGGGCTACGAGGTCGGCACCCTGCGCTACGCCCGTCCGGAACAGCCCGACTACGACAGCCAGGCCCTGTACGGCGGCCTTTCGGTCTTCGGCAGCCGCCTCGGTGCGGCCTACAGCGCCCAGGCCGGACGCAGCACCACCACGTTGTACACCGACCTGGGCGTTCAACCCGATCTCGGCTTCGACGTGACCTTCAAGTACTCCACCTACAGCCTCGCCTCGCCGGTCAGCCTGAACAGCGGCGGCAGTGTCAGTGAGTTCGGCGACTGGTCGGTGAACTTCAGCCGCCCCTGGAACGGCATCGACCTGAACTTCTCCTACAGCGGCAGCAGCCTCACCGGCGGCGACTGCAGTGCCTACTCCGGGCACAACGCCTATTGCGACTCGGCATTCATGTTCAAGGCGTCGCGGCCGTTCTTCTGAGCCGCGTGGCGCGTGCAGAAAGTCAATTTCATTCAAGAGCCCTCTCCGGCGCCGGGCTATGGTTGCAGTCACTCTTCCCGTCAACGGGAGCCCTCCGCCGCGGACCCAGCGCCCGGAGGTCATCCACTCCGCGCCAGGTGATCCAGCGATGTTGCACACCGTGAATTGCGCCACCACCGCCCTGCCCGGCCTGCGCACCGTCGAGATCCTCACGCAGCGCAGCTTTCCGCGCCACGCCCACGACGAGTACGGCATCGGCGTGATGCTCGAGGGCGGGCATCGCTCCTGGAGTGGCCGTGGCCAGGTCGAGGCCGGGCCGTGCGACATCATCACCGTCAGCCCCAACGAGCTGCACGACGGCATTCCCCTGCGCGGCGCAGCGCGTCGGTGGTGCATGCTGTACGTCGAGCCGGCGTTGATCGCCCAACTGGCCAGCGCCGACATGGCCGGCCGGGAATTCTCCCTGCCCGCCCTCGCCGAACCCCGGCTCGCCCGACGCATCGCCAGACTGATGCAGCACCTGCCGAGGGCGAGCGCGAACGAGACCATCGAAGGCGTGCTCGACCTGTTCGGCGAGTTGCTCGACTCGCGCACCGACAGGTCGCTGGTAGCTCTCCCGTCGCGAAGCGTGGCGCGCATGCTCGAGCGGATTCACGACGCCCCGCGCAACGCCCCGACTCTGGCGGAGCTGGCCGGCATCGCCGGGCTGACGCCCTATGCGGCCCTGCGTCGCTTCCGCCGCGAGCTGGGTACCACGCCTCATGCCTACCTGCTGCAATACCGCGTCCGCCAGGCCCACAAGGCCATCGGCGACGGCCGCACGCTGGCTGACGCCGCCCTGCTCGCCGGCTTCGCCGACCAGTCGCACATGACCCGCGCCTTCGCCCGCCAGCTCGGGCTGACGCCGGGGCAATGGCGTTCATCGCTCAGGCAACCACCCACGCCCTGAGTGCGTCGGCCTACGGCCGTTCCACCTCCACACAGGAAATCCTCGGGAATGAACGCAGAATTCCTGCTGACGGCGTTCGTCGTCGTTTTGCTGCCCGGAACCGGCGTGCTCTACACCCTGGCCGTCGGACTGGGGCTCGGTGCGCGCGCGGCGAGCATCGCGGCACTGGGCTGCACGCTGGGCATGCTCCCGCAACTGCTGCTCGCCACGTTCGGCCTGTCGGTGATCCTGCAGGCCAGCGCCACCAGCTTCCAGGTGGTCAAGCTACTGGGCACGGCCTATCTGCTGTTCATCGCCTGGCAGGTCTTTCGCGGCAGCGGCGCCCTGGCGCTGAATGCGTCCAGCCAACCGCGCAGCACGGGGCAACTGGTGGGCACCGGGCTCTGGCTCAACCTGCTCAATCCCAAGCTCGGCCTGTTCTTCCTGGCCTTCCTGCCGCAGTTCGTGCCGACCGGCAGCGAGGACACCAGGAGCCTGTTCCTGCTGCTGGGCCTGGTTTTCGCGCTGATGACCTTCGTCGTGTTCATCGGCTACGGGCTGCTGGCGGCGTGGGTGCGCGACTACGTGATCGGTCGCCCCGCCGTGATGACGCTGATCCGCTGGAGTTTCACCCTGGCCTTTCTGGTGCTGGCGCTGCGCCTGGCCTTCGAGACGCTTCAGCCCTGATCGGCGGCGCTAGCCGACCAGCCCCGCGCCCATGTTGATCGCCAGGCCCAGCACCGCGGTGTTGAACAGGAAGCCGATCACCGAATGCGCCAGCACCGCCTTGCGCATCGTGCGCGAGGCGATCTCCACGTCGGAGGTCTGCACGGCCACGCTGAGGGTGAAGGAGAAGTAGAGAAAGTCCCAGTAGTCCGGGTTCTTCTCGCCGCCCGGGAAGCGCAGCACCGGCTCTGCCGCGTCGGCCGAATAGAACTGGCGGGCGTAGTGCATGGTGAAGACGGTGCCGATAAGGAACCAGGAGCCGAGCACGGTGCTGGCGGTGAAGGCATAGCGGAGGACCTTGTCGTCACCATTGGCATGCCCGGCGGTAGCCAGTTCGAAGACGATGGCGCCCAGGCTCGCCACGGCGGCAACGATCACCAGCACCAGCACGGCTTCGGCGTTCTCATCCTCGATCTCGGCCAGGCGGCGCACTTCCGCCGGCGCTGTACGCAGGGCCAGCCAGCCGATCAGCAGCACGTACAGCCAGGCCATGCAGTTCCAGCCCAGCAGCACGCGGGTCATCGGCGCGAACCGATAGCACACCAGCGCCACCAGCACGCCGATAACGACGGAGGTGAGCAGGCGCGGATGCGCCTGCAGCAGGTCGCGGCTCAGGCGCAGCATGCGGTGCGGTCCAGTTCGGCAGCCGCCAGGTGCGCCACGCTCAGGTCGCTGTCGGCGGCCATGCCGTCGTCGAGGAACCAGGCGGCAGACAGCCCGGCGAATGCCAGTACCCATTCCAGCAGGCGGCGCCGGTCGACGCGCGCATGTTCGACGATTACATCGAGCTGGCGCAGGAAGCGCGTACGCTCTCGAGCGGTCGGCAGGTCCGGATTGCACAGCAGGTTGGCATAGTCGAACAGGCGCTCGCCGAAGAGCCGCTTGGGATCGATGGCCCGCCAGCCGCGCTCGCCGAAGTCGAGGATGTTGTCGTGATGGACATCGCCATGCAGCACGCGCCGGTCATGCTCGCTGGCCAGCAGCGCCTCGGCGGTTTCCAGGCAGCGCGGGAACAGGCCGCCGTAACGCGTGGCCGCCGGAGCCAGATCGCGGAACCACTGGCGCAGGTCGATCACCTCGGGAAGCGGCTTTTCCCGCGGCTGGTGGAGCTTGCGCACCACGTCACAGACGATGCGACTGGCCTGGTCATCCTCGCCATTGAGCGCCATGTGCATGAGCGACCGCGTTCCTTCGGCTCGCTCCATGAGGACGGTATCGTCGTCATAGGCGAAGACCAGCGCGGCGCCGTCGCCGTCCCACCAGTCGAGCACCAGGGAACCCAATCGTTCGTCGATATCCAGCGCTCGCTTGAGCATGGCCGCGCGGCCCTGCCAGCGAACCGGCAGCAGGTGGCTGCTGGGGGTGATGATGGGCTCGCCTTCGGCGACAAGGCGCCACAGGGAGAAGACGCGCTCGAAATCCACAGGTACGGGAGCGGGAAGCGGCATGAAAAGAGTCCGGTCGTGATCTGCAAGGAGCCTAGCACGGCACCCGCGGCTTCAGTCCGCGGACGGCTTCAGGCGCTGGGCGAATTCGTCGAGCTGCTTCTGCTCGTACTTGTCGGCGGCCAGCCGTGCCTCCTCGCGGTAACGCTCCACCAGCTTGCGCAGGCCTTCCAGGCGGGCGTACTTCTCCTGCCAGATGACCCGAGCCTTGCCCACGTTGGTCTCGTGGAAGGCCACCGAACGATTCTGCTGCTCGACGGCACCTTCGAGCTGGGACAGGAAGCGCTGGTAGTTGATCAGCCACTGGCCGCTGACGCCCTGCTGGCCGTTGCTGATCCATTGCTGCTGGTAGTCGTAGCGGTAGCGCTCCAGCTCGGCGAGCTTGCGCTGCGCCTGCTGCAACTGGCCCTGCATCTGGCCGAGCTGGCGCGCGGCTTCGCGCTCGGCCTTGAGCGCCATGTCCACCACCGGGGCGAGGCGTTCGGCGCGGCGGTTCATGCGCTACGCCACCCCTGTGAACGCGTCATCAGCCGGCCTTGCCGCTGACCACCGCGTCCAGCAGCAGGCGGCTGTCGTCGAGGTTCTGGCTTTCGTCCAGGGCCTGGCGCAGGAACTGGCGCATGATCGGGAAGCGCTGGATCGCCAGGTCGGTCTCCGGATCGCCGCCCGCCACGTAGGCGCCGACGCTGATCAGGTCGCGGCTCTGCTGGTAGCGCGACCACAGCTGCTTGAAACGCTGGGCATCGCGCAAGTGTTCGGGGGTGGTGACCTGGGGCATCACCCGGCTGATCGAGGCCTCGATGTCGATGGCCGGATAATGGCCTTCCTCGGCCAACCGGCGCGACAGCACGAAGTGGCCGTCGAGCACACCCCGCGCGGCGTCGGCGATCGGGTCCTGCTGGTCGTCGCCTTCGCTGAGCACGGTGTAGAACGCGGTGATCGAACCGCCGCCCTTCTCGCCGTTGCCGGCGCGTTCGACCAGGCGCGGCAGTTTGGCGAACACCGACGGTGGATAGCCCTTGGTCGCCGGCGGCTCGCCGATCGCCAGGGCGATCTCGCGCTGGGCCTGGGCGTATCGGGTCAGGGAATCCATCAGCAGCAGGACGTTCTTGCCCTTGTCGCGGAAGTATTCGGCGATGCGGGTGCAGTACTGCGCGGCGCGCAGGCGCATCAGCGGCGCATCGTCTGCCGGGGAGGCGACGACCACGGAACGCTTCAGGCCTTCCTCGCCGAGGATGTGCTCGATGAACTCCTTCACCTCGCGGCCCCGTTCACCGATCAGCCCCACCACGATGATGTCAGCCTTGGTGAAGCGGGTCATCATGCCCAGCAACACGGACTTACCCACACCGGTACCGGCGAACAGGCCCAGACGCTGGCCTCGGCCGACGGTGAGCAGGGAGTTGATCGAGCGGATGCCGACGTCCATCGGCTCATGAATCGGATCGCGCGCCAGCGGGTTGATGATCGGACCATCCATCGGCACCCAGTCCTCGGCGCGCATACCGCCCTTGCCATCCAGCGCACGGCCGACACCGTCGAGCACGCGGCCGAGCATGGACATGCCCATGGGCAGGCGACCGGAGTCCGGCAGCGGCACCACGCGGGCGCCGGGGGCGATGCCGACGAGGCTGCCCACCGGCATCAGGTAGATCTTGCTGCCGGCGAAACCCATGACCTCGGCTTCCACCTGCACCGGGTGATAGCCACCGTCGTTGATCACCTGGCAGCGGCTGCCGACGGCCGCCTGCAGGCCCTCGGCCTCCAGCGTCAGACCGACCATGCGCAGCAGGCGGCCTTCAACCACCGGCTGGGTCGGCAGGCTCACGGCATCGCTGTAACCCTGCAGACGGCGGGCGAAGCTGACGCGATCAAGGCGCATCGGAGCTGTCCTGAGCAGCGGCGAGGTCCACGTGCAGATCAGGCTCCAGCGCGTGGGTGGCCTGGTCGCGCTGCTGCTCGAAGAGCTGTTTCACGGCCTGGGCCAGGCGCGTCTCGACGGTGGCGTCGATGCGCGAGTGTTCGGTCTCGATACGACAGCCGCCGGGCAGCAGGCTGTCGTCCTCGATGATCTTCCAGCTTTCCTCGTGGCGATCACGCAGGGCTTTCACCAGTTCGAAATCCTGCGGATTGACCTGGATGCGGATGTTGCTGGCGCCCATGGGCAGCAGCTTGAGCGCCTCGCGCAGCACCAGGCGGATCTGGCTGGAGTCGGTGGCCAGCTCGCGCTGCACCACCTGGCGCACCACGTGGGTCACCAGGTTGAGCATGCCCTGTTCGAGCATCTGGTCCTGTTCGGCGATGGGGTCAAGCAGGTGCGACATCAGGGTTTCGAGATTCTGCAGGCGCGGCTGCAGCGCCGCGTCGGCTTCCTGGCGCGCCTTGATCTGGCCGGCGTGGAAGCCGTCCTTCTCGCCGGTGGAGAAGCCCTCGTTATAGGCCTCCTGGCGGATCGCCTCGAGCTCGTCCAGCGTCAGCGGCTTGACCTCTTCCTCCGGCACTTCCTCGATTTGCGGCTGCTCCTCGATTTCCGGCTCGGGTTCCGGCTCGGGCTCGGGGGCCGGGCGCGCCGGGTCGAAGCTGGGCAGCGACCAGCGGTCGAAGCCCGCCACGTCGCGCGCGCGGATCAGCTCGCTGAGTTTGTCTTCATCCTTTGCCGGCGGTACCACGTCAGATCATCTCCTCGCCACCCTTGCCACCCAGCACGATTTCGCCGGACTCGGCCATGCGGCGGGCGATGGTGAGGATTTCCTTCTGCGCACCCTCCACTTCGCTGACGCGCACCGGGCCCTTGGCCTCCAGGTCGTCGCGCAGCAGCTCGGCGGCACGCTTGGACATGTTGCGGAAGATCTTCTCGCGGATCGCCTCGTCCGAGCCCTTGAGGGCCAGCACCAGCACATCGGAGGAAACCTCGCGCAGCAGCGCCTGGATGCCACGGTCGTCAACGTCGGCGAGGTTGTCGAAGACGAACATCAGGTCTTCGATCTGGCCCGACAGGTCTTCGTCGACTTCGCGGATGGCGTCCATCAGCGCGCCTTCGACCGAGCTGTCGAGGTAGTTCATGATATCCGCCGCGCGCTTCACGCCGCCCATGGTGGTGCGGGTGGAGTTGGCGTTGCCGGCGAACTGCTTCTCCAGGATCAGGTTCAGTTCCTTGAGCGCGGACGGCTGCACAGTATTGAGCGAGGACACGCGCAGGATGATGTCCAGGCGCACCTTGTGGTCGAAGTGGCTGAGCACTTCGCCGGCCTGGTCCGGATCAAGGTAGGCGACCACGATGGCCTGGATCTGCGGGTGCTCGTAGCGGATCACGTCGGCCACGGCGCGCGGCTCCATCCACTTCAGGCTGTCCAGGCCGCTGGTGTTGCCGCCCAGCAGGATGCGGTCGATGAGATTGTTCGCCTTGTCCTCGCCCAGGGCCTGGGTGAGCATCTTGCGAATGTAGCTGTCAGCGCCCACGCCGAGGCTGGTCTGGTCGCCGACGATCTCGACGAACTCGCCCATCACCTGCTCGACCTGCTCACGGTGCACATTGCGCATCTGCGCCATGGCCACGCCGACCTTCTGCACTTCCTTCGGGCCCATGTGGCGCAGCACCTGCGCGGCATCGGTCTCACCCAGGGAGAGCAGCAGGATGGCAGCCTTGTCGACCTTGTTCAGTTTGGCGTTCATGCGCGCTTCACTCATCGGAATTGATCCAGTCCTTCACTACCTGGGCAACGCGCCCCGGGTCCTGGGCGACCAGTGTCTTGATCGCATTCAATTGTGCATCGTACCCCTCGGACGGGCTGGGCAGCAGGATGCTGGCCGGGCCACCGAGGCTCACACGGTCTTCGGACAGTTCGCCCTCCAGACCGCCCAACTCGCCCAGGCCACCTTCGCCTCCAGCGCCACCGCCCACCAGGGCCTTGCTCTTGTTGCCCGCCAGGTTGTTCAGCACCGGGCGCAGCACGCCCAGCACCAGCACCAGGATGAAGATGATGCCCAGCACCTGCTTGACCACGTCCCAGAACCAGGGCTGCGAGTAGAACGGCGGCGCAGCGATGTCATCACCCAGTTCCGGGGCGAACGGCGCGTTGATCACGCTGACGCTGTCGCCACGGCTGGCGTCATAGCCTACCGCGTCCTGCACCAGACGGGTGAAGCGTGCCAGCTCATCGGCAGTCCACGGCTGGTGGCTGACTTCGCCGGTCTTCGGATCGGCGATCATGCGGTCATCCAGCACCACTGCGACGGAAAGCCGGCGCAGGCGACCCTGCTGCTGCTTGGTGTAGCTCACCGAACGATCCAGCTCGTAGTTGCGGGTGTTCTGCTGGCGCTTGTCGGTCGGGTACGGCGCGAGTTCCGGTTTGCCGGTCTTCGGATCGATGATCGTCTGGCCGTTGGCGTCCTTGAGCGGTTGACCGGGCGCGACGAAATCCGCGCCAGCGTTCTGACCAGTGGTCTGCGGCGAGCTGGCCGGACCCGGCGGCTGATTGGACAGCGCACCCGGCACGCCCTGCGGACCGTTGCTGTTCTGCCGTTCCTCGTTGTTCACCTGCTCGCTGCGCAGGGCCGGCTGGTCCGGGTTGAACGACTCGGAGGTGGACTCCACCGCGCTGAAGTCAACGTCGGCGGACACCTCGGCCTTGTAGCGACCGTTGCCCAGTACCGGCGCGAGGATGCTGTGCACGCGCTGGGTGAAGTTGCTTTCCATGCGGCGGGTGAAGTCGAACTGCTTGCCCGCCATGGTCAGCTCGGAGAGCTCCTGCTGGTCGGAGAGCAGGTTGCCTTTCTGGTCGACCACGGTGACCTGGGACTTATCCAGTTCCGGCACGCTGGTGGCGACCAGGTTGACGATGGCCAGCACCTGGCTCGGCTCCAGGGTGCGGCCCGGGTACAGCTCGACCAGTACCGAGGCACTGGGCTTGCGGTCGTCACGGACGAACACCGAGCTCTTCGGGATCGCCAGGTGCACACGGGCGCCCTTCACGTTGTTCAGGCTGGAAACGGTGCGGGCGAGTTCGCCTTCCAGGCCGCGACGGTAATTGGTCGCTTCCATGAACTGGCTGGTGCCCAGCGCCTGCTCCTTGTCGAGGATCTCGAAGCCGACGTTGCTGTCGGTCGGCGCCAGGCCCGCGCCAGCGACTTTCATGCGCGCACGGCCCAGGTCATCGGCCTTCACCAGCAGCGCGCCGGAATTGGGCTCGATCTTGTAGCCGATGTCGGCGGCGGACAGCGCCTCGACCACCTTGTTGGCGTCGACGCCGTTGAGGCTGCCGTAGAGCGGCTTGTAGTCCGGCTGCTGGGACCACAGGACCATGCCGAAACCAATGGCGATGCTCGCGGCGAGACCGACCAGCAGGCCGACCTGGCGCAGCACCGGCATGTCCGCGAGATTCTCGAGGAACGTCAGGCCCAGCAGCGGCTTCTTCGGCGTGTCGGCACCGAGCTTGGCGGGAACCTGACTGTCAACAACGGTGGCTTCAGCCATTACCTACGATCCTCGCCGCTCAAACCGGCATCTGCATGATGTCCTGGTACGCCTGCACGAGCTTGTTGCGTACCTGGGTCATCGCCTGGAAAGAAACACTGGCCTTCTGCGAAGCGATCATCACATCGGTGAGATCGACACCGCTCTGTCCCATCTCGAATGCATTCGCCATGTCGGAAGCGACCTGCTGGGTACCGCTCACCTTGTCCACCGCCTGGCCGAGCATCTGCGAAAAGCTCGGCGGGGGGGGGGGGGGCCCCCCCGCGGGGGGGGGGGGGCGGGGGCGGGGCCCCCGGTGGGGTGTGGGGCGAGGCAGCACACGGCGCAGTGTAAAAGGAA
>CBIGPF010000063.1:0-29235 GCA_966191535.1 uncultured Pseudomonas sp. | reverse complement strand
AAGCACCTCGGCGACCTTCTTTTCAGCTCGCTGCCGGAGCAGCTAATGAAGAGCGGCAAGTGAATCACCTGCCTGATCACCACTCCCAACCTCCAGAATCTGTAAGTACTTGATTTTCAAGTTTTTTCAGCGCTTCGTCGCTGGGAGTGGTGCGCATTATAGGGAGTTTAAATTGGCCGTCAACGACTAATTTAATCTTTCTGCAAAAAACTGTCCGGTCGATCAGTTTATCGCCAACCCCTGCCCCACCCGCCGGCGCTCCTGGTGCAGCAGGTAGGTCCCCACCAGCAGGCCAACCACACACAGCGCCACTACGTAGTAGGCCGGGCCCAGCGGGTCTTCCTTCATAAGAAGGGCAACAGCCATCGGCGTCAGGCCGCCGAAGATGGCGTACGCCAGGTTGTAGGAGAAGGACAGGCCGGTGAATCGCACCACCGCCGGGAAGGCGTTGACCATCACATAGGGCACCGCACCGATGACGCCGACGCACAGGCCGGTAATCGCGTACAGCGGGAACAGCCACTCGGGGTGCACCTTCAGGCTGGTATAGAAGGTCCAGGAAACGACGCCCAGCAGAATGCTTCCAACTATAAAGGTGCGGCCCGCGCCAAAACGGTCGGCGATGCGTCCCGCCAGGATGCAGCCGACGCTCAGGCAGACGATGGCCACGCTGTTGGCCTTGAGCGATGTCGCGGCGTCGAAGCCGTAGACAGTCTGCAGTACCGATGGGGTCATCAGGATCACCACCACGATGCCGGCAGACAGCACCCAGGTCAGCAGCATGGACAGCACGATAGCCGGACGATGCTCTCGCACCACCACACCCAGAGGCACTTCCTCGGCCAGTTGCTTGCGCAGTTGCAGTTCGGCGAACACCGGGGTCTCGTGCAGCCAGCGGCGCAAGTAGACGGAGAACAGACCGAAAATGCCGCCCAGCAGGAACGGGATACGCCAGGCGTAGCCCTGCACTTCCTCGGCGCTGTAAACGCTGTTGATCAGGGTCGCTACCAGCGAACCGATGAGGATGCCCGCGGTCAGACCCGACGTGAGCGTGCCGCAGGCATAGCCCACGTGCCGATGCGGGACGTGCTCGGCAACGAACACCCAGGCGCCCGGTACTTCACCGCCGATAGCCGCGCCCTGGATGACGCGCAGCAGCAGGAGCGCCAGCGGTGCCCAGATACCGATCTGCGCGTAAGTGGGAAGCAGGCCCATGATCAGTGTGGGAACGGCCATCAGGAAGATGCTCAGGGTGAACATCTTCTTGCGGCCCAGCAGGTCGCCGAAGTGCGCCATCACCACACCACCCAGCGGACGGGCCAGGTAGCCGGCGGCGAACAGGCCGAAAGTCTGCAACTGGCGCAGCCAGTCGGGCATGTCGGCCGGGAAGAACAGCTTTCCGACCACGGTGGCGAAGAACACGAAGATGATGAAGTCGTAGAACTCCAGGGCGCCGCCCAAAGCGGACAGCGAGAGAGTCTTGTAGTCGCTGCGGGTCAACGGACGTGACGCGGGCGCGGCAGGAGCGTTCACAGAAGGCATGGTGCTTGTTATCTCTGCAGGCAAGGAAGCTGCGGCCGGCAGCCGCAGGTGCCGCACCATAGCAAATTGCGCGGAAGCGACACAGCGGCCGCACCCGCGGGAATTTCTCCGGATCCTGCGGTCGTCGCGCCGGTCCTCCCTCTATATAATGCGGGCAGGCCGATCAAAAGCTGTCCCAAGGCCTTGCGCCGGCAGGTGTCTTGGGAGAGTTTTTCCATAACCTCACCATGAGTACGCCGGGGGCAAGAGGCCCTTACCTATGATCGAGCTCGAACAAGAAGATCCCATCCCGCAGGGCGACCTCGCCTTGCAGATCACCGCCCTGCCGCGCGAGACCAACGGCTTTGGCGACATCTTCGGTGGCTGGCTGGTGGCGCAGATGGATCTCGCCGGAACCGCCATGTCCAGCCGCATTGCCGGGGGCCGCGTGGCCACGGTAGCCATCGACCGCATGGCCTTCCTGGTCCCGGTCGCTGTCGGCGCGCAGCTCTCCTTCTATACCCAGACCCTGGAGGTCGGCCGCAGCTCGATCCGCATGCTGGTCGAGGTATGGAGCGACGATCCGCTGTCCAGCGAATGGCGCAAGGTCACCGAAGCGGTGTTCGTCTTCGTCGCCATCGACGGCAGTGGCCGTACCCGCCCGGTTCCTCCGCGTCGCGGCTGAAAACTGAAAACGCCGGCTCTCTCGCCGGCGTTTTCGTCTCTGCCTTTAGGAGTTAGCGCTGCGGTTTTCCGCGCACCGGCGCACCTTCGGCCTTGAAGTAGTCGGCGGTGCTGCGCGGCAGCGACGGGCGACCACGCACCTTATCGGCGAGCTTCTCGGCCATCATGATGGTGGTGGCATTGAGGTTGCCGGTGATGATCAGCGGCATGATCGACGCATCGATCACCCGCAGCCCTTCCATGCCATGCACGCGGCCTTCGCCATCGACCACTGCCATGTCGTCGTCGCCCATCTTGCAGGAGCAGGACGGGTGGAACGCCGTTTCCGCGTGCTCACGGACGAAGGTGTCCAGGTCGGCATCGCTCTGCTTGTCCAGGCCCGGGCTGATCTCACGGCCGCGATAAGGATCGAGCGCCGGCTGGTTCATGATCTCGCGGGTAATCCGGATGGCGTCGCGGAACTCCTGCCAGTCCTGCTCGCAGGACATGTAGTTGAACAGGATGCTCGGGTGCTTGCGCGGATCACGGGAGGTCAGGTTGATCCGCCCGCGGCTGGGAGAGCGCATGGAGCCGACGTGGGCCTGGAAACCGTGCTCGCTCACCGCGTTGCTGCCGTTGTAGTTAATCGCCACTGGCAGGAAATGGTACTGGATGTTCGGCCACGCGAATTCCGGGCGGCTGCGGATGAAGCCACCCGCCTCGAACTGGTTGCTCGCCCCCAGGCCAGTGCCGAGGAACATCCACTCCGCGCCGATCTGCGGCTGGTTCCACCATTGCAGCGCCGGGTACAGCGACACTGGCTGCTTGCAGGCGTACTGCAGGTACATCTCCAGGTGGTCCTGGAGATTCTGGCCAACGCCGGGCAGGTCATGCACGACGTCGATACCCAGGTCGCGCAGCAGGGCGGCCGGGCCGACGCCGGAACGCTGGAGCAGTTGCGGCGAAGCGATGGCGCCCGAGCACACCAGCACTTCGCGGCGCGCGCGCACTTCCTTCAGCGCGTTGTCATCGCCATGCAGGTAGGTCGCACCAATGGCGCGCTTGCCGCTGAACAGGATGCGGTCGGTCAGCGCGTGGGTGACGATGGTCAGGTTCGGCCGCTCACGGGCCTGGTCCAGATAACCACGGGCAGTACTGGCGCGACGGCCCTGCGGGGTGACGGTACGGTCCATCGGCCCGAAACCTTCCTGCTGGTAGCCGTTGAGGTCCTCGGTTCGCGGGTAGCCGGCCTGCACGCCGGCCTCGACCATGGCGTGGAACAACGGGTTGTTACCAGCCTTGGGCGTGGTGACGCTCACCGGACCGCTGCCGCCGTGGTAGTCGTTGGGGCCGATGTCGCGGGTCTCGGCCTTGCGGAAGTACGGCAGGCAATCGAGGTAGGTCCAGTCTTCCAGGCCCTTCTCCTGCGCCCAGCCGTCGAAGTCCATGGCGTTGCCGCGGATGTAGCACATGCCGTTGATCAGCGAGGAACCCCCCAGGCCCTTGCCGCGCCCGCACTCCATGCGACGGTTGTTCATGTGCGGTTCCGGATCGGTCAGGTACGCCCAGTTGTAGCGGCGGCCCTGCAGCGGGTAGGCCAGCGCCGCAGGCATCTGCGTGCGGAAGTCGGCGCGGTAGTCCGGGCCGCCGGCTTCGAGCAGCAGGACGCTGACGTCGGCGTCCTCGGTCAGGCGGGTAGCCAGTACGTTACCGGCCGAACCGGCGCCAATGATGATGTAGTCGTATTCCTGGGACATGCAGGCCTTCCTCTTTTTCAGGCACGACACCGCCCGCGACGCGTGCGCGCCGGTGTCTGCGTGTTCGGGATGGCCGGTGGTCAGGGAGTCATGCCTGCGACCGGCCTTTCATGGCTCGATCGCGGCGATCAGAACACCGAGGTGTAGTCGCCCAGCTCTACCTGTACGGATTTGATGCGAGTGTAGTGAGCCAGGGTGGTCAGGCCGTTCTCACGACCGACACCCGATTGCTTGTACCCGCCAACCGGCATCTCTGCCGGCGACTCGCCCCAGGTGTTGATCCAGCAGATGCCGGCTTCCAGGCGGTGGATCGCCCGGTGCGCGCGGGCCAGGTCCTGGGTCACGACGCCGGCGGCGAGGCCGTACTCGGTGTCGTTGGCGCGGCGGATGGCCTCGTCTTCAGTGTCGTAGACGAGGATGCTCATGACCGGCCCGAAGATTTCCTCGCGGACGATGGTCATGTCGTCACGGCAGTCGGTGAAGACTGTGGGTGCGACGTACGCGCCCTTGCCGAACTCGCCCTGGGTGACGCGTTCGCCACCGCACAGCAGGCGGGCCTTCTGTTCCTTGCCGGACTCGATGTAGGAGAGAACGCTCTCCATGTGCGGGAAGCTCACCAGCGGGCCGAAGTTGGTGTTCTCGTCCTGTGGGCTGCCCAGGCGGATGCGCTTCACACGCTCCAGCACCTTGGCCTCGAAGCGGGCCTGCAGATTGCGCGGGATGAACACGCGGGTGCCATTGGTGCACACCTGGCCGGAGCTGAAGAAGTTGGCCATGACGGCGATGTCGGCGGCGCGGTCGAGGTTTGCGTCCTCGAAGATGATCAGCGGCGACTTGCCGCCCAGCTCCATGGTGACTTCCTTGAGCGAGGAACTGGAGGCGCTGGCCATGACTTTCTTGCCGGTGGACGTGCCGCCGGTGAAGGAGATCTTCTCGATCACCGGGTGCTCGGTCAGCCACTGGCCAACTTCGCGGCCGCTGCCGGTCAGCACGTTGAACACGCCATCGGGCAGGCCGGCTTCGGTGTAGACCTCGGCAAGCTTGAGTGCGGTCAGCGGGGTGACTTCGCTGGGCTTGAAGATCATCGCGTTGCCAGCGGCCAGGGCCGGCGCGGATTTCCACAGGGCGATCTGGATCGGGTAGTTCCAGGCGCCGATGCCGGCGACCACACCCAACGGCTCGCGACGGGTGTAGACGAAGCTGGTGTCGCGCAGCGGGATCTGCTCGCCCTCGATGGCGGGCACCAGGCCGGCGTAGTACTCGAGCACGTCGGCGCCGGTGACGATGTCGACGAAGCGGGTCTCGGCCAGCGGCTTGCCGGTGTCGAGGGTTTCCAGCTCGGCGAGTTCGTCATTGCGCTCACGGAGAATGTCCACGGCACGGCGCAGGATGCGCGAACGCTGCATGGCGGTCATCGCCGCCCAGACTTTCTGCCCTTCCACCGCCGCCTGCACGGCACGCTCGACGTCTTCCTTCGAGGCGCGTTGTACCTGGGCGAGGACTTCACCGTTGGCCGGATTGATGGTCTCGAAGGTGGCGCCGCTGGTGGCTTCCACGTAGCGACCGCCAATGTAGAGCTTCTGTACTTCGAATCGAGCCATGGTGCGGTGGTCCTCTCTTGTCGGTGTCAGCGCAAGGCTGCGCCCGCTATCCGGGGCGCTTGGCCAGTTGTTGGTCGAGGTAGTCGTAGGCAATCGCCAACGCCTGCTCGGTGTCGAAGGCATCGCCCGAAAGCGCGCCTCGCAGCCAGAGTCCGTCGATCAGCGCGGCCAGCCCGCGAGCGGCGCTGCGGGCCTGGGCCAGCGGCAGTTCACGGCGGAACTGGCTGCAAAGATTCGAATACAGCCGGTGGTCGTTGATCCGCTGCAGGCGACGCAGCTGCGGCTGGTGCATGCTGCTGGCCCAGAACGCCAGCCAGGTCTTCATGGCAGGGCCGTTGACCTGAGAGCTGTCGAAGTTGCCGGCGATGATGGCTCGCAGGTGCGAGCGCGGTTCGTCGTTGCGCAAGGTAGCGCGGCGCTCGGCGACAGCCTTGCTCAAGGCCGACATCAAATGTCGCATCGTCGCGTCCAGCAGCCCGTTCTTGTCCTGGAAGTAGTGGCTGATGATGCCGTTGGAGACCCCCGCGAGGCGGGCGATCAGGGCAATGCTGGCGTCGCTCATGCCCACCTGGTCCACCGCCTCGAGGGTCGCGTGGATCAGTTGGGAGCGGCGAATCGGCTGCATACCGACCTTGGGCATTTCGAATCTCCTCTTCGCCGGGCGTACCTGTGCCGTCCGGCGATAATGTGGGCCAGTCTATTCGTTTTTTATTGAACGCTCAATCAACTAAGAATATGCTGCGCTGCATCGAGTCCTCCGAGGCGCCCGCATGGCGGGGCCTGTACCGTTCATCGCTACGCCGCATTCCAGCCCGCAAGGATCGCAGAATCCGCGCCGGATGTGTCGCAGCCGCTCTCCCCGGTGACGTCGCCTGACGGCACCTGCCCGTTGCGACGGGCCTTCCACAGCCCGGCCCATGCCGGGCTTTCTTTTTAGGTTCTCCTTGCAGGAACGAGCTTGCTTGCGAACAGAGTTCGCCGGCAGCGGCATCTGTGGGCGGTTCGCGAGCAAGCTCGCTCCTGCGTAGAGCAACGTGACCTGGCTCAAGCGCCGTCGAGTGTGCAGGGCTATGGTTTCAGCCATACCCCTCGCGAGGATCGTCGTCATGTCGCAACACCCGCTCTGGCAGGCCCTGGGCCGCCACTGGAAATGGATCGCCCTGCGCGGCGTCGCCGCCCTGCTGTTCGGCATCCTGGCGATGGTCTGGCCAGGCATCGTGCTGACGGTGATGGTGCTGTTCTTCGGTGCCTACGCCTTCGTCGACGGCCTGTTCACCCTGATCGCCGCCGCGCAGATGCGCGAGTCCGGCCGGCCATTGTGGCCACTGGTGCTGGTGGGCCTGCTGGGGATCGTCGCCGGGATGGTCGCCTTCCTCTGGCCACAGCTGACTGCACTGGGCCTGCTGATGCTCATTGCCGGCTGGGCGCTGGTGATGGGCGTATTGCAGATCATCGCCGCAATCCGCCTGCGCAAGGCGCTGCAGAACGAATGGTGGCTTGGGCTTTCCGGCGCGGTGTCGGTGCTGTTCGGTGTGCTGATGATCAGCAATCCGGGGGCCGGGGCGATCGCCGTCGCCTGGGTGATCGGCGCCTACTCGGTATTCTTCGGCGTCCTGCTGATCCTGCTCGCGATGCGCCTGCGCAAGACCTCGACCTTCGATGCCTGAAGAGCGGGACTGGTGCCTGCTGCGCCAGGACGACAACGGCAACCGCTTCGTCATGCGTCGCCGACTGAGCCGCGCCGAGGCCGAAGCCCTGGCGCGGGACTACCAGGCTCGCGGCCACCGGCAGACCTACTGGGCGGAGCGCGAGAAGCCACGCCCGGCCTGACTCAGCAGCCGGTCAGGCGCGCTTCCACACGCTCGGCGGGGAAGAAGATGGGCCGCAGGCGCACGCCCACCGCGTTGCCGAAGAACGCCGCCACCAGCCATAGCCAGCCGTGCAGGCTGCCGGAAGCGATGCCGCTGAAGTACGCGCCGATGTTGCAGCCGTATGCCAGGCGCGCGCCGTAACCCAGCAGCAGGCCGCCAATCACCGCCGCGATCAGCGAGCGCGCGGGAATCTTCAGGCTCGGTGCGAAGCGCCCGGCGAGGCCGGCTGCCAGCAGCGCACCGATCATGATGCCGAAGTCCATCACGCTGGTGACGTCCTGCCACACCGGCGCGGCCAGCGCCTTGGCGTTGGCCTCGGCCTGCCAGAAGGCCCAGTCGTGCACGGAGATGCCCAGGACTTCCGCCGCTTTCGCGCCCCACAGGGCAAAGGCCGAGGTCACGCCCCACGGACGCCCGGCCAGCGCCAGGGTGGCGAAGTTCAGCAGCGCCAGCGCCACCGCGCCCCACACCAGCGGCCAGGGACCACGGAAGAACCGGCCGACACCCTTCTCTCCATTGCTGGCGATCAGCTCCAGCACGCCATGACGGCGCCGCTCCAGCACCACACTGACGGCGGCGATCGCGGCGAACAGCGCGAGACTCAGGAGCAGCGCCGGGAACAGGCCGAGCGACTGCACGATGGAGGTCGGCGGCAGCGACGGCAGGGCGAACCACCAGCCGATATGGTGGGTGGCGACCACCGAGCCGACGATGAAGAACAGCAGCGTCACCAGCATCCGCGCGTTGCCGCCGCCCACGGTGAACAGCGTGCCGGAGGCGCAGCCGCCGCCCAGTTGCATGCCGATGCCGAAGATGAAGGCGCCGACGATGACCGACGTGCCGGCGGGCGAGACCAGCCCCTTCACCGGCTCGCCGAACAAGGTGCCGGCGGCCAGGGCTGGGAAGAACAGCAGCACCGCCAGCGCCAGCATCACCATCTGCGCGCGCAGGCCGGCGCCGCGGCGTTCACGGATGAACACGCGCCAGGCGGACGTGAAGCCGAAAGCCGCATGGTAGAGCGTCAGCCCCAGCGCGCCGCCGACCAGGAACAGCAGGGCCTGCCGGCCGCTCACTACCTGGGCGAGGAACAGCGCACCCGCCAGCAGCAGGAGGAAGGCGATCCAGGGCGCCGTGGACTTGCGCTCGGGAACGGTGGACAGGGCTAGGCTCATGGCGACTCCGGGGCATTTTCGAGAGGGGCGATATTCTAGGGAGCGTAGTGCCTCTCGCCAACGTCGTAAGGCAGCTAAGGAAATAGCCGGGAGTTACAAGGCGCGGTTCATTTCCACGCCTTGCGCAGGACCTTGAGCGCTTCGGCGATCCGCGCTTCCGGCACCGCCGCAAACCCCAGGACCAGTCCGGCACGCTGATCCGCCGGCTCGCCGGACTCCGGTAGCCAGTAATCGCTCAGGGCGTTCACCTCCACGCCGACCGCCGCCGCGCGCCGCACCAGGTCCAGCTCGCGCTCACGGCTGTCGACCCGCACGCACAGGTGCAGCCCCGCCTCCACCGTCGGCATCGGCGCACAGCCAGCCACCTCCGGCCAGCCGCGCAGCAACGCATCGCGACGACTGCGGGCCGCCCGACGCATGCGCCGGACATGACGCTGGAAATGGCCTTCGGCGATAAAGTCCGCCATTACCCGCTGGGTGCCGACCTCGGAATGGCGCACGTCCAGCGCGCGGCGGCGGGCAAAGGCCTGCGCCAGTGCCGGCGGGACGACCAGATAGCCCAGCCGCAGCGCCGGGAAGGCGATCTTGCAGAAGGTGCCGACATAGAGCACCCGATCGTGGCGATCCAGCGCGGCCAGCGGCATCAGCGGCGTCCCGCTGTAGCGGTACTCACCGTCGTAGTCGTCCTCGACTATCCAGCCGCCACTGCGCTCGGCCCACTCCAGCAGTTCCAGGCGCCGCGCCAGCGACAGGGTCACGCCGGTGGGGTACTGGTGTGACGGCGTGACGTAGACCAGCCGACAATCCGGCAACTGCTCCAGCTGCGCCGTGCACAGGCCGTCGGCATCCACCGGCACGCCATGCAGTCGCGCCCCCGCCGTGGCGAAGGCATGGCCGGCGGCGCGGTAGCCGGGGTTCTCGATGGCAGCACCGTCTCCCTCGGCGAGCAGCACCTGGGCGCACAGCGCAATGCCTTGCTGGGCGCCACTGGTGATGATGATCTGCCCGGCGTCGCAGTGCAGGCCACGGGAAGTGCGCAGGTAAGCCGCGACCAGCTCGCGCAGGCGCTGCTCGCCAGCCGGGTCGCCGTAACCCAGGCAATCCAGCGGCGGATTGCGCCAGAAGCGCGCCTGCAGCCGCGCCCAGGTGTCGAAGGGAAAGAGATCGAAGGCCGGCACGCCGACCCGGAACGCTCGTGGCGCGCCAGTCGGTGGCAGCGGCAGGTGGTGCCGCGCGAGGCGCTCCAGGGACGGCGCATCCGGGCTTCGCGCTGCGCTGCGAACCGCATCGACCGAGGGCTGAACCCGCTCCGCCACGTAGGTGCCATCACCGGTGCGGCCCTCGATGTAGCCCTCGGCGTAGAGCTGCTCGTAGGCACGTACCACGGTATTGCGCGAAACCCCCAGCGATGAGGCCAGGTCGCGACTGGCCGGCAGCCGCGAACGGGCCGCCAGGCGGCCGTCGAGAATGCGCTCGCGCAACGCCTGGAACAGTTGCACGCCCAGCGGGCGGGCAGGATCGAGGCGGATGCCGGATGGGTTGAAAGGCAACGGGACGCTCATGGAGACGGCTTCCAGGACGACGGCAATGGTTCCCTTGATTTGACCATGAATGGCTCTTTAGCAGAACCAATTCCCGACCTAGGCTGGAGACACTCCAACGCACACAAGGTCGTCACCATGTCTTCCGCCCTCGAGATCCGCCCGATCAGCGCCGATGATCACGCCGCCTGGCTGCCGCTGTGGCAGGGCTACCAGCGCTTCTACAAGACCACCATCGACGAAACCACCACGGCCGTCACCTGGCAGCGCTTCCTCGATGCGGCCGAGCCCATGCACGCGGCCCTCGCCTGGCGCGATGGCGTAGCCATCGGCATGGTGCACTTCATCTACCACCGCTCCTGCTGGACCCAGGGCGACTACGTCTACCTGCAGGACCTGTATGTCGCCGAAGGCCAGCGCGGCGGTGGCATCGGTGCCGCGCTGATCGAGCACGTCTACGCTGACGCCCGAGCCAACGGCGCCTCGCGAGTGCACTGGCTGACCCACGAGAGCAACACCGACGCCATGTTCCTCTACGACCGGATCGCCGACCGCTCCGGGTTCGTCCAGTACCGCAAGATCCTCTGAGCCGGAGCGCCCATGAACGACCAACCCCTGCTGAACTGGCGCCCCGCCGCCAGCCCCGAACGCCGTACCCTGACCGGCCGCACCATCAACCTGGTCCCGCTGGACGTCGCCCTCCACGGCGATGACCTGTGGGAAGCGCTGCAAGGTCCGGACTCCGACCCGGTGCTGTGGGATTACCTGCCCTACGGTCCATTCCCCGAGCGCGCGCCGTTCGACGCCTGGCTGGCGGGCAACGCGGCCAGCAACGACCCGCTGTTCTTCGCCGTGATCGACCGCGAGAGCGGTCGCGCGGTAGGCCTGCTCAGCTACCTGCGGATTTTCCCGAAGGACGGCAGCATCGAGATCGGCCACATCGCCTACGGCCGGGTGATGCAGCGCTCGCCGGCCTCCACCGAGGCGGTCTACCTGCTGGCTCGCTGGGCCTTCGAGATGCGCTACCGCCGCCTGGAATGGAAGTGCAACGCGCTCAACGCCCGCTCCATGCGTGCCGCCGCGCGCCTGGGCTTCACGTTCGAAGGCACCTTCCGCCAAGCCACCGTGGTGAAGGACCGCAACCGCGACACCGCCTGGTTCTCGATCATCGACAGCGAATGGCCACGCTGCCAGCGGGCCTTCGAACGCTGGCTGGACACCTCCAACCTCGATGCCGACGGTCAGCAGCGCGCGCGCCTGGAAGACCTGCGCCAGGGCTGATCTTTTCATTCTCCGGGAACTGCCCGGTGCGCGAAGGATCGGTGATACTGACCCTTTCGCATCGCAGTCCCGGAGACCACCATGAGCAGCGATATCCAGACTCCCCGCGTCGAACAGGTGCAGATCGACCAACTGCCCTGCTGGCGTATCCATACCGCCCATGGTGAAGCCCTGATCGCCCAGCAGGGGGCACAACTGCTGAGCTACCAGCCCCACGAACAGCCGCCGCTGGTGTGGCTGAGCGACACGGCCGAATACCACCGCGGCCAGTCCCTGCGCGGCGGGGTACCGGTGTGCTGGCCCTGGTTCGGCAACCTGGAACGCAACCCCGTGGACATCCGCACCGCCTACCGGGGCGACAAGGCGCCGGCCCACGGCCTGGTGCGCGCGGCGGACTGGCAACTGGACGACATCGCCGACGAGCAGGGCCAGCTCTCCGTGCATTTCAGCTTCGATGCCAGCAACGGCCTGCCCGGCTGGCCGCACTCGGCAAGACTGGAACTGGTGATGCGCTTCGGCGAACGCCTGACCCTGGAGATGACCACCCACAACCTGGGCAGTGCGCCGCTGCCGGTCAGCCAGGCGCTGCACACCTATTTCGCCGTGGGTGACGTGCGCCAGGCCAGCATCGACGGGCTGCAGGGCTGCCGCTATGTGGAAACCCTGGAGAAGTGGGAGCTGCGCGACCAGCACGGCCTGGTGCGCATCGCCGGGGAAACCGACCGCATCTACCTGGACGTGGAGAAACCGCTGGTGATCCGCGACCCGGCCTGGGAGCGCGGCATCCACATCCAGGCCAGCGGCTCGCGCTCGGCGGTGGTGTGGAATCCCTGGATCGACAAGGCCGCACGCCTGTCGCAATTCGAGGACGACGCCTGGCAGGCGATGCTCTGCATCGAGACCGCGCGGGTCTGGGACGACGTGATGAGCGTGGCGCCGGGACGCAGCGAGACGATGAGCGTGGAAATCTGGAGCGAGCCGCTGGAGGCCTGAATTCTCAAGACCCCGTAGGAGCGCCCGATGGGCGCGATCGCGGGCGTGGCCCGCTCCTACAGGTGTGACTCCTACAGATCGCTCTCCTCCACCGGCCGCACCTTGGCGTCATCGATGGCATAGGCCGCGTCGGCCAGGTCATTGCTGACCTTCTCCACCTTCAGCGTGCCGCTGACCCAGATCGGGTTGTAGATGTCGTCGATCTTGATGCCCTTGGGGTAGCGCACCAGTACGATCTGGTTCGGCGGGGGCGGCGGCACGTGGATGCAGGCGCCCGGGTACGGCACCAGGAAGAATTCGGTGACACGGCCCTTGGCGTCGTTCTCCAGCGGCACCGGATAGCCGCCCAGGCGAATCACCTTGCCGTTCAGCGCGGCCACGGTCTTGGTCGAGTACATCACCTGCGGCAGCTTCTTGTCGGACTGTTTCAGCCCGCCCTTGTTGGTGAAGGTGCCGTTGGCCTCGGGGCCGTTGTGGGTGATTTCCGGCATGTCCTCCAGCGCCTTGCGGTCACTCGGCGGCATCAGGGACAGCCAGTCGGTTTCGGGAAGTTCGGCGGCGGACGCCAGGGAAGTCAGCACTAACAGACAGCAGGCGAGCAATGATCGGCGCATCGTGGACTCGAATGGCCCGGTCGGGCACAGGCGGGATAAGTCTTCCTGCGCCCTCTCCCATGCGGGAGAGGGGCGGAAATCACCGTCAATTCTTCTTGATCAGCCCGTAAATGACCAGCAGCACGATGGCGCCGATCACCGCGCCGATGAAGCCTGCCGCCTGGCCGGCGGCGTAGATACCGACCGCCTGGCCGCCGTAGGTCGCCAGCAGCGAGCCGCCGATGCCGATCAGGATGGTCATGATCCAGCCCATGCTGTCGTCGCCCGGCTTCAGAAAGCGTGCGATGAGTCCGACGATCAGGCCGATGACGATGGTTCCGATGAAGCCCATGACAGTCCCTCCTTGTGGGATGTGCGCGGTGGGTTCGCGCGTGTCATGGGACAGTGTAGGAAAGCCTCGCGTTCCGTGTATCACCGCGTGCCAGAGCGAGCGGAAGTGTTTCGCGAGCCTTACAGCAACCCGCCGATCGCCCATGAAAAAAGCCGCGTCAGCAATTGACGCGGCTTTCTCCCAAGCACTCCGATCAGCAGGTCGTCAGGCCTTGGCGATCAGCGCCTCGACGTCGGCGATGCGCGCCTTCAGGGTCGGCAGATCGGCGCTGCGCAGGGTGGCGTGGCCGACCTTGCGCCCGGCCTTGAAGGCCTTGCCGTAGTGGTGCAGGTGGCAGTCGGCGATGTTCAGCACCTCAGCCACCGGCGGCACGTCGCCGATGAAGTTGAGCATGGCGCTCTCGCCCACTTTCGCGGTCGAGCCCAGCGGCAGGCCGGCGATGGCGCGCACGTGGTTTTCGAACTGGCTGCACTCGGCGCCTTCGATGGTCCAGTGGCCGGAGTTGTGCACGCGCGGGGCGATCTCGTTGGCCTTCAGGCCGCCGTCGACTTCGAAGAACTCGAAGGCCATCACGCCAACGTACTGCAGCTTGTCCAGCACGCGGCCGACGTAGTCCTCGGCCAGCGCCTGCAGCGGGTGCCCGGTGCTCGCCACGGAAAGGCGCAGGATGCCGTTCTCGTGGGTGTTGTGCACCAGCGGGTAGAAGCGGGTCTCGCCATCACGGGCGCGAACCGCCACCAGCGAGACTTCGCCGGTGAACGGCACGAAACCTTCGAGGATGCAGGGCACGCTGCCCAGTTCGGCGAAGGCGCCGGTGACGTCCTCGGCCTTGCGCAGGACCTTCTGGCCCTTGCCGTCGTAGCCCAGGGTGCGGGTCTTCATCACCGCCGGCAGGCCGATGCTGACCACCGCGGCGTCGAGGTCGGCCTGGGACTGCACGTCGGCGAAGGCCGGGGTCGGGATGCCCAGGTCCTTGAACATGGACTTCTCGAACCAGCGATCGCGGGCGATGCGCAGCGACTCGGCGTTCGGGTAGACCGGTACGAACTGCGAGAGGAAGGCCACGGTCTCGGCCGGCACGCTCTCGAACTCGAAGGTCACCAGGTCGACTTCATCGGCCAGCTGGCGCAGATGGTCCTGGTCGCTGTAGTCAGCGCGGATGTGCTCGCCCAGGGCTTGCGCGCAGGCGTCCGGCGCCGGGTCGAGGAAGGCGAAGTTCATGCCCAGCGGGGTGCCCGCCAGGGACAGCATGCGGCCCAACTGGCCGCCACCGATGACACCGATCTTCATGGTCGTACTCAGGCCTCGCGCGGATCGGGATTGTCCAGCACCGTCTCGGTCTGGGTGGCGCGGAACTGCTTCAGCGCCTCGTGGTATTGGGGGTACTTGGCACCCAGGATGCTGGCGGACAGCAGCGCTGCGTTGGTGGCGCCGGCCTTGCCGATGGCCAAGGTGGCGACCGGGACGCCCGCGGGCATCTGCACGATGGACAGCAGCGAATCGACGCCCGAGAGCATGGAGGACTGTACCGGCACGCCGAGGACCGGCAGGTGGGTCTTGGCGGCGCACATACCCGGCAGGTGGGCGGCACCACCGGCACCGGCGATGATCACTTCGATGCCGCGGCCATCGGCTTCTTCGGCGTACTGGAACAGCAGGTCCGGAGTACGGTGGGCGGAAACCACCTTCACTTCATACGGAATGCCGAGCTTGTCCAGCATGTCTGCGGTGTGGCTCAGGGTGCTCCAGTCGGATTTGGAACCCATGATCACGCCAACCAGTGCGCTCATCGTCGTGCCTCTCTCAAGTGCGCTCTTGGGCGCGTCAGAAACCAACAAGCCACGCTCGTCGGAGGCGTGGCTTGTACGTGGCCAAACCGGCGGGCAGTGCCGGCTTGAAGGCGGCGCAGTATACCGCAAAGGATGTGCCGCAGTGCACTGGGCATGACCGTTGGTCCCGATTTCGTCATTCCGGCACCGGCGACGCCCACGACGACTCCGGAAGAGACTCCGGAAAACCTTGCCTCAGCTCAAGATGGCCTAGGCTCAGAGGCTCAGACTCGTCTGACACGAACCTGCCCGGACGGTGCAGGTCCCTCACCCTTCAAGGAGCGAGCGCAATGTCCACGACCCTGCCCACGACCATGAAAGCCGCTGTCGTCCACGCCTTTGGCGAGCCACTGCGGATCGAGGAAGTCAAAGTCCCGCTGCCCGGCCCCGGGCAGATCCTGGTGAAGATCGAGGCCTCCGGCGTCTGCCACACCGACCTGCACGCTGCCGAAGGCGACTGGCCGGTGAAACCGAGCCTGCCCTTCATCCCCGGCCACGAAGGTGTCGGTTTCGTGGCCGCGGTCGGCGCCGGCGTCACCCGCGTGAAGGAAGGCGACCGCGTCGGCGTGCCCTGGCTGTACACCGCCTGTGGCTGCTGCGAACACTGCCTGACCGGCTGGGAAACCCTCTGTGAGAGCCAGCAGAACACCGGCTATTCGGTGAACGGCGGCTACGCCGAATACGTACTGGCGGACCCGAACTACGTCGGCATCCTGCCCAAGGCGGTCGGCTTCCTGGAGATCGCACCGATCCTCTGTGCGGGCGTCACGGTCTACAAGGGCCTGAAGGAAACCGGTGCGCGTCCCGGCCAGTGGGTGGCGATCTCCGGCATCGGCGGGCTCGGCCACGTGGCCGTGCAGTACGCCAAGGCGATGGGTCTGCACGTGGTGGCGGTGGACGTGGATGACGCCAAGCTCGAACTGGCCAGGCGCCTGGGCGCCAGCCTGACCGTCAATGCGAAGAAGGAAGACCCGGTCGAGGTCGTCCAGCGCGACATCGGCGGCGCCCACGGCGTGCTGGTCACGGCAGTGTCCAACAGCGCCTTCGGCCAGGGCATCGGCATGGCCCGCCGCGGCGGCACCGTATCGCTGGTCGGCCTGCCGCCAGGCGACTTCCCCACGCCGATCTTCGACGTGGTGCTCAAGGGCCTGCACATCACCGGCTCCATCGTCGGCACCCGCGCCGACCTGCAGGAAGCCCTAGACTTCGCCGGCGAGGGCCTGGTGAAGGCCACCGTCGCCTCCGGCAAGCTGGATGACATCAACGCCATCCTCGACCGCATGCGCGCCGGGCAGATCGAAGGACGGATCGTCGTCGAGATGTAAGGCTCGTCCCGCACAGAGCAGGAGCCCCTCACCCCAACCCTGGCTGCGCGCCCCGCTCCTCAAGCGGGAGAGGGGACCGTTTGGTGCAGGGTGAAACCGTGGCGTCAGCCGCCACGACCTGCTTCCTCCCTCTTCGGCTCAGTGCGCGTAGCCAGGCCATTGCGCCGAAGCCCCTTGTAGGAGCGGACCACGCCCGCGATCGCGCCCATGGGGCGCTCCTACAGGGAGCTCCCGGTCAAACCTGTAGGGCGAATAACGCCGGGGGTGCTATGCGCCCTGCAAAACGAACGCGTCGTCCGGATCAGAACTCCACGGTGGTCGAGAACTCGAACTGCCGCGGCTCGCCGACGGCCACATAGAGATTGTTCGCCGCCGACGGGTAGTAGGTGCGGTCGAACAGGTTCTTTACGTTGAACTGGAAGCCGACGTTGTGCCCGCCCAGCTTGGTGTCGTAGCTGGCGAAGGCATCGGCCACGGTGTAGGACGGCAGCTCGAAGGAGTTGGACGGATCGCCCGCGCGCTTGCCCACATAACGCGCGCCGCCGCCCAGGCGCAAAGCATCGCCGCCGAACAGGGAGCCGGCGTCGTACACCGCCGTCAGCGCGGCCGTTTCCTTCGCCACGTTCTGCAGGCGGTTGCCTTCCAGTTCCGGGTCCTCGGTCACTTCCGCATCCAGCCAGGCGTAGCTGCCGAGCAGGCTCCAGCGGTCGCTCAACTGGCCGGTGACATCCAGCTCGGCGCCATAGGAGCGCACCTTGCCGGCGGTGCTGACCCGGCTGTCGCCGTTGGCGTCGAGCTGGGTGACCATCACGTTGCGCTTGCGGATGTCGAAGAGCGCCAGGTTGGCGGTGACGCGGCCGGGGATGTCGAGCTTGCCGCCGATTTCCCAGGACGACGCCTCTTCCGGCTGGATCGCCGAGTCGATCACCTCGCCGGTGGAGAGCGGCGCGATGGTGGAGTTGGGCTTGAACGACTGGGTGTAGCTGCCATACAGCGAGACCTCGTCGTTGACCTTGTAGACCACACCCGCGCGCGGCACCCACTTCTGCCCGCTGATATCGGTGTTGGCCTTGAACGGCCGGCCGCGACCGGCGTACTGGTCATACATCTGGTAGCGCCCACCAGCGACCAGGATCCAGTGGTCGTCCAGGTGCCAGGAATCCTGCAGGAACAGCGAATCGCTGCGCAGCTTGTCGGTCTGGTCGCTGTCGTTGGCGCTGACGCTGGTGGCGGGAGAAATCTGCCCGTAGACCGGGTCGAGGTAGTTCAGCGTGGTGTTCTTGGTGTCGCGGATCAGGTCGGCGCGGTAGATCTTGCGCTTCTCGCTGTCGACACCGACGACGAGCTCGTGGCGAAAGCCGCCCAGTTGCAGGTCACCATTCAGGCTGGCAGTGGCGAAGCTGTCGCTGCTTACCGCGCCGTGGGTGCCGTCGACGCGGCGGGTGACGGTGCCGTTGCTGTTGACCTTGGTCACCCGCGCCTGGTTGTCGTCGTAGGTCTCGCGGGTCCAGCCGTAGGCGAAGTGCGCCTTCCAGGCGTCGTCGAGGCGGTGCTCGATATCCAGGCGGCTCAGGTCGGAGCGGCCTTCGGTGATGTTGAACGGCTCGTCCAGCCGGCGAGTGCGCGGGATGTCCAACGGCTTGTTGGTGCGCGGATCGATGGCGGTGCCACGGTCGAACGGCGTCTTGAACTCGCGGTGCTCGTAGCTGAGGTTCACCGTGGTGTCCTCGCCGAACCAGGCCAGCGATGGCGCGACGAGGGTCTCGCGCTGCTGGCCGAAGTTGCGCCAGTAGTTCTCGTCCTGGTGATCGACGATCAGCCGATAGGCCAGGTTGCTCTCGCCCAGCGAGCCGGTGCTGTCGATCTGCGCGCCGCTGCCCTGTTTGCCGTGGGCGAAGGTCGAGCCACGCAGAGTGACGGCGTTGTACTGCTCCAGCTGCGGCTTCTTGCTTACCACATTGACCACGCCGCCCGGGTCCTGGATGCCGTAGAGCACGGAGGCCGGCCCCTTGAGCACCTCGACGTGGTCGGCGGTGGCAGTGAGGTTGCGGCCCAGCACGGACGGCAAACCATCGCGCATGATCGAGCCGTCGCGGTTGTCGCCGAAGCCGCGCTTCATCACCGCGTCCTGGGTGCCGCCGAGGGTGTTGGCCTGGGTCACGCCGCTGATGTTGCCCAGCGCATCGTCGAGATTGCGCGGCTTCTGGTCGCGCAATGCCTGGGCCGGAACGGTGACGATGCTCTGCGGGGTCTCCAGCACCGGCGTGTCGGTACGCCCGATCGAGGCCACCGGTGCTGGCTGGTAGCTGCTGGCGGCAGTCTGGCCGGTGACGGTGGTGTCGGTGAGGCTCAGGGTGTCGGCGGGCAGACGTTCCAGGGTCAGAGTACGGCCGTCGAGGGCACGGAAGCGGTAGCCGGAACCGACGAGCAGGCGATTCAATGCCTCATTGGCACTGAGCCGGCCGGAAACCGCCGGGGCCTTGAGGTCGTAGGGCGCTTCGTCGGTGTAGACCACACTCAGGCCGGTCACCCGGCTGAACTCGCTGAGTGCCTGGGGCAGCGGCCGGGCGGAAATGGCGAAGCCGAACTCAGCCTGCAGCGCGGAACCGGCGGCAGCGTCTTCAGCCCATGCAGCCGGTGCCTGCGCAGCCGCCAGGGCGGCACCGAGCACGAAGACGGCAAGCGGTTTCAAGGACAGTTCGGGGACAGCGCGGCGCAGCGGGGTCATCGGGGGCTCACTTGCTCGACAGGTCGATTTCACATGCGAATAAATCGCATTCATGACCACTACACGGAGCAGCCGCCCCGGTACCTCACCCCTTTTTCGAAAATATTTTCAGCGCTCAGCGAATCAGTACGAATCGCCCGAGCAGCGGCTGCTGGCGGAAACCCACCACCGCCTGCAGCGAATCCAGCGCAGCCTGCGGGTCGGCACTCCGGAAGCTGCCGCTGACCCGGCGCTGCGCCAGCTCGTTATCGAGCAGCACGATGCGACCCGGGTAGTAAGTGCCCAGACGCTCCAGCACCTCGCCCAGCGGCGCGCGGTAGAAGGTCAGCCAACCCTGGCGCCAGGCCAGCGAAGCCTGCGCGTCAGCAGGCTGGGCATCGCCCAGCCGGGTGCCGTCGATACCGACGCGTTCGCCCGCGCCAAGCACCACTTCCGGCACGCCCACCGCATGGCTGCCACGCACCGAGACGCGGCCTTCGGCGACGGTGACGCGGGTCTGCCCGCCCAGGCGACGGACTTCGAATTCGGTGCCGAGCACCCGCGCTTCGGCATCGCCAGCACGCACCACGAAAGGCTTGGACAGATGCTTCACGGCAAAGGAGGCGGCGCCGCGCAGGAGGTCCACGCGGCGTTGCTCGCCGTCCAGGGAGACGGCGACGGCGCTGTCGGCGTCCAGGGTCAAGCGCGAGCCGTCGTCCAGGGTGATCTCGCGCACCTCGCCCGGCGCGCTGACGTAGTCGGCGGACAGATCGGTAACCCAGTTGCCCGGCGACCACCAGCCGCCGGCCCAGAGCATCAGCAGCAGGCAGGCCGCGCTGGCCGACGGGTAAGCCCAGCGCCGATGATTGCGTTGCGTGCGGCGCGCAGCGGGGCGGTCCATCTGCGCCAGATAGGCGTTCAAGGCATCGCCCTCTTCCGCCGCCAGCCGGTGCGCCGGTGCGGCGCTGGCCTGCCACAGCGCATCGACCTCGGCATAGGCGCGGGCATGCTGCGGATCAGCCGCCAGCCATGCCTGGAAAGCGCCCAGCCAGGCTTCGCCGCCTTGATCCTGCAGGCGCAGCAGCCACTGGCGCGCCTGACGCTGGGCGTCGTCGGGCGAGGTGGCGATTTCGGGCTTCATCGGTCGGCGGCTCCACGGCGAGTGGCCGGCGCGGCGGGCACCAGGCTCGCCTTGCAGGCATCGAGGGCGCGCATCATATGTTTTTCCACCGCGCTCTGGGAAAGCCCCAGGGCCATGGCTATCTCGCCGTAGGTGCGACCGTGCACGCGGCTGAGCAGGAAAATATGGCGGGTGCGTTCAGGCAACTGGCGCAGGGCACCTTCTATCAGGTCCAGCTCGGCGCCAGCCTGCACCGCCTGCTCGGGTGACGGCTGCGCATCGTCGTCATCGGGCAGCAGTGCGCTCAGGGTGCGGCCGCGCGAGTCTTCGCCGCGCAGGTGATCGATGGCGAGGTTGCGCGCGCTGCGCAACAGATAGCTGCCGAGCTCTTCCACCGGTGCCTGGGGACGCTTCCAGAAGCGCAGGAACAGGTCCTGCACCAGATCCGCCGCCGTGGCGCGGCAGCCGACGCGGCGCTGCACCAGGGCTTCCATGCGCGGGCGCTGGGACAGGAACACCTGCAGGAAATCCTCGCGCGGCAACGCCCCGGCGGGCGCCGGGGCGTCCGCCGCACGGGAGTCGGCCGGGCGATCGGAATGGGACATCGGGGACGGAGGCTCGCCAGCGGTCCGCACCGAAGCCGGCGCGAGGGGAAGACCCTGGAAAGTCGCAAATGATAATGCTTATCAAATAAACGGAACAGTCCCGATCGTCCGCCTCCCTCCCGCGGATCAGGGCGTCTCGTCCAGCCCCAGGCCGCCTTCGAGCTTGCGCCAGAGCAGGCGGATCTGCGCCTTGCGCACGAGGGCGCAGCGGTACAGGCGGATTTCCTGCGGGACGATCCAGTGCGGGCCGCCGCACAACGCCAGCTCACCGCGCGCCAGCTCCGACTCCATGCTAAGACGCGGTACCCAGGCCACGCCCATGCCCTGCAGCGCCATGCTCTTCAGGCTGTCTGCCATCGCCGTTTCATAGACGGTGGTGTAGCGCAGGTTGCGCTGGCGCAGCAGCAGGTTCACACCGCGTCCGAGGAAGGCGCCAGCGCTGTAGGCCAGCAGCGGCACGCTCTGGCCGCTGTCCAGATCGTAGAGCGGCACTCCGGCGGAGTTCACCGCGCACACCGGCAGCATCTCGGTGCGCCCCAGGTGCAGCGAGGGGAAAACCTCAGGGTCCATCTGCAGCGCGGCATCCGGGTCATAGAAGGCCATCATCAGGTCGCAGCCACCTTCACGCAGCAGGTGCACCGCCTCGCCAACGTTGGTCGCCACCAGGCGGCTGGCGATGTTCAGGCCCTCGGAGCGCAGGCGCGAGATCCACGCCGGGAAGAATCCCAACGCCAGGGAGTGTGCGGCGGCGAACTGCAGCACCTCGCCCTGCCCGCCTTCCAGGTGGTGCAGGTGGCGCACCACCTGGCCGAGCTGCTCGACCACCGCGCGGGCGGTGACCAGGAACAACTGGCCGGCCTCGGTCAGCTCGATGGGCGTGCGCTGGCGGTTCACCAGGGTCAGGCCGAGGGCGTCCTCCAGGCTGCGGATACGCCGGCTGAACGCGGGCTGGGTGACAAAGCGCTTTTCAGCGGCCTGGGAAAAACTGCGGGTGGTGGCCAGGGTGCTGAAGTCTTCCAGCCATTTGGTCTCGAGGTTCACGTCAACTCCAACGCGGTCACGCGCTGATCGATTGGTCAGGAGCCGGGCGCGCGTAGCACAGTCATACGCTCGCCGTCATCAATTCGTCACAGGGTACATTATGCCGTTCGTGCATGAGGCAGCCTTTAACAGCATTGGCCGACGAAAGGCGAAATCCCTAGTCTACCGGGCATCGCGGCACTGGCCGTGTTCCTTTGAGACAATCCCTGTCATGTCCCCTGTTGCATCGTTCCGCATCGAGAAAGACCTCCTCGGCACCCTCGAAGTACCTTCTGACGCCTACTTCGGCATTCAGACCCTGCGCGCTGTGAACAACTTCCGCCTCTCGGGCGTGCCGCTGTCGCACTACCCGAAACTGGTCGTCGCCCTGGCGATGGTCAAACAGGCGGCAGCCGATGCCAACCACAAGCTCGGCCACCTGCCGGCAGACAAGCACGCCGCCATCAGCGAAGCCTGTGCCCGTCTGATCCGTGGCGATTTCCACGACCAGTTCGTGGTGGACATGATCCAGGGTGGCGCCGGCACCTCGACCAACATGAACGCGAACGAAGTGATCGCGAACATTGCGCTCGAAGCCATGGGCCACACCAAGGGTGAGTACAAGCACCTGCACCCGAACAACGACGTGAACATGGCGCAGTCGACCAACGACGCGTACCCGACCGCCATCCGCCTGGGCCTGCTGCTCGGCCACGACACCCTGCTGGCCAGCCTCGACAGCCTGATCCAGGCCTTCGCCGCCAAGGGCGTCGAATTCGCCGGCGTACTGAAGATGGGCCGCACCCAGCTGCAGGACGCGGTGCCGATGACCCTCGGCCAGGAATTCCACGCCTTCGCCACCACCCTGGGCGAAGACCTCGACCGCCTGCGTCGCCTGGCGCCGGAACTGCTGACCGAAGTGAACCTCGGCGGCACCGCAATCGGCACCGGCATCAACGCCGACCCCGGCTACCAGAAGCTGGCCGTCGAGCGCCTGGCTGAGATCAGCGGCCAGCCGGTCGTCCCGGCTGCCGACCTGATCGAAGCCACCTCCGACATGGGCGCCTTCGTGCTGTTCTCCGGCATGCTCAAGCGCACCGCAGTCAAGCTGTCGAAGATCTGCAACGACCTGCGCCTGCTGTCCAGCGGCCCGCGCACCGGCATCAACGAGATCAACCTGCCGCCGCGTCAGCCGGGCAGCTCGATCATGCCGGGCAAGGTCAACCCGGTGATCCCGGAGGCCGTGAACATGTGCGCCTTCGAAATCATGGGCAACGACCTGGCGCTGACCATCGCTGCCGAAGGCGGCCAGCTGCAGTTGAACGTGATGGAACCGCTGATCGCCTACAAGATCTTCGACTCGATCCGCCTGCTCCAGCGCGCCATGGACATGCTGCGCGAGCATTGCATCACCGGCATCACTGCCAACGTCGAACGCTGCCACCAGCTGGTGGAGCACAGCATCGGCCTGGTCACCGCGCTGAACCCGTACATCGGCTACGAGAACTCCACCCGCATCGCCAAGATCGCGCTGGAAACCGGCCGCGGTGTACTGGAACTGGTTCGCGAGGAACAGCTGCTGGACGAAGCCACCCTGGCCGACATCCTGCTGCCGGAAAACATGATCGCCCCGCGCCTGATTCCGCTGCGCGCCTGATCACCCGCCCGGCGCAAGCCGGGCACGTCTCACCGGTTGAGGGGGAGTACTCCTTCCTCACCTTTCAGGGATTGGTTACCCCCACTCCCTTCTTTTATGCCCGGCGCGGCGGACTTGTCCGAAGCGCCACGTCTCACCGGTTGAGGGGCCTCTTGGCCACTCTCCTTTAGAAGGGACACCGCTTACCCCGGTGTCCCCTTTTTTTTGCCTGCGATTTGGTGGGCCGAGCGTGCAGGAGCGGAGTGACGCCTGGCTCTTGCGCACGAACGCTCCCCGTCTGCCGGCGATTGCGGGCAGAGAGTGGTTCGCGAGCAAGCTCGCTCCTACAACAGAAGAGAAGGTCCGGAGTGCCGATCAGTCCTGCCGCTGCAGGTGATCGAGAATCCGGCGATTGAGGGCGGCGATACGCTCCACCGCGTCCGCCTCGTCGCACTCCTCATCCTGCGCGCCGAGCTGGCGGGCGCAGAGGTTGAGCGCGGAGAGCACCATCAGTTCATTGCTGGTGACATAGGGGAATTTCTTCTTGCTGGCGTTGATCTCCGCCTGCAACAGCGCGGCCGCGTCCTGCAGCCGGCGCTCTTCACCGGCCGGCGCCCGGACACTGTATTCGCGCCCGAGGATGCGCAGGACGCGGACGCCGTCGCCACTCATGCGTGGGCGCGGCTGTCGCTGACGCGGCGGATCAGCGCCTGCAGGCGGGTAGCCGTGGCGTTGTGCTTCTCTTCCTGCTCCATCAGGGACAGCTGCAGGCTGTCGTTTTCCTCACGGGCCTTGAGCAGCTCTTCACGCACAGCGGCGTTGTCCTGCACCAGCACTTCGTTCTGCTGCAGCAGTTCGGCGACCAGCTGTTCAAGTTGTTCGAGGGTGGAATCAAGCATGGGAGCCTCCGCAAAGCCTTTCAAAGGGTGCGGAGGATAAAGAAAGGGGCGCGGCGGGGCCAGCAGAAACGGGAATCTTCTGACAAGCCGTATGCTGTCAATTCAATAGCTTACGAGATTATTCTCGTGTTAATTCAATGATTTCCTGCCGTCGACGCGATTTTGACCTGAAGATCGTGGACAGAGTTCGCCGCCGGATATCGGAATCAACCTGCAGGAGCGCCCCATGGGCGCGATCGCGGGCATGGCCCGCTCCTACAGGGAGCGCGGTGTCACACGCGGATCACGCCTTCTTCGCGCAGCAGCTTGAAGATCGCCTCGGCGCCCGCTTCAGGCGTGACGTCCTTGAGCACCTGCCCGGTGCCACCGGACGCCTTTGCCGTGGCGGCCTTCATGCGCTCGGCACCGGTCTTCGCCTTGATCACCTTCAGCCGTTTGGGCCGCGGGCGCGCGGGTTGCAGGTTGCCGTCGGCGAGCAGCGGGTCTTCCACCACGTCCACTTCGTGGGCTTCCAGGTAGCCACGACGAGCCGGGCCAAATGCGCTCTGCCGCGCCACCGGCGCGGCATTGTCGACGCTGGCGACGAAGGGCAGGCGCACCTTCAGCCGGCGGCGCTGACCACGGGGCAGAGCCTGCAGCACCTGGGCGCTGCCACCTTCCACCTTCTCCACTTCCGCCAGGCCGACCACCAGCGGCCAGCCCAGGCGCTCGGCCAGCAGGAAGGGCAGCATGCCGGAGCCTTCACCGGTTTCCGCCTGGGTGCCGGTGAGTACCAGTTGCGCGTCGCTGTCGCCGAGATAGGCCGCCAGTGCCGGCAGGGCGTCGGCGCCAGCGGGCTGCTCCAGCACCGCCAGTTCGTCCAGGCCCATGCCGAGGTAGCCGCGCAGCGCTTCCTCGCCGGCGTCACCGGCATGCACCACACGCAGACGCTTGCCGGCGAGGCTCATGCCCAGCTCCACTGCACGGGCGTCCTGGTCGGCGCGGCGCGCGCGGCCGGACGCCGGGTGGGCGCCAATGGAAACCAGGGCGACGATGTTCAGGTCATTCATGAGACACCTCAGAACCGGTGCAGGGGCGAGCTTGCTCGCGAAGCTTCTGGCTAGGCAGGTTCGCGAGCGAGCTCGCTCCTGAGAAGAGCATCCCGGGCTCACGCAGCATCGCGCGCCGCTCCGTTGCGATGGGCTTCGGCCAGGGCCATCAGCGCCTTGAGGATCGCCGCGGAGTCGCCGATCACCGAAAGATCGGCCCGTTTAATCATGTCGCAGCCCGGGTCCATGTTGATCGCCACAACCTTGTCGCAGGAACCGATGCCCTGCAGGTGCTGGATCGCCCCGGAGATGCCGACGGCGAGATAGACCCGCGCAGTGACCCAGGTGCCGGTGGCGCCGACCTGGCGGGCGCGCGGCATGTGGCCATCGTCCACCGCCACGCGGGAGGCGCCTTCGGTGGCGCCGAGGGCGACGGCGGCACGGTGGAACAGGTCCCAGTCCTTCACGCCATTGCCGCCGGAGAGGATGAACTCGGCCTCGGCCATCGGAATCTGCGCTGGGTCCACGGCCACCGGGCCGAGGTCCTCGATGCGCGGGATGTTGCGCGCAACGCTGCTTTCAAGTTCGACGATGCGGGCTTCGTGGCGGGTTTCGCTGACCGGCTCGGCGCACTCGGCGGCGGCCAGGATCAAGCGCGGCAGCTCGCGGTGCAAGTCCTGCTGGCCAGCGCCGGCACGACCGACGCAGCGCTCGCCTTCGGCCTGCCAGACGCGGGTCGCCGGGCGCTCGCCCAGGCTGGCGGCCAACCGTCGGCCCAGCTCTCCGCCACCGGTGCGGCTGTCCGGCAGCAGCCAGTGGCGCGGGGCGAACTGGCTGTTCGCCGAGCGCAGCGCCAGCACCCGTTGTTCCGGGGCATAGCCGTCATACTCGTTGCCTTGGACCTGCAGCAGGCGATCGACGCCCGCGGTATCGAAGGTGCTTTCCTTGTGCTCGCCGAACACCACGGCGAGCACCGCGCCGTCGCTGCCGGCGAGCTTGCGGGCCAGGCCCAGCAGGTCGCGGTCGTGGCTGGAAAGGCGGCCGCCGACCATGTCCGGCACCACGGCAATCAGGAACGCCGGTTGTTCGAGAATCACCAGCGGCAGCTGCACCACTTCCGGAGCGCTGCTGCGCTTGCCGCCGGTGCCCTGCTGGCCACCGGAGCGGTCGATGCGTTTGACGCCATTGGGGCCGATGAAGCCCACCGCATGGGGGTTCTTGCGCACCACGCCGTTGGGGCCCATCCAGCGGCTCTCGCCGCCCTGGGCCGATTGCATGGCCGCGTGCAGCGGATGCAGGCGGTTGCGGGCGATCCACTCGGCGCGCGGGTCGCGGCGGATGATGTCGCTCATGCGAAATGCTTCCTTTGGCTGCGGCTACCCTCTCCCCCCGCCCTCTCCCTGAAGGGAGAGGGAGCTATCCGTGCTGCTCTGTGGGGGATGGGGCCTGTAGGCAATTCGGTGCAGCGGGATATCCGACTAAAGCTGCGGTTCGTCACTGCACGGACGGTCCCCTCTCCCTTCAGGGAGAGGGTTAGGGAGAGGGAGCAAGGACCTTGCGCCATCAGAAAGGCATTCATCAGTGCACCTCCGCCGTTTCTTCACGGCGTGCCAGCGAGGGCTTTTTTGCCGGCACCTCGGTGGCCTCGATGAGGACCTCGGCAACCAGTTCGGCGATGTCCTTGATCTCCGGGCGCGGCGCGACCACGCCTTCGAGCATCGCGGTGCATTGCGGGCAGCCCACGGCCACCAGTTCGGCGCCGGTTTCCTTGATGTCGGCCATGCGCATGTCCGGAATCCGCTGCTTGCCGGGGATGTCGGTGATCGGCGCGCCGCCGCCACCACCGCAGCAACGCGAGCGGAAACCGGAGCGGGCCATTTCCTTGACCTCGATACCGATGGCCTTGAGCACAGCGCGTGGGGCGTCGTACTCGCCGTTGTAGCGACCGAGGTAGCACGGGTCGTGGTAGGTCACGCTGACGGCCTTGCTCTGGCCGAGGTTCAGCGCGCCCTTGCGTACCAGTTCATCGATGAAGGTACTGTGGTGCAGCACCTGGTAGTTGCCGCCCAGCGCGCCGTACTCGTTCTTCAGCACGTGGAAGCTGTGCGGGTCGCAGCTGACGATGCGCTTGAAGCGGTACTTGGCCAGGGTGGCGATGTTGCGCCTGGCGAGGGTCTGGAAGGTGGCTTCGTCACCCAGGCGGCGGGCCACGTCGCCGCTGTCGCGCTCTTCCAGGCCAAGCACGGCGAAGTCGACGTTGGCGGCCTTGAGGATCTTCACGAAGGACCGCAGGGTGCGCTGGTTGCGCATGTCGAAGGCGCCGTCGCCGACCCAGAACAGCACGTCGGCCTGTTGCTTGTCGGCCAACAGCGGCAGGTTCAGGTCCGCTGCCCAGTTCAGCCGGCCACCGGGGGCAAAGCCGCCGGGGTTGTCGGTCGCGATGAGGTTTTCCAGCACCTCGGCGCCCTTGTTCGGGGTCGCACCCTTTTCCAGGGTGAGGTGGCGGCGCATGTCGACGATGGCGTCGACGTGCTCGATCATCATCGGGCATTCCTCGACGCAGGCGCGACAGGTGGTGCAGGACCAGAGGGTCTCGGCATCCACCAGCGCCTTGCCGTCCAGGGCGACGATGGGCTGGTGCGGGCCGCCGCTGTGTTCGCCGAGCGGTTTGCCAGGGTACGGAGAGCCGGCGAAGCGAGCGTCGCTGCCGCCGGCCAGGCCGATGACCATGTCCTGGATGAGCTTCTTCGGGTTCAGCGGCTGGCCGGCGGCGAAGGCCGGGCACATGGCTTCGCACTTGCCGCACTGCACGCAGGCGTCGAAGCCGAGCAGCTGGTTCCAGGTGAAATCGGTGGGTTTCTCGACGCCCAGCGGCGCCATGGGATCGTCCAGGTCCAGCGGCTTCAGGCCGGTGGAGCGGCCGCCACCGAAGCGTTCGGAGCGGCGGTGCCAGGCCAGGTGCAGGGCGCCGGCGAAGGCGTGTTTCATCGGCCCGCCCCAGGTCATGCCGAAGAACAGCTCGGACACGCCCCAGGCTACGCCAACGGCGAGGATAACGGCGAGGAACCAGCCACCGAAACCCTCCGGCAGGATGCCGGCCACCGGCAAGGTGGCGATGAAGAAGCTCGCCGAGAACATCAGCAGGCTTTTCGGCAGGCGCATCCACGGGCCTTTCGACAGCCGCGACGGCGGGTCGAGGCGGCGCCTGGCGACGAACAGCGCGCCGCAGAACATCAGCGCGGTGGCAGCCAGCAGGGCGAAGCCGAGGAGGCGGCTGTGCAGGCCGAAACCATGCACGAGGATGGCCAGCAGCGCGGCGGCGACGAAGCCGCCGGCGGTAGCCACGTGGGTCTTCGACATGTACCTGTCGCGCTCGACCACGTGGTGCAGGTCCACCAGGTAGCGGCGCGGCATCTTCAGCAGGCCGCCGATCCAGTCGACCGGTGCGGGTCGGCCGCGGCGCCACATCGAAAAGCGCTTCACGGCGCCCAGCACGGCGAGGCCGAGGGCGCTGAAGAGCAGGATGGGGAGGATGATGTTGAGCATTGTCATGGGTCTCCTCGCAGGGACCGAAATGGGGACTCCGGACCAGTCCCCTCTCCCTTCAGGGAGAGGGTTAGGGAGAGGGTGTTCGAGCCGGCACTGCGCATGGCCTGAAACACCCTCTCCCCCCGCCCCCACCCGCCAACGGGGGTGGGGGCGATCCCAACCCGCCCGCGAG
>CBIGPF010000062.1:0-29555 GCA_966191535.1 uncultured Pseudomonas sp. | reverse complement strand
GGGGTTGCGGGCGGGGGGGGGGGTCGGGGTGTTTTGCCCGCGCCCCCGCCGGCAGGGGCGCATCAGGCCTCCTGCTGTTCCTCGCGCAGGCGCTTCAGGTACTCGCGGGGAGACTGGCCGGTCTGCTGGCGGAAGCAGCGATAGAAGGCCGAGAGCGAGTTGAAGCCGGCGGAGAAGGCGAGCTCGTCGATGCGTGACGGCAGCGGCGGACGCAGCTGGCTGAGCAGGTGGGTCAGGCGCGTCTGGTTGACGTACTGATAGAAGCTCAGGCCCATCACCTGGTTGAGCAGGTAGGAAATCTGGTTGCGCGTGTAGCCGGTGGCGGTGGCGACCTGGGTCAGGTCCAGGTCCGGCGCGAGGTACGGCTGGCTCTTGCTGAAATAGTCTTCCAGGTCGCTGGCCAGTTGGCTGAGCTGGCGTGGCGAGAGGCCCAGGCGGCTGGTGGCCGGACGCGGGTCGATGGCCTGCGGGCGGCTTTCGCCCCCTTCGCGCACCACCGAGGCGTATTCGTTGATGCGCCAGATCAGGCCGTCGCGCACGGTGATGGCCTCGCTGGAGTGGAAGGTCGCCAGCCGGCCGCTCAGGGTCACCGCGATGCGGTACTGGATGAAGGCAGTGTCGCCGTCCACGCGGATGCGGTCGATGTGGTCGAGGAACTCTTCCGGGCGGCTGGGCATGGTGCCCTGCACGTAGTCGCGCAGGTCGGTGTAACCCAGGGTGCGGTTCTGGAAGAAGTCGTTGTACTGCACCTGCGGGTGATACAGCGCGAGCACCGCTTCGAGGTCGCGATGCTTCCAGCACTGGTGGTAGCGCAGCACGACCGCGCGGGTCTGCTCGGTCAGGTGACTGTCGGTCGGGCTTTGGTCAATGGCTTGCATAGGAGGCTAAGGATGCCCCAGACCGCGTCGCTCGGGTAGTGGTAATCGTTCTGCCGACGAGCCGGCACTATCCATCGTCTCGATGATCCGTCATCGCCTGCACCAATATCGCTCGCAATGACGCATGCCAGAGGGGGGATTCACTCTTTCGGGCGACACGCCAAATACCACCTTGGAGCGCTTACTCCCCGTCAGGTCGCTCAGTAGGGTGTAGCCACCTAGACACCGTCAGGAGAGCCGCATGACAACAAAAACAAGGCGCGGATTCTTCAAACCGCAACTTCTCGCCACCGCTGTTGCCCTGGGATGCGCCACCCAGGCTCAGGCAGTCAATTTCAATATCGGGGAGATCGAAGGACAGTTCGATTCCAGCCTGTCCGTGGGGGCCAGCTGGAGTACCCAGAGTCCGAAAGAGGATCTGATCGGGGCTGCCAACGGCGGCCACGGTATGACCCAGACCAACGACGACGGCCGGCAGAACTTCCGCAAGGGTCATACCTTCTCGAAGATCTTCAAGGGCATCCACGACCTGGAGCTGAAGTACGGGGACTTCGGCGTCTTCACCCGCGGCAAGTACTGGTACGACTTCCGGTTGAAGGATGAGAGCGTTGCCTTCAAGGAGCTGTCCGACAGCGGCCGTAAAGAGGGCGCGAAGTCCTCCGGTGCTCAACTGCTCGACGCCTTCGGCTACTACAACTATTCCATTGCTGACCTGCCGGGCACCGTGCGCCTGGGCAAGCAGGTCGTGAGCTGGGGTGAAAGTACCTTCATCGGCAACAGCATCAACACCATCAACCCGATCGACGTCTCCGCTTTCCGCCGCCCCGGCTCGGAAATCAAGGAAGGTCTGATCCCGGTGAACATGCTCTATCTGTCGCAGAGCGTGACCGACGCGCTCTCGGTGGAAGGCTTCTACCAGTTGGAGTGGGACCAGACGGTCCTCGACAACTGCGGCACCTTCTTCTCCACCACCGACGTCGCCGCCGACGGCTGCAACACCAACTACAACATCCTCGATCCGGCCACGGTCAATTCGCTGAACGCACCGGCGACCAAGGCCCTGCTCAACTCCCTGGGTGTCACCGTCACCCCTGAAGGCCTGATGGTGCCGCGCGGTGCCGACCGCGATGCACGTGATTCCGGCCAGTGGGGCCTGGCCCTGCGCTGGTTGGGTGCCGATGTGGAGTACGGCCTGTACGCCATGAACTACCACAGCCGCACGCCCATCGTGAGCATGCAGAACGCTGGCACCGCCGACATCGGCAACGTCCTGCGTGCGCTCTCCGTGCCGGGAGGCGCAGCACTTGCCCAGCCGCTGCTGCTGGGACGTGGCAGCTACTTCCTGGAGTACCCGGAAGATATCCGCCTGTACGGCCTGAGCTTCTCTACCACCCTGCCCACAGGCACGGCGTGGAACGGTGAAATCAGCTACCGGCCGAACATGCCGCTGCAGCTCAACACCACCGACCTGACCCCGCTGCTCGCCACCACCGTAGTGGGCGGATTCACCAGCGGCGGCGCGGCCGGCGCGCTGGCCACGGCCAACGAGGTCAGTCATGGCTACATCCGCAAGGAAGTGACCCAGGCGCAGACCACCTTCACCCACTTCTTCGACCAGACCATGGGCGCAGACCGCCTGACCCTGGTGGGCGAGGTCGGCATGACCTACGTCGGCGGCATGACCAACAAGGTCGGCGAGCGCTATGGCCGGGATTCGGTCTACGGCGTGCCGGAGAACGCCACGGCGGATGCCGAGTACGGTGACGGCGGCTTCTACACCTCGTCTTCCTGGGGTTACCGCGCCCGCGCCATCTGGGACTACAACAACGTCTTCGCCGGGGTGAACCTCAAGCCGAACATCGCCTGGTCCCACGACGTGCATGGCTATGGCCCGGTCTTCAACGAAGGCAGCAAGGCCGCCAGCGTCGGTATCGATGCGGACTACCAGAACACCTACACCGCGAGCCTGAACTACACGAACTTCTTCGGCGGCGACTACAACACCATCGTCGATCGTGACTTCGTTTCGCTCAGCTTCGGCGTGAACTTCTGACCTGCCTGCTCAAGGAATCGACATGAGAACGACAAGAATCCTCCAATGCGGCGCGCTGGCCCTGAGCCTGCTGTCCTGCGGCGTGATGGCGGCGGTGTCCGCCGACGAAGTGGCCAAGCTGGGCACCAGCCTGACGCCCATGGGCTCGCAGAAGGAAGGCAACGCCGACGGCAGCATCCCGGCCTGGACCGGCGGGATCTCTCGCACTGCCGGCAAGCTGGACGCCAAGGGTTTCCTTTCCAACCCGTTCGCCGATGAGAAGCCGCTGTTCACCATCACCGCGCAGAATGCCGACCAGTACAAGGACAAGCTCTCCGCCGGCCAACTGGCGATGTTCAAGCGCTACCCGGATACCTACAAGATTCCGGTGTACAAGACCCACCGCACCTTCGCGCTGCCCGACGACATCTACGCCGCCATCAAGCGCAGTGCCGAGTTTGTCCAGCCGATCAACGATGGCAATGGCCTGGAGAACTTCGAGAAGAGCCGCTACTACGCCTTCCCGCTGCCCCAGAACGGCGTGCAGGCGCTGTGGAACCACCTGACCCGCTACCACGGCGGCAACATCTCCCGCTCGGTGGTGCAGGTCGTACCGCAGACCAACGGCAGCTACACGCCGATCCGCTTCGAGGAATCGATCGCGGTGCCGCAGAACATGGGTGACCAGGATGTCAGCAAGACCGGCAACATCCTCACCTATTTCAAGCAGCAGGTAACGGCCCCGGCACGTCTGGCCGGTAACGTCCTGCTGGTGCACGAGACCCTGGACCAGGTGAAGGAGCCGCGCCTGGCGTGGATCTACAACGCTGGCCAGCGCCGCGTGCGCCGTGCCCCGCAGGTTGCGTACGACGGCCCGGGCACCGCCTCGGACGGCCTGCGCACCTCGGACAACTACGACATGTTCTCCGGCGCTCCGGATCGTTACGACTGGAAACTGGTGGGCAAGCGCGAGATGTACATCCCGTACAACAGCTACCGCCTGAATTCGCCGGAGCTCAAGTACGACGACATCGTCAAGCCGGGCCACATCAACCAGGACCTGACCCGTTACGAGCTGCACCGCGTGTGGGAAGTGGTGGGCACCCTGAAGTCCGGCGAGCGCAACATCTACGGCCAGCGCCACTTCTATCTCGACGAGGACAGCTGGCAGATCGCGGTCTCCGAGCTGTACGACGGTCGCGGCCAGCTGTGGCGCGTCGGCGAAGGCCACGAGATGACCTTCTACACCGAACTGGCCACCGGCTATGCCGCCGAGTCGCTGTACGACATCCTCGCCGGCCGCTACGTGACCTTCGGCCTGAACAACGAAGAGAAACGCGGCTACCAGTTCGGCCAGAAGGCCACCATGGCTGACTTCACCCCGGCGGCACTGCGCAACACCGGCGTCCGCTGACGTAACACCCGCTCCTTGGCCCCGGCATCCCATCGTGGATGCCGGGTTTCTTTTTTTACGCCTTCGGCAAGGCGCCGCAACCTCTGCGCCGGGCCTGAGGGCGGTCTGCGCTATACCATCCCATGAATCTGGCTGATGGTCCTTTGCCCGCTCCGCGCACGGGCATAGTCTGGCCTGCAAATGGCCGGAAGAAGCCCATGTCGACAATCGCCCTGCACAGTCTTACAGAGCACGGTGCGGCGCTGCCTCGCCTGCCCCGCCAGCACCTGCCCCGCGAACGGCTGCACGCCAGCCTGAGCGCCACCGAGTGCCGCCTGCGCCTGCTGGTGGCGCCGCCCGGTTGCGGCAAGACGGTGCTGATGAGCGAATGCGCACGCCTGGCGCCCACGGGTACCCGTGTGGTCTGGCTCGCACTGGGAGGCCGGGCACTGGAGCCCGAGCAGTTCTGCGAGCGCCTGGGCGAGGCACTGGGCGTGCCCTGGTCCGGGGAGGCGGCCCTGGCGGCCTGGTTGGAAAACGCCAGCGAGCCGGTCTGGCTGATGCTCGATGATTACCCCCGCGCCCCCGATCCCGCCCTCGACGACTGCTTCGACCGCCTGCTCGCCGTGGCGTCGCCGCAGATCGGCTGGTGGCTGGCCAGCCGTCGCCGCCCGGCCTGCAATCTCACTCGGCTGCTGCTCGAAGGCGAACTGCTGGAGCTGGGCGCCAACACCCTGGCGCTGACCCAGTGCGAGCTCGATACGTACCTGCAGACCGCAGGCCTGGAATGGCCGCAGGCCCAGCGCCAGGCCTTGCAGGATGCGACCCATGGCTGGTTCGCCGGCGTGCGCCTGCGTCTGCTCAGCCTGGGCGCCGAACCCATCGCACCCTGTGCCACCCAGGTCGCCGAGACCGGCAACGGTCTGCTGCAGGACTATCTGCAGCGCGAAGTCCTGGCCAGCCTGCCGGCGGAGCTGGCGGAAACCCTTTGCGGCCTGGCGCAGATCGCCCGCTTCAACCGTGAACTCTGTGATTACCTGTTCGACGAACCCGGTCTGGGCCTGGATGGCCTGCAGGCCTGGGGTGTGCTGATCGAACCGGTGGACAACACCCAGCACTGGTTCCAGGTGGCGCCCATGGTCGGCGCGGCGCTGGCCAGCCTGTCGCGCTGGCCGGCGGCGACCCTGCACCGGCGCGCCTGCCAGTGGTTCACCCAGTGCGGGGAGATCCACTCGGCATTCGAGCATTCTCTCTACGCCGAGCAGCCGGACGTTTCCGCCAGCCTGCTGCAGCGCCTGACCGAGGAGCAACTGCTGCACGGTCGCAACGTCGAGCGCGTGCTGCAGCTCCGTGAGTCGCTGCCCGCCGAGTTGCTGAGCAGCACGCCGCGCCTGCTCATCCTCAACGCCTGGACCCTGCTCTTCGTCGGTCGCCTGGACGATGTGGAGGCGCTGCTGACCGGCTTCGACCGTTTCCTGCCGATGCCCGGCGAGCACCGCCAGCGCGCGCTGATCGCCCAGTGGCAAGGGCTGAACGGCATGCTCACCCATGCACGTGGCCTGCCCGGCTCCCGCGAGCAGTTGCGCGAGGCCTTGCAGCACCTGCCGGAGGAGGCGTGGTCGCAGACGCTGATCTGCCTGTCCGCACTGACCCAACAGGCCCAGGCCGAGGGGCGCCTGGCCGAGGCCCGACTGATCAACCGCGAAGCGCTGCGGCGCGCGCGTCTGCAAGGCAGCACCACCTTCGAAGCCCTGCTGGAGCTGGACCGCGCGCAGTGGCTCGAACAGCGCGGCGAACTGCAACGCGCCGACGCGCTGCTGGCGCGGGTGCAGGAGTACCTCGACGAGATGCGCATCACCTGCAACGCCATGGCCGGTCGTGTCGCGCTTCGGCGTGGCTGGCTGTGCCTGCGTCAGGGACGTGACGAGGAGGCTCGCGAGCTGTTCATCGCCGGCCTGAACGAAACCCGCCGCAGCCACGACCCGAGCCTGATCTATGGCTTCACCGGCATGGCCTGGCTGGACGCGCTGGACGGTGACACCGATGGCGCTTTCAGCCGTCTGCTGGAAGTCGAGCGGCTGATGCAGCTGCAGCACGTGCCGGAGCCGATCTATCGCGGCCCGCTGTTGCTCGCCAGCGGTGCGCTACACCTGCGCCAGCACCGCGCGGGATCGGCGCGGGAAATCCTCCAGCGAGTTGCCTCGCGCTACCGCACCGACCATCTCAGCCCGCCCGCCGCGGCGCCTGACCAGATCCTGCGCGTCGAGCACCATCTGGCGCTGGCCGAACTCTATGACGGCGATGTGGACGCCGCTGTGCGGCGTCTGCTGGCGATGTTGCCGGACCTGTTGCGAGAGGGACGCAATACCCTGGCCTGCGATGTCTGGCTGGCACTGGCCGAGGCGCACTTCATCGCCGGTAACCTGGATGACGCGCGCAGTGCGCTGGACGAAGGCGTCGCCCTGGCCCAGCGCTTCGGTCTGCTCTCCACCCTGCGCGAAACCCAGCGCCGCCAGCCCGGCCTGTTCGGCCTGCGTCCCCATGCGGGCGAGATGGCCCCGCACAACTTGCTCAGCCTGCGCGAGCTCTCGGTGCTGGAACTGATTGCCCGCGGCTGCTCGAACCTGGAGATCGGCGAACGCCTCTACATCTCTTTGCACACGGTGAAGACCCACGCCCGGCGGATCAACGGCAAGCTCGGCGTTGAGCGGCGCACGCAGGCGGTGGCGCGGGCGAAGGAACTGGGCTTGCTGAAGGTCTGAACCCGGTGGAGGCGTGAGGCGCTAGTGCAGCGCCTTGGGTGGAACGCTGATCGCGGCCAGGCGCTGGGCCAGGCGCATCTGCTCGGCGGCATCGTCACTGAGCAGCATGGCGCGCTCCAGGTCGTAGCGTTCGGCCTGTGGACAATCCAGTACGTGATAGAGGTCGGCACGGGCGAGGTGATCGCTGGCGCTGGGTGGCCCGAGTTCGAGTACGCGCTGGGCATCCCGCAGCGCCGCCAGCGGTTCCCCAGCCGCCAGATGCAGCTGACGCAGATTGCGTGACAGCCGCTGCAGCATGTCGGCGGCGCTCGCCGTGCGCAGGTGCTCGGCGGACAGTTCTATATGGGCACCCAACTGGCGTACCAGCAGGTCGCGGCAGTCGCGGGTGTAGAGGCGGCGGCCGGTGGCCGGATCGAGCAGGTGGTCGGCGCCGGGCACGCGTAGCAGGAAGCGTCCGGGGAAACTCACCCCGACCAGAACGATGCCGTTGCGCCTTGCCATCTCCAGGGCGATCAACGCCAGTGACAGCGGCTGCCCGTGGCGGCGTTGCAACACCTGGGGAAGCAGGGCGGCGCGTGGGTGCAGCGGGTATTCATCGTCTTCGGCGAAACCCAGCTCGCTCAGTCGACGCAGCAGGAACTGTGCCCGCTCCGCATCGCCGGTGCCCTGGGGCAGCGCCACTGCGACCTGGTGCGCGAGCGCATCGAACAGCCGCAGCGCCTGATCGGGCGGCAGGTGCGGTTCGTGCTCGGCGGCGATCCACAGGGCCGCTTCGAACAGGGCGGGCGGGTCCTGGGCAAGACAGGCAAGGCAGGCTTGACGCGGGTCCATGGCGTTCTCCGGCTGACCCTGCGGTTGTAACCGGAGCGCGAGGCGCTCGTCCAGTGGCGCGGTCGTCGCCCGTGAAGGTGATGTGACAGGGGCTGCCTATACTGAGTAGGGCTAGCTTTCGGAACGCCGTCCATTACCAGCAAGGGAGCGCCGCCATGTTCGACATGATGGAAGCCACCCGGCTCGAGTCGCTGCATCTCTTTCAGGACCCGGCCACGGGACTCAAGGCCATCATCGCCATCCACAACTCCCGGCTCGGGCCGGCGCTGGGTGGCTGCCGTTACCTGCCGTATCCCAGCGATGATGCTGCACTGCGCGACGCCGCACGCCTGGCCCAGGGCATGAGTTACAAGGCGGCGCTGGCCGGCCTGCGTCAAGGCGGCGGCAAGGCGGTGATCCTGCGTCCAGCCCATGTGAAGAACCGCGGCGAACTGTTCGAAGCATTCGGCCGCATGATCGATACCCTCGGCGGCGCCTACATCACCGCGGTGGACAGCGGGACCTCCAGCGCCGACATGGACTGCATCGCCCAGTTCACCCGTCATGTCACCAGCACCACCAGCGGCGGCGATCCTTCTCCGCACACGGCGCTGGGGGTGTTCGCCGGCATCCGCGCCAGTGCCCAGGCGCGCCTGGGCAGCGATGACCTCGATGGTCTGCGCGTAGCGATCCAGGGGCTGGGAAACGTTGGGTATGCGCTGGCCGAGCATCTCTCGGCGGCGGGCGCTGAACTGTTGGTCAGCGATATCGACGCGGGCAAGGTGCAACTCGCGGTGGAGCAGTTGGGGGCCCGACCGGTGCCCAACGAAGCACTGCTCACCACGCCATGCGACATCCTTGCGCCCTGTGGGCTGGGCGGCGTGCTGACGTCACACGTGATCGGTCATCTGCGCTGTGCCGCCGTGGCAGGGGCGGCCAATAACCAGCTGGCGCATACGGATGTCGCCGATGAGCTGGAGGGGAGGGGCATCCTTTACGCGCCGGACTATGTGATCAATTCCGGCGGGTTGATCTACGTCGCCCTGCAGCATCAGGGCGAGGCTCTGCCGATCATCACGGCACACCTGTCACGCATCGCCGAGCGTCTGACCGAAGTCTACGCCCACGCCCAGGTCGATCACCTGTCGCCGGCACGGGTGGCTGACAAGCTCGCCGAACGGATTCTCTACGGCGAATATTCAGGCCACTGAGTCAGGCACCTTGCGGGAGCGGGCCCTGCCGGCACGCTCCTGAAGGACGCACGCCGGCTCATTCAGCGGCAGTGGATTCGCTGAAGATCTCGCTCAGCGCATCGGGCTGGTTCTTGAACGCACGGGCGAAGGCGTCGCGGTTCCTGGCCATGAAGATGCCGATCTCCTCGACCTGATCCTCCTTCAGCGAAGGCACCGCCTTCTGCAGCACGTCGGCCAGCGTTTCCGCCAGCTCCAGCATCTTGTCATGCCGGTCGGCTTCTGCCTTATCCATGAACAGGCGCTCCGGATCGCGGCTGCTGCGGTACACCACTTCGACGGCCATTCATCACCTCGTAAGCCTTCTTTTGATTGGGAGTAAGAAATAACTGTTTATTTATACAGTAAAGTGGTTGCGTGAAGCTACTGCGGCTGAGCAAATCATTGCCAGCAGCGTAGACGCAGACGTGGGAAGTGCCTGTATCTGGCCACTATCGGCGGTGGCCCAAAGCAGTGCGCGCGCCCCGTAGGCGCGCGCGATGGAGCCAGGTGACTGACGCAATGAATCGTCAGTCAGATGGCTCTGAGGAAGGGGTTCTTGCGGGGTGACGCGTCAGGACGCGATCGGCAGGCCGTTTGCACCACGGGTCATGGCAGCCAGCAACTGCGGCGCCGTGCCGCCTTGCTCGATGGCGATACCGAAGCGGATGCTCTGGATGAAGCGCTGCAGCTGTTCCGGGTCCTGCAGCTGGGTGTTGCGGATCAGGCGGCGCGCGGCCACGCCTGCCTCGGTGGAGAGGGTCAGTACGATGCTGCCGTCGGGCCGTTCAAGGCTGAAGTTGACGCGGTACTGTTCCTGGAAGGCGTCGGTCAGCGTCTGAAAGGGACTTTCCATCACTCGTTCCTGCCTGTTCTGTGGCATGCCCCTGAATGGACTCGGGACTGGCCGAAAAAGTTCGCAGTCATATTCGCGCAGCCCATCTGTGCCATGACTGCGCAAGATCAATGGCGTAGCACTTGCAGGCTTCACGCCAACCAAGCCTTGTATTGCGGAGAACCGACGAATGAAACAGAACTGGGCCGAGCGCCTGAGCGAGCGGATGCACGGCTGTGCCGAATCCCTGGGCAACCTGCTGGTGGAGGGATTCCACTACCTGGCGCTGTTCGCCATCGGCGGCACGGTGTTCTGGTCGGCGGCGGTGGCGTTCGGCGAAATGGTCGGCAAGGGCCACGCGAGCATCGATGACATCCTGCTGCTGTTCATCTACCTCGAACTGGGTGCCATGGTCGGCATCTACTTCAAGACCAATCACATGCCGGTGCGCTTCCTGATCTACGTGGCGATGACTGCGCTGACCCGCCTGATGATTGCCGACATCCAGCACAACCACGTGCCCGACGACGGCATCATCCTGGTCTCGGTGGCGCTGTTGCTGCTCGCCCTGGCGATCCTGGTGGTGCGTTATGCGTCGTCGCGCTTTCCCTCGCCGAGTTCGCCGCAACGCAGCGGCGAGCGTGACCTGATCAGCGACGACGAGCGCTGATCGCCCGCTGCGATTGATCTGGAGACGCCGCAGGGACGGCGGATGCACTACCATCGGTGCATCCGCTGCCTGAGAAGACCGCTCCATGAAGGGATGGAAACTGTTCGCCCCCCTGCTGATCCTGGTGATCATCGCCATCACGCTTTATCTGCGCCTGCACACCCAGCCGCTTCTGCTGCAGGGGGAGGCGGATGCCACCAATGTCATCGTCGCCTCCAAGGCCAAGGGCCGGGTCGAAACGCTGCATGTCCGGCGTGGCGACGACGTGAAGCAGGGCCAGGTGCTGATCTCGCTGAGCAGCCCCGAGCTGCAGGCCCAGCTGGATTCGCTGCGCGCCGCGCGCAACCAGGTGCAGGCCAACCTCGACGAATCCCTTCATGGCACCCGCGAAGAAACCCTGCGCGCCCTGCAGGCCAGCCTATCCCAGGCCCAGGCCGAACTGCGCAATGCCGAACTCGAGTACCAGCGCAACGAGGAACTGGCCGGGCGCGGTTTCGTCTCCCAGGCCCAGATGGACCTGTCCCGTCGCGGCCGCGACGTGGCGCGCAACCGCGTCGCCGAGGCCCAGGCCAATCTCGACCAGGGCAACCAGGGCGATCGCGAGGAGCGCCGCCAGGCACTGCAGGCGGCCGTACGCCGCGCCGATGCTCAGATTCTCGAGCTGCAGGCGCAGACCGACGACCTCAACGTGGTAGCCCCGGTAGATGGAGAGGTCGGGCCGATCCCGGCGGAGCAGGGCGAACTGGTCAACGCCTACAGCCCGTTGCTGACGCTGGTGCGGCTGTCCGACAGCTACTTCGTGTTCAACCTGCGCGAAGACATCCTGGCCGATGTGAAGAAGGGCGACGAGGTGGCGATCCAGGTCCCGGCGCTCAAGGGGATCGAGGTCAAGTCCCGGGTTGCCTACATCGCACCGCTCGGCGACTTCGCCACCAAGCGCGCCACCCGCGCCACCGGTGACTTCGACCTGAAGACGTTCGAGGTGCGCCTGTATCCGGAGCAACCCGTACAAGGCCTGCGTCCCGGCATGAGCGCGCTGTGGCAGTGGAAGCAGTAAGGCGCAACCTGCTGCGTTTCGCCCAGGCTTTCGGTAGCGAAACGCGGGTCGCCCTGCGCAGCTGGACCATCCACTGGCTCGGCTGGCTGTGGCCGCTGCTGCTGTTCGTGGTGATCAGCGGCGTGTACCAGGCGGGAACGCTGCTGGACATGCCGGTGGCGGTGGTCGACGCCGACCACAGCAGCCTGTCGCGGCGCATCGTCCGCGAGCTGGATGCTGGCTCCCACGCCAAGGTCGACGTGCTCGGCGGCGGCCTGCAGGAAGGCCTGCGCCGGCTGCGCATGGCCGACGACTACGCGCTGCTCTACATCCCCCGTGACTTCGAGGCGGACGCGCTGTCCGGCCGCCAGCCCGTCGCCGAGCTCTACTACAACTCGCTGTTCTACTCCGCCGGCTTCTATTCGACCCAGGATTTCAGCGGCCTGATGAGCGCGGTCAACGCCGAACTGCGCCCGCGCCTGGCCACCGGCATGGACCGTGCGATGCCGTCGCTCGCCAGCGTTGCGGTGTCCTATGAAAGCCTGTTCAACGCCAGCGGCAACTACATCTACTTCCAGCAATTCGCCGCCATCGTCCACCTGCTGCAACTGTTCGTGATCGTCGCCACGGTGCATGTACTGGCCCGCGAAGCGCCGGAGCTGCGCGCGTCCTCGCCACACATCCTGCGTGCCCAGGCGCTCGGTGCGCGGCTGCTGGGCAAGATGGCGCCCTATACGCTGCTGTTCAGTACGCTGCTGATCGTCGAACTGTTCCTGCTGGTGGAGCTCAATGGTGCGCGGATCAACGGCAATCCCTGGTGGATGCTGGCGATTACCGTCTGCTATGTAGCGGCGGCGCAGAGCGTCGGGTTGATGCTGTTCATCTTCACTGCCAACCGCTACAGCGCCTATTCGCTGATCGGCCTGTTGATCGGCGTGGCGCAGACGTACTCCGGCGTGCTGCTGCCGGAACTGGCGATGCCGCAGATTGCCCGGATCATCTCCGAGGCCGAGCCGCTGACCCACACCCTGCACGGCCTGTTCGACCAGTTCCTGCGCAGGGCGCCGGCCGAGTCCGGGCTCTACACCTGCTGCAAGCTGCTGCTCTACCCGCTGATCGCCTACATGATCGCCAAGATGCGCCTGCGCCGGCGCCTCGACCTGAGCCCGGCGTAAGGAGCTGCCATGGCGAATTTCTGGAAGGTCTTTCGTGAATCCCTGAGCGGCATGCTTGGCAAGCCGATGTGGCTGCTGATGGTGCTGTCGGTGGCACTCACTACGTTGCCTTACGCCCACCGTACGATGGACGACCTGCCGGTGGCGGTGATCGACATGGACCACAGCGCCGTGTCCCGCGAACTGGTGCGCCTGCTCGATGCCGCACCGAAGATCGCCACCGTGGGATACGACCAGTTGCCCGAGGCGCAGCACGACCTGGCCTGGCGCAAGCTGTTCGCCATCGTGGTGATCCCGCTGGACTTCGAGAAGCGCGTGCTGCGCGGCGAGGCGGTGACCGTGCCGATCTTCGGCGACGCCACCAACCGCATGGCCAACGGGCAGATCCAGCAGGACATCAGCGCCACCTACACCGAGCTGTCGTTGCGCTACAACCGTGAGCGGCTGATGCGCGGCGGCTTCTCCGAGGTGCAGGCGAACGTCCTGCTGCAACCGGCCATCGGCCAACTGACCGACCTGTTCAACCCCGGCACCAGCTTCGCTGCCATCGTCCTGCCGGGGCTGGTGACGCTGATCCTGCAGCACAGCCTGTTGCTCTCCTGCACGCGGGTGAACCTCAACCTGCGCGGCGGCACCCCGCGTTCGCTGCGCCAGCCGACCTCCACGCGCTTTGGCCGCTACGCCGCGCAGTTGTTGATCTGGACGGTGCTGGCAATGCTCTTCTATGTGATCTGGCCATGGATCATGGGCTACCGGCAGACGGCCTCGTTCTTCATGCTGATGGGCCTGGTGCTGCCGTTCCTGCTGGCGGTGATCGCCATGAGCGAATTCATCGCCGAGCTGCTGCCCTCGGAAGAAGCGGTCTACCTGACCATGACCTTCATCACCCTGCCGCTGTTCTACATGGCCGGCTTCACCTGGCCACCCCAGGCGATGCCTCAGTGGGTGCAACTGCTGGCCGATGCGATCCCGTCCACCTGGGCGATTCGCGCCGTGGTGGAGATGAACCAGATGAACCTGCCGCTTTCAGCCGTGGCCGACCGCATCCTCATCCTCTTCGCCATGGCCGCGGCCTATGGGCTGCTGGGTACGCTGATCTACCAGTACCGCAACTGGCGCTGGGATCAGCTCAAGGGCTGGTGACGGCGGACGGTCTAGAGTGAGAGTTCCATCTTTCCCGGGAGCTCTCTGATGAATGCACTCAATGGCACGGTCGCGCTGGTCACTGGCGCGGCGAGCGGCATCGGCAAGCAGATTGCCCTGACACTGGCCGACGCGGGGGCAGCGGTGGTGATCGCCGACCTGCAGCACGATGCCGCCCAGTCTGTGGTGCAGGAGATCGAAGCAACTGGTGGCAAGGCGCTGGCAGTGGCCATGGATGTCACCGACGAGCAGGCCGTGGACAGCGGTGTCGAGCGAGCGGTCGCCACTTTTGGCAGCCTCGACATCCTGGTCTCCAACGCCGGTATCCAGATCGTCAACCCGCTGCAGGACTTCGCATTCGCCGACTGGAAGAAGATGCTCGCCATCCACCTCGACGGCGCGTTCCTCACGACCCGAGCCGCGTTGCGCCACATGTACCCGGCCGGGCGCGGCGGTGTGGTGATCTACATGGGGTCGGTGCATTCCCATGAGGCTTCGCCGCTCAAGTCCGCGTACGTCACCGCCAAGCACGGTCTGCTCGGGTTGGCCCGAACCCTGGCGAAGGAGGGCGGGCCCCATGGCGTGCGCTCTCACGTGGTCTGCCCCGGCTTCGTGCGGACACCGCTGGTGGAGAAACAGATTCCCGAGCAAGCGAAGGAGCTGGGCATCAGCGAGGAAGCGGTGGTGAGGCAGGTCATGCTCGGCGGGACGGTGGACGGCGAATTCACCACCGTGGAGGACGTCGCGCAGACGGTGCTGTTCCTCGCCAGCTTCCCCTCGGCTGCACTCACCGGACAGTCGGTGCTGGTCAGCCATGGCTGGGGGATGCGCTGACCGCTACTGCAGGTTGCCGATAGCCGGCCGCCTGGTCAGCCCATCGTCGCCTTCACGCACACGGCGCTTGCCGTGATGGCGTGCTCGTGGCATCTTTGCGCAAATGATAAGTTTTCGCATTTGAGGTGTTTTTACACTTGCACCTCGATGCTTGGCGTTCGCGCGCAGGGGGCACTCGTGACGTCGGCTACTCACCATTCGCAGATCGGCGAACTCTATGTCGGCCATCACTCCTGGCTGCTCGGCTGGCTCTATCGTCGCCTGGAATGCCGGCAGCAGGCCGCAGACCTTGCGCAGGATACCTTCGTGCGCTTGCTCGGCCGCCAGGAGCTCAAGGGCCTGCGCGAGCCGCGAGCCTTCCTCGCGGCGGTCGCGCGAGGGCTGATGATCGACCATTTCCGTCGGCAGACCCTGGAGCGCGCCTGGCTCGACAGCCTCGCCCAGCAGCCCGAGGCTGAAGCGCCGTCCGCCGAGGAGCGGGCCATCGTGCTGGAGACCCTGATGGAAATCGATCGCCTGCTGGATGGCCTGCGTCCGATGGTGCGCAGTGCCTTCCTTCTGTCGCAGCTGGATGGCCTGACGTATCCACAGATCGCCGAACGCCTGGGCGTTTCGCTCAGCTCGGTGCAGCAGTACATGACCCAGGCCTTCGGCCATTGCTACCAGGCGCTCTACTCATGAACCGACTCGGCACGATGGACGCGTCTCAGCGTCTGGACCACGCGGTAGTGGAACAGGCCATTAGCTGGCGCGTGCGGCTGGCCTCGGGATTGGCCGCTGCCGACGAACTCGCCGCCTGCCAGCAATGGCGTGCGTCCGACCCCAGCCACGAGCAAGCCTGGCAGCGCCTGGAAATCTTCGATGGCCGCCTGGGCGGCATCGCCCCGAACCTCGCCAGTCATTCGCTGCGCCAGGCGGCGACCGATCCCGCGCGGCGTCGCGCACTGAAGAGCCTGCTCCTGCTCGCCGGCACGGCGGCGGTGGTGGGCAGTGGTAGCCTGGGGCTGCGCGATTCGCCCTGGCTGGCGCAGCAGCGCACGTCGGTGGGCGAGCGCCGTCGTATCGCGTTGCCTGATGGCGGCTGGCTACAACTCAATACCGACAGTGCCGTGGATGTCACGTACGACACCCACGCACGCCGTGTGCGCCTGTACAGCGGCGAGATGCTCGTACAGACCGCCCCGGACAGCGCCGGCCGCGCCTTCTGGGTCGATACGCCGCTGGGGCGTCTGCAGGCGCTGGGCACGCGCTTCGCCGTACGCCTGGATGGCAGTGATGCACGATTGTCGGTACAGGAGGGTGCGGTAGCCGTGACGCCGGCCCTGCGCACGGGGTCCGCCGGGGTGATCCAGGCTGGCCGCCAGGTGCGTTTCGACCGCAAGGGCCTGTATGGCGAGACGGCGCTGGACGTCGACTCGCTGGCCTGGAGCGAAGGGTACCTGGTGGCACGGCAATGGACACTCGGCCGCCTGTGCGCCGAGTTGGCGCGCTACCGTTCCGGTGTGCTGCGTTGCGATCCGGCGGTGGCGAACCTTGCCATTTCCGGGGTGTTCCCGCTGGATCAGCCAGAGCAGGCCGTTGCCGCGCTGCAGCGCAGCCTGCCGGTGCGCGCGCAGTACCGCACGCGCTGGTGGGTGACGCTGGTGCCGGCGGCCTGATCCGCTTTCGCGGTCAACAGGCGCGCTCGCGAGGCCCGTTGGGGCGGCTCAGACCGCCTTGGGCAACGGCGCAAACAGTGCGTCGATATCCGCGTCGTCCAGTTGCCAGTCGGTGCCGGAGCCTTCGAGGATGCCGGCGGCCAGGGCGGCCTTGTCGCGCTGCAGCAGCTGGATCTTCTCTTCTACCGTGCCACGGGCGATCAGCTTGTAGACGAACACCGGCTTGTCCTGACCGATGCGGTAGGCACGGTCGCTGGCCTGGTTCTCGGCGGCCGGGTTCCACCAGGGGTCGTAGTGGATCACGGTGTCGGCGGCGGTGAGGTTCAGTCCGACACCACCGGCTTTCAGGCTGATCAGGAACAGCGGTACGCGGCCTTCCTGGAAGTCCTTCACCGGTGCACGGCGGTCGCGGGTGTCGCCGGTCAGCAGCGCGTATTCCAGGTTGCGTTCGGCCAGGGCCTCGCCGATCAGCGCGAGCATCGAGGTGAACTGCGAGAACACCAGCACGCGCCGGCCCTCGGCGAGCAGTTCTTCGAGCATGTCGAGCAGGTAGACCAGCTTGCCCGACGTCACCGCGCGCGCGGATTTGCCGGTGGGCGGCGGGGCTTCCTTGTTCACCAGGCGGATGTCGCAGCAGACCTGGCGCAGCTTGAGCAGGGCCTCGAGGATGATGATGCGGCTGCGCGCCAGGCCGCGGCGGGCAATCTCGTCGCGGACTTTGCGGTCCAGCGCCAGGCGCACGGTTTCGTAGAGGTCGCGCTGCGCCTCGCTGAGTTCGATGTGCTGGATGAATTCGCTCTTGGGCGGCAGCTCAGAGGCCACCTGTTCCTTGGTACGGCGCAACAGGAAGGGGCGGATGCGTGCGGCCAGGTGCGCCAGGCGACCCTGGTCACCGTGGCGCTCGATGGGCGTGCGGTAGTCGGTGGCGAACTGTCGTGCATCGCCCAGCCAGCCCGGCAGCAGGAAGTGGAACAGCGACCACAGCTCGCCCAGGTGATTCTCCAGCGGCGTGCCGGTCAGGCACAGCCGGTGGCGGGCGCGCAAATGACGCGCGGCCTGGGCGGCCTTGGTGCTGGCGTTCTTGATGTTCTGCGCTTCGTCGAGGATCAGCAGGTGGTACTCGTGCTGGCCAAGCTTCTCGGCATCGCGCGGCAACAGGGCGTAGGTAGTGAGGATCAGGTCGTGCTCGGCGATCTTCGCGAATGCCTTGCGCCGCCCGGCGCCGTGCAGGGCGAGCACGCGCAGGTCCGGGGTGAAGCGCTCGGCCTCATCCAGCCAGTTGGGGATCAGGCTCGTGGGCATGATCACCAGCGCCGGGCTGGTCAGGCGGCCGGCCTGCTTTTCCAGCAGGACGTGAGCGAGGGATTGCAGCGTCTTGCCCAGGCCCATGTCGTCGGCGAGGATGCCGCTGGCGTCGACTTCGCGCAGGGTCTGCATCCAGCTCAGGCCCTCGTGCTGGTAGGCCCGCAGCTCGGCGTTGAGCCCGCTGGGAATCTGCGCCGGCAGAGCGCGGTAGTCGCGCAGGCGGTGGGCGATCTCGCGCAGCTGCTCGCCGCCCTGCCAGGTCAGCGGCAGCTCTTCCAGCTCGGTGAGGCGCGCGGCATCTGGCGCGCCCATGCGCAGGCGGCGTACCGGCGGCTGTTCGCCGATGTAGAACTCGGACAGCGTGCCCAGCATCGGCTTGAGCTTGCCGAACGGAAGCGAGACCCGCAGCGGGCGGTCGGAGGCGGTCTGCCAGGTGTGGATCGGGTTGCGCCCGGCGTCCAGGCGCAACACCAGTTGTTCATCGTCGGCGTGGCGGGCGAGGGCGACCGGGTCGAGCAGCGCCGGCATGCGTCGGATCAGCTCGATCAGCGCCGGCAGCAGGCTGATGCGCCGGCCTTCCACCTCGATGCCCAGTTCCAGGTCGAACCACTGGCGGTCGTCGGTTTCCTCGATCTCGGCGTACCAGTTCTCCACCGGCGTGAGGTCGAAGACGAATTCGGGGCGGATATCGATTTCCCAGCCCTGGTCGCGTAGTTGTGGCAGGCCTTCGCGCATGAACGCCTGCCAGGCGCTGTCGTCGGGCAGTTCGAACATTTCCCCGGCGCTGTCCTCCAGCGCGTCGCTGCGGCGCATCGCCGGCTTGAAGCCCAGCTCGCGCAGGTCCAGGCGCCAGGCGTGTTCCAGTTCCAGCTCGCGGCTGACACGGACGATCTGGTCATCGCGGAATACCCGGATCTCGCGGCCCGAGCGCGCAGTCACGCTGCCCGAGACCGGCATGTCGCCATACAGGAACGCCAGCGCGGCGCGGTGCCGGGAGATGTTCTGCATGCGTCCGCTGCGCAAGTCGAAGCCGCTGTGCACGTGGCTGCCCAGGGTCAGCCGGGGCCGGGGCGCGAGTTCGTCGCGCTCCACGGCAGGCAGTGGAGATTCGGCGGGTGGCTTCATCCGAGTGTCCTTCCGGCAGTCCAGCCGAGTACGCAAACGCCCGATGATACCGCGATTTTTCTCGGGCGGGACGCGGAAGGAAACCGGCGGTCAGCGGGCGAAGCGTTTTGCTCCGGCGACGCACAGCACCACGGCGACGGTGGCGCCGGCCATCAGCGGGCTGATCTGCTCGTGCAGCAGCAGGCCGGCCAGCGCCAGGCCGAAGAACGGCTGCAGCAGTTGCAGCTGACCGACCGCGGCGATGCCGCCGGTGGCCAGGCCGTGGTACCAGAAGAAGAAACCGATCAGCATGCTGAACAGCGACACGTAGCCCAGGCTCAGCCAGGCCGGCCAGCTGGCGCCGCTGAAGGTCGCCGGCTGGGTGTACCAGGCCAGCGGCAGCATCAGCGGCAGGGACAGCACCAGCACCCAGCAGATCACCTGCCAACTGCCCAGGTGCCGTGCAATCCGCCCGCCTTCGGCATAGCCCAGCCCGCAGACCGCGACGGCCGCCAGCATCAGCAGGTCGCCGGTGAAGTTGCCCGCGCCGCTCTGCGACAGGGCGAAGCCGGCGACCACGGCGCTGCCTAGCCCGGAGCAGATCCAGAACGCCGGGCGCGGCTGCTCGCCGGCGCGCATCACGCCGAACAGCGCGGTGGCCAGCGGCAGCAAGCCGACGAAGACGATGGCGTGGGCCGAGTTGACGTGCTTGAGCGCCAGCGCGGTGAGCAGCGGGAAGCCCACCACCACGCCACCGGCGACCACCAGCAGGGGTATCAGGTCCTTGCGCGCCGGCAGCTTCTGCCGCAGCAGCAGGAGGATCGCTGCTGCCAGCAGGCCGGCGATGCTGGCGCGGGCCAGGGTGAGAAAGGTCGGGTCGAAGTCGGCCACCGCCACCCGTGTGGCTGGCAGCGAACCGCTGAAGATGAGCACGCCGAGAAAGCCACTGAGCCAGCCGCCGAGGTTGCTGTTCGTGGTGAGGGTGTGAGTGTTGTTCATGGTGGATATCCGGCAGGAGAGCGAGCTTGCAGGATGCGCGCGGAGCTGCCGGGCGGCCAGTGACAGAAAGGTACAATTTGCGCAAACTGTCCGTAAATTATAGGGGTACAAATCAGGGCGAGGGCAGCATGGGCAGGCCAAAGAGCACGCGGGTCGATTCGGTGATTCACCACGTGCGCGAGCGCCTGTCTGCGCGGGCGCTGGTTCCGGGGGAGCGGCTGCCGTCGATTCGCCAGCTGGCTGAGCAGCTGGAGGTGTCCAAGACCACCGTCGTGGAAGCCTACGACCGGCTGGCGGCCGATGGCGTGATTGCTGCGCGCCGGGGCTCCGGTTTCTACGTCGCCGGCCATGCGCCGCCGTTGTCCCTGGCGGATGTCGGCCCGACGCTGGATCGCAGCATCGATCCGTTGTGGATTTCCCGGCAGTCGCTGGAAGCCGCGGACACTTCGCTCAAGCCCGGCTGCGGCTGGCTGCCGCCGTCCTGGCTGCCCGAGGACGAACTGCGCCGCGCGCTCCGGCAGATCGCCCGTGCGCCACAATCGAGCCTGCTGGAATACGGTCGCCCATACGGCCATGCCGGTCTGCGCGAACAGCTCGCACGTCGACTGGCGGACTACGGCGTGGCGGTCGGCCCGCAACAGGTGGTACTCACCGACAACGGTACCCAGGCGATCGACCTGGTCTGTCGCTTCCTGCTGGAGCCGGGCGATTGCGTGCTGGTGGACGACCCCGGCTACTTCAACTTCCAGGCCCTGCTGCGGGCGCACCGCGTGCAGGTGGTGGGTGTGCCCTATACGCCGACCGGCCCGGACGTGGTCGCCATGGCGAGCCTGCTGGAGCAGCACCGGCCGCGCCTGTACATCACCAACTCGGCCTTCCATAACCCCACTGGCGCAGTGCTCTCGCCGCTGGTTGCGCATCGCCTGCTCAAGCTGGCCGAGGCCCATGACCTGCTGATCGTCGAAGACGACATCTTCGGCGACTTCGAGCACGAGAGCGCGCCGCGCCTGTCGGCGTTCGACGGGCTGGAGCGAGTGATCCAGGTCGGCAGTTTCTCCAAGACGCTGTCGGCTTCGGTGCGCTGCGGCTACATCGCCACGCAGCCGGAATGGTGCGAACGCCTGGTGGACCTGAAGCTGGCTACCAGTTTCGGCAACAGCCCGTTCAGCGCCGAGATGCTTTTCGAGTTGCTGCGCAAGGGCAGCTACCGGCGCCACCTCGACAGCCTGCGCGGCCGCCTGGCCGATGCCATGGGCGAGACGCTGCTGCGCCTGCGCGGGTTGGATATCCAGCCTTGGCTGGAGCCGCGTGGCGGGGTGTTCGTCTGGGCTCGCCTGCCGGGCGAACTGGATGCGGCCGAGGTGTCTCGGGCGGCCCTGGCGGACAACCTGGTGCTGGCACCGGGCAATGTCTTCAGCCTGAGCCAGAGCGCCGCCGGCTACCTGCGCTTCAACGTCGCCCAGTGCCTGTCGCCCCGGGTATTCGATGGGCTGGAGCGGGCAATGGAAGCGGTGCGCAGGCGCTGAAAGAAAATATTTACCGATCGGTCTGCAGGTTTTCCTTCGTCGTGCGGCCTCTGTGCAGTCCCGCTTCTTTGCACAAGGAAATGTCATGCCTGCCGTCCCCTCCGCGCGCCTGCGCCCCCTGGCCAGTGCCCTGCGCATCGCCGCTCTCGGCCTGGCCGCGAGCCTGCCGTTGTTGCCGGCTTCCACCGTCATTGCCGCACCGGCCGCGCAGCACTTCAGTGTGCCCGCGGGCAGCCTGGAGGATGCGCTGAATGCCTATGCCCGACAGGCTGGTGTGCTGCTCAGCTTCGATCCGGCGTTGACCCGCGGTCTGAGCAGTGCAGGTATCGCCGGGGAATACTCGGTGGCGTCCGGCTTTGCCGTGCTGCTCTCGGGCAGCGGGCTGGCCGCGGAACCCAGCGATGACGGCAGCTTCCGCCTGCAGCGCAGTGCCACCGAGGGTGCGCTGGAGATGAAGGCGCAGACCATCACCGGCCAGGCCGCCGAAGACCCGAAAGGGCCGGTGCAGGGCTACGTGGCCAAGCGCAGCGTCACCGCGACCAAGACCGACACGCCGATCCACGAGACGCCGCAATCGATCTCGGTGGTGACCCGCGATCGCATGGAGGCCCAGGGCGTGCAATCGGTGAACGAAGCCTTGCGCTACACGCCGGGCGTGTCGTCCTACGGTTCGAACAACCGTTCCGACTGGTACACCGTGATCCGCGGGTTCTCGCCGACCACCTACCAGGATGGCCTGCAACTGCCCAGCACCATCAACCTCGCCAGCTGGATGGTCGATCCCTACATGCTGGAGCGCGTCGAAGTACTCCGTGGCCCGGCTGGCGTGCTCTACGGCCAGGGTGACCCCGGTGGCGTGATCAACCAGGTGTCCAAACGCCCGAGCAGCGTCGCCAGCCACGAAATCCAGGTGCAGTACGGCACGGATGCGCGCAAGCAGCTGGGGCTCGACAGTACCGGCCCGCTGGATGAGGCGGGCGTGTGGAGCTATCGCGTGGTGCTGGTTGGGCACGAAGGCGACATCCGCGATACGCCGTGGGAGGACAAGCGCCTCGCCCTGGCGCCGTCGCTCACCTGGCAGCCGGATGAAGACACCCACCTGACGGTCATGGCGAGCTATCTGAAGGATGACACCAACGCCCAGGACAATTTCCTGCCGGCCAATGGCGCCCTGACCCGCAGCGTCTACGGCAAGATCCGTCGCGACTACTTCACCGGTGACGAACACTTCTCCAAGTACGAGAAAACCCAGTACGGCCTGGGCTACGAGTTCGAGACCCGCCTGAACGATGTCTGGCAGGTCCGCCAGAACCTGCGCTACGCCCATCTCGATCTGAACGACAACATGGTCTATGGCGCCGGCACTACCGGCTACTGGGGCATGGAGGGCGGCGATGACCGCACCTTGCTGCGTTTCGCCGGCATCGAGAATCCCAAGTACGAGCGCTGGACCCTGGACAACCAGGCCCAGGCCGACTTCAGCACCGGCTGGCTGCGCCACACCCTGCTGCTGGGGCTGGACTGGCAGCGGCAGAAAACCGAGGACCCGCAGGCGTACATCATGACCACGCCGCTGGACCTGTACGGCGGCCCGTCCTATGGCCCTGTGGATAAGTCCGCCTTCACGGCCGATGACTGGACCTACACCGACCAGACCCAGCGTCAGACCGGCGTCTACCTGCAGGACCAGTTGCACTTCGATGAACACTGGGTGTTGTCCCTGGGCGGGCGCTATGACTGGGCTGGCTCGACCACCGACAACAGCAGCACGGCAGGCAGCACCCACGCCAGCCAGAAGGATGAAGCCTTCAGCGGACGGGTAGGGCTGGTCTACCTCGCGGACAACGGCCTGGCGCCGTACTTCAGCTACAGCGAGGGCTTCACGCCCAATGCCGGCACTGACTACGAGGGAAAACCGTTCGACCCGACCAAGGCCAAGCAGTACGAGGTCGGCGTCAAGTTCCAGCCCAAGGGCTCGGACAGCTCGGTCACCGCCGCCGTCTTCGAGATCACCCAGCGTGACGTGCTGACCCTTGACCCGGACCCGACCCATCCCAACAGCAGCGTGCAGACCGGCGAGGTGCGCTCGCGTGGCCTGGAATTGGAAGGCGTGGCCAGTCTGAGCGACGAGTTGAACCTCTTTGCCACCTATACCTACCAGGACGTGAAGATCACCAAGGCCAATGACGAGAGCGACGGCAAGACGCCGATCAGCATTCCCACTCCGCGCAACCTGGCCTCGCTCTGGGCTGACTACACCTTGCGCGATGGCAAGCTGAAAGGCTTCGGCTTCGGTGGTGGCGTGCGCTACAACGGCCGCAACCCGGGAGCCCCGGACAACTCGCTGAACGTACCCAGCTACACGCTGCTCGATGCCGCAGTGCATTACGAGACCGGTCCCTGGCGTTTCGCGGTCAACGCCAACAACCTCACCGACCGCGAGTACATCGCCGGCTGCTACGACGCCACCCGCTGCATCTACGGCAATGGCCGGATCGTGACCGGTACCGCGACCTACCGCTGGTAAGACCGATCTCCCTGGCGGCCGATCATGTCGGTCCCGCCAGGGAGGCGTTTGCATCGACCGTTGCAGCATCCGGCGGAGCCCGGCGGGCGCTGCCGTTCGGCGAAATATCGACACAGATACTCACAAAGGGCGGCACGGGGTTCTTTCAATTGAGAACCAATATCATATAATTCCGCTTTTCAATCGCGTGCCGGGAATGACCTGGGGCGCCTCGCAGGATTCAGTTCGATGTGCGTTTCCCCGCGCCCGTCCCATTCGAGAGCCGACGCATGAGCGCAGCCCAAGCCGGCGCCGTTGCCGCCCGCATCCTCAGCGCCGTGGTCGGCGGCTATGCCCTGGCCTATACCGCCACCGCCTTTCTCAGCGTCTACCTGCCGATGTCGCGGCCTGACCGTGTATCGCTCGCGAGCCTGGCCTGCTTCATCGTCTGGGTCGCGGCGATCCTCTATGCGTTCGGCGCGAAGAGCCCGTGGCGCGCCGTCTGGCTGCCGGTGGCGGTGAGTGTCGTGCTCGGCGCCGCGGCTTTCCTGCCGACCGGCTACGGAGTGCGCCCATGAGCCTGCGTCAGTCGATGTCCGGCCTGCACACCTGGAGCGGGCTGCTGGTCAGCTGGATTCTCTTCGTCGTGCTGTTCTCCGGCACCGTCGCGGTGTTCGACAAGGAGCTCACTCGCTGGATGACCCCGCAGCTGCACAAGCTGGAAGAGGTCAAGGTCGGTGCCGACCAGGTGCGCGAGCTGCTCGTCGAACGTGCACCCAAGGCCCACGGCTACTGGATGCACCCGCCTACCGAGCGTATGCCGTACTGGACTGCCGGCTGGGAACCGGCGGACTTCAGCGCATTCCAGTCCTTCCTGGTGGACGCCCAGAGTGGCGAGGTGCTGCCCAAGACCGTCGGCGGCAACTTCTTCCTCGAACTGCACTACGAACTGCATGGCGGCATCCTCGGTCTCTACGTGGTCGGCGTGGCCGGCGTATTCATGCTGGTGGCGCTGGTCAGCGGCGTGATCGTCCACCGGCGCATCTTCAAGGACTTCTTCACCCTCCGCCCGAAGGCCGCCAGGCAGCGTGCCTGGCTGGACGCGCACAATGTGCTGGGGGTGCTCGGCCTGCCGTTCCACCTGTTGATGGCCTACACGGGCCTGGCGATCTTCATCACCTTCTATATGACCGCCGGCATCAAGGTGGCCTACAAGAACGACATGGAGCACTTCTTCCATGACGTGCAGGGCGCGTTCGAGCGCGAGGCGCTGGGCAAGCCGGCCAAGGCGACCAAGTCCATCGACAACATGATCCTCAAGGCTCGCGAAGCCTGGGGCGACGACAGCCAGGTGGGCTGGATCAACATCGAGAATCCGGGCGATGCGGCGGCGATGGTGCAGATCCGCAAGGCGGTGGACAAGAGCATGGTCAACGACCAGCGCACCGTCTCCTTCGACTCCGGCAGCGGCGCGCTGATTCATCTGCAGAAGCCCTACAAGCCGGGCTACAAGACCTACGCGTGGCTGACCGGCCTGCACATGGCGCAGTTCGGCAACGACCTGCTGCGGGTGATGTATTTCATGCTTGGCCTGGTGGGTTGCGTGATGGTCTTCGGCGGCCTGCAGGTGTGGGTCAGCAAGCGTGAAGTGCGCGGCCACCGTGGCATTGCGCTGGTGCGCACGCTCAACGGCGCCGTCTGCGGCGGTTTGCCGATTGCCTCGCTTGGCCTGCTGGGTGCGTCGCGTCTGTTGCCGGCCGACCTGCTCCAGCGTACCCGCTGGGAAGCCACCGCCTTCGTGGTGATCTGGCTGCTGGCGCTGGTTCACGCACTGCTGCGCCGTGGCAGTCGCGCCATGGCCCGCGAGCAGTTTGTCGCGCTGGCAGCGCTGGCCCTGCTGCTGCCGGTGTTGAGCCTGTTCGGCCCTGAGCCGGGCCGGGTGACGACGCATTTTGCCAATGGCGACTGGATGATGGTCGGTATCGATCTCGGCCTGCTGCTGATCGGCGGCCTGTGCGCCTTTCTTGGCTGGCGTCTGGGGCAGGAGCGCGCCGAGCCGGCTCGTGTGCGTCGTGCTCGTAACGAGGAGGAGTACGCCTGATGCTGCTGGTGTTCGGTCTCAACCTGCTGGCGCTGGCGGCTGCCTGTCTGTCGCTGTCTCGCCATCACCGTGATCTGTTCGGCAGTGCGCCATCGCAGTCCCGTGTGCGCCTGCTGCGCGTCGTTGCGCTGGTGGATGGCGCGCTGGCGCTGGCCTATTCGATTCACCGCATGGGAGTCGAACTGGGCATCGTCTATTGGGCGTGCCTGCTGATGATCGCGTGCGCCGTGCTCGTCCTGCTGCTGGCCTGGCGGCCACGCTGGGCGTTGCCGACCGCAGCGGCAATGCCGGTGATCGGGGGCGTGCTGGCGGTGCTGAGCTGACACCGGCCTTACCGGTGGATCGCGGGCATGGCCCTCTCCTGCACCAGAGTGCGAGGCTCAATGGATCGCTGGTGTGAGACTGGCCCGGCCTCTTCGCTGGCGAGCAGCGCAGGACTCAACCTGTAGGAGCGGGCCTCGCCGGCTAACCGTGTACCGGCAGGTACACGGTCGGAGGCTTACTCCTCGAACGCCTGCCGATACTCCCCCGGCGTCCCGCCCACCACCGATCTGAAGCGGTTGGCGAAATGGCTGGCGCTGGAGAACCCGCAGGCGAGGGCGACCTGGCTGAGCGGTTGGCGGGTATCGCGCAGCAGGCGTTGCGCCAGCGCCACCCGGCGGGCCAGGACATACTGGTGCGGGGGCATGCCGAAGCTTTCGCGGAACATCCGCGCGAAGTGGTATTCCGACAGCGCCGTCTGCATCGCCAGTTCACCGAGGGACAGCGGCTGGTCCAGGCGCTGCTCGATGTAGTCGGCGACGCGGCGGCGCATGGTCGGGGCCAGCCCGCCCTTGAGCTTCAAACCTTCGCGCATGCCGACCTGGTTCAGCAGCAGGTGGTCGATCAGGTCATGGGCCAGCGTGCTGGTGCGGATGCGCTCGCCCGGCTCGTGCCAGTCCAGCTTCACCAGCTGGCGAAAGCGTGCGGCCTGCTGCGGGTCGTCGAGGAAGGTGCGTTCGTGCAGTTGCAGTTCGCGCGGCTCGCGATCGAGCAGGCGGATGCAGCCGAGGGAGAACTGCTCCTGGCCGATGTAGAGGTGCGCGAGGCGGATGTCTCCGTTGACGATCCACGCCGACTCGGCGCCGGCCGGCATCACGCAGAGCTTGTCCGGCGCGCCAGTGGTGCCGGGCGCGCCACGGCGGAAGGTGCCGGTGCCATCGTTCAGGTAGCACGACAGCGTGTGGTGGCTCGGCGCGTGGTAGTCGCGGGCGTCGTGGCTGTTGCTCCAGATCGCCGCGGACAGCCCGTCGCCCAGCTCCGCGCAACGCTCCAGGCGGGCGTTGGGCGAGGCGTTCATCGACTGGAAGACTTCGAGCTGCGAAATGGCTGACATGGATGTTCCTCTGTTGCCTTCACTCTACCCGCGCAGGCGCGCCTTGCCAGCCCGGTTGTCGCAATAAGCGCAAGAATCTGCAAGCCGGCGCCGGGGGCGGGCACGAGACTGTTTCCGTAGGATTTTCGGAGACCGCCATGAACCTCTCGCTCTACCTGCTCACTGTGCTCATCTGGGGCACGACCTGGATCGCCATCAAGTTGCAGGTCGGCGTGGTCGCCATTCCCCTCTCCATCGCCTACCGCTTCAGCCTGGCGGCGCTGGTGCTGTTCGCCCTGCTGCTGGTGTCGCGGCGCCTGCAGCCGCTGGGACGGCGCGGGCAGGCGATCTGTTTCGCCCAGGGGGTGTGCCTGTTCTGCGTGAACTTCCTGTGCTTCTACACCGCCAGTCAGTGGATCCCCAGCGGTCTGGTCGCCGTGGTGTTCTCCACCGCGACGCTGTGGAATGCGCTGAACGCGCGGATCTTCTTCGGCCAGCGCATCGCACCCAACGTGCTGGGCGGTGGGGCGTTTGGACTGGCCGGGCTGGCGCTGCTGTTCTGGCCGGAGCTATCCGGGCACCAGGCCACGCGGGAAACCTTCTACGGCCTCGGCCTGGCCTTGCTTGGCACGCTGTGTTTCTCGGCGGGCAACCTGTTGTCCAGCCTGCAACAGAAGGCCGGGCTGCGGCCGCTGTCGACCAATGCCTGGGGCATGCTCTACGGCTCGTTGATCCTGTTGGCGATCTGCCTGGTGCAGGGTGTGCCGCTGACCTTCGACAGCAGCCCGCAGTACGCCTGGTCGCTGCTGTACCTGGCGATTCCCGGTTCGGTGATCGGTTTCACCGCCTACCTGACGCTGGTCGGGCGCATGGGCCCGGAGCGTGCGGCTTACTGCACGGTGCTGTTCCCAGTGGTGGCGCTGAACGTCTCGGCCTTCGCCGAGGGTTACCAGTGGAGCCTGCCGGCGCTGGCGGGGCTGGGCCTGGTGATGGCAGGCAACGTGCTGGTATTTCGCAAGCCCAGGCCGGTGCTACAGCCCGCGCGGGCTTAATGGTCATTGTAGGAGCGAGCAAGCTCGCTCCTACGAAAAGCCGCCCGCGATCAGGCTTTCCAGGCCTGCGGATTGACCAGGTTCTTCGGCCGCTCACCACGCAGGGCGGCTTCGAAGTTGTCCAGCGCGCACTCGGCCATGGCCTGGCGCGTCTCGTGGGTAGCCGAGCCGATGTGCGGCAGGGTCACGGCGTTGGGCAAGGCGAACAGCGGCGATTCGGCCAGCGGTTCCTTCTCGTAGACGTCCAGGCCGGCGGCGAGGATGCGTTTCTCCTGCAGCGCTTCCACCAGCGCGGCTTCGTCGATCACCTGGCCACGGGCGATGTTCACCAGGATGCCGGTGGGCTTCATCAGTTCCAGCTCGCGCTTGCCGATCAGCTTGCGGGTCTTGTCCGACAGCGGCACCACCACGCAGACGAAATCCGCCTCGCCCAGCAGTTCGTCGAAGCCGCAGAAGCGCGCGTTGAACGCCTGCTCCAGCTCCGGCTTGCGGCTGTTGCCGTGGTAGAGGATGTCCATGTTGAAGCCGAAGTGGCCGCGACGGGCGATGGCTGCGCCGATGCGGCCCAGGCCGAGGATGCCGAGCTTCTTGCCGTGCACGTCGACGCCGAACTGCTGGGCGTCCACGGTGCGCTTCCACTGGCCGGCCTTGGTCCAGGCGTCCAGCTCGGCGGTACGCCGGGCGGCCGCCATGATCAGCGCGAAGCCCAGGTCGGCGGTGGTTTCGGTGAGCACGTCCGGGGTGTTGGTCAGCGGGATGCCGCGCTGGTTCAGGTAGCTCAGGTCATAGTTGTCGTAGCCGACCGAGACGCTGGAGATGACCTCCAGTTGGGTGGCCTGGGCCAGTTGCTTCTCGCCCAGCGGGCGGCCGACGCCGATCATGCCGTGGGTGGTCGGCAGGGCAGCGGCCAGTTGCGCATCGACGTCGCCCTGTTTGGGGTCGAGGACGGTGATGTTGAACTGGCTGCGCAGGCGGTCGAGGTGTTCTGCGGCAAGGCGGCTGAAGACGAAGACGTTCTTTTTCATGGCTCTCGGACGGCAGGGAGGCGGAGGGGCCTTAACCCTACCATTGCCGAGCCAGAGCGGCGCAAGGCGTGCGTGCGCGCCGGGCGAATCGTCGGCGAGGAGCGCCGGCTCGAGCGCCGCGAGCTCGT
>CBIGPF010000061.1:0-30092 GCA_966191535.1 uncultured Pseudomonas sp. | reverse complement strand
GCTGCGGGCATAGGCCTTCTGGCGCTCGGTGGCCGCCGCGTCGTAGGGGCTGTACTCCAGGGCGTGGCCGCTGCCTTCGGCCGGGCGCGCCAGGCTGTCGGCGAGCACCGTGGGCTGGGCGAAGCCGTGCAGGCGCGCGCTCCAGAAATCCTGGGCCTGCTGCTGGTCCTGCACCTGCAGCCAGTGGATATAGTCGCGGTAGCGACCCTGCTCGGCGATGCTCTCGCCGTTGTAGCGGCGCAGTGCCTCGGCGAACAGCTGGGCGTTGCTCCAGCCATCGAGCAGGATGTGGTGGTGGGTGTAGACCAACTGGTGACTGGCCTCGCCAGTGCGCACCAGGACCAGGCGCAGCAATGGCGGGCACGCGAGATCGAAGCTGCGGCTGCGCTCGGTAGCGGCCAGTTCGTCCAGCGCTGCCTCCCTATCCTCGCGGTCCTGCCAGTCGAGGACTTCCAGCGGCAGCTCGACCTGCTTGTGCACCGCCTGCACCGGCTGATCCAGCCCTTCCCAGTACACGCCGGCGCGCAGGTTGTCGTGGGCATCCAGCGCGGCCTGCCAGGCGGCGCGGAAGCGTTCCACGTCCAGGTCCTGCACCTCCACGCGCAACTGGTTGACGTAGACGCCGCCTTCGCTGCCGTCCACGCCGTGGAACAGCATGCCCTGCTGCATCGGCGACAGCGGGTAGAGGTCTTCGATCTGCTCGGGATTCAGACCGAGCACAGCCAGCTGTGCAGCGTCCGGCGTCTCGATGGCGGTGACGGCAAGCGGCGCATCGGCCGCCACGACGTCACCGGCCACGCGGGCCAGCGCCTGCAGCGTCTGGTGCTGGAACAGGTCCTTCGGGCTCAAGTGCAGGCCGCCGGCACGGGCACGGCTGACCACCTGGATGGAGACGATGGAGTCGCCGCCCAGCTCGAAGAAGTTGTCGTCCAGGCCGACGCGTTCAAGGCCGAGCACCGCGCACCAGATGGCCGCCAGGGTCTGTTCGCGCTGGCTTTGCGGTGCGCGGTAGGTCTTCTGCAGCAGGCTGAAGTCCGGCTCCGGCAGCGCCTTGCGGTCGAGCTTGCCGTTGGGCGTCAGCGGCATGCGTTCGAGCGGAACGATCTGCGCAGGGACCATGTAGTCCGGCAGTTCTTCCAGCAAGGCGGCCCGCAGGTCCGTGGCGATCTGGCCGGTCACGTAGCCCACCAGTTGCTTCACCTGCCCCGCATCGCGGGCGATGACCACCGCCTCGCGCACGCCGGGCTGGCCGAGCAGGCGCGACTCGATCTCGCCCAATTCGATGCGGAAGCCGCGGATCTTCACCTGGTGGTCGATGCGGCCGAGGTATTCCAGCACGCCGTCTGCACGCCAGCGCGCAAGGTCGCCGGTGCGGTACATGCGCGCATTGCGCTCCGGGCTGAACGGGTCAGCGACGAAGCGCTCGTTGGTCAGTTCCGGGCGCCCGTGGTAGCCGCGCGCCAGGCCGTCGCCGGCGATGTACAGCTCGCCCGCCACGCCAATCGGTGCGGGTTGCAGCTCGCCATCGAGGACGTACAGCTGGGTGTTGGCGATGGGCTTGCCGAGCAGCGCGCGGGCGCCCTTGTCGATCTTCCAGGCTGCCGACCAGATGGTGGTTTCGGTGGGGCCGTAGAGGTTCCACAAGGCGTCGGTCTGTGCGGTCAGCTTGTCCGCCAGCTCGCCCGACAGCGCCTCGCCGCCGCAGAAGAAGCGGCAGCCGGTCAAGCGCGGGAAGTCCTCGTGGCCGCTGAGCAGCGTCCAGGTACTCGGAGTCGCCTGGATCACCGTCACGCCCTGCTCCAGCGCCACGCCAAGCAGGCGCGACGGGTCGCGGGCGACGTCGCGGTCGACCAGCACCACGCAGCCGCCGACCAGCAGCGGCAGGTACAGCTCCAGCGCGGAGATGTCGAAGGACAGCGAGGTCAGCGCGAGCACGCGGTCCTGCGCACCCAGGCCCGGCTCGCGGGCCATGCTGAGCATGAAGTTGACCACGCCACCGTGGCGCACGGCGACGCCCTTGGGCTTGCCGGTGGAGCCGGAGGTATAGATGACGTAGGCCAGGTCATCCGGCTTCGTCAGGTTCGCCAGGTCGCTGTCGGCGTAGCCGTCCAGCTGCGCCCAGTCGCGGTCCAGGCAGAACGCGCGGGCGCCCGTCTGCGGCAGTTCGCCGAGCAGGTGCTGCTGGGTCAGCAACAGGCGTACGCCACCGTCCTCAAGCATGTGCGCCAGGCGCTCGGCGGGGAATTCCGGGTCCAGCGGCACATAGGCGCCACCGGCCTTGAGCACCGCCAGCAGGGCCACCGGCAGCTCGATCGAACGTTCCAGCGCGACGCCGACGCGGCTGTCCGGGCCGACGCCCTGCTCGCGCAGCCAGTGCGCGAGGCGGTTGGCGCGGCTGTTGAGTTCGGCGTAGCTGAAGCGGCGCTGGCCGTCAGTGAGCGCCACGTCAGCGGGCGAGCGCTGCACCTGCTGTTCGATCAGCTGGTGCAGGCAGGCATCGCGCGGGTAGTCCATCGCGGTGGCGTTCCAGCCGTAGAGCAGTTGCTCGCGCTCGCTGCCATCGAGCAGCGGCAGGCGTGCCACCGGGCAATGCGGGTCGCGCACCAGGGCGTGCAACAGGTTCAGGAAGTGCCCGCTGAGGCGCTCGATGGTCGCCGCGTCGAACTGGTCGGTGGCGTACATGAACTGGCCGCGCACCTGGCCGTCGCGGCTTTCCTCGGTGTTCAGGGTCAGGTCGAACTTGGCAATGCCGCTGTCCAGTTCCAGGCTTTCCAGCTGCAGGCCGCCGGACAGCTCGCGCAGGGCATCGCGGCGGCTGGGCTGGTGGTTGCAGGCCACCTGGAACAGCGGGTTGTAGCTCAGGCTGCGCTCGGGCTGCAGCGCATCCACCAGTTGCTCGAACGGCAGGTCCGGGTTGGCCTGGGCGCCCAGCACCGCGTCGCGGGTACGGCCGAGAAAGGCATTGAAGGATTCGTCGCCGTCGATGCGCGCCGACAGTACCTGGGTATTCACGAAGAAGCCGATCAGCCTTTCGCTTTCGGCACGGCCACGGCCGGCGATGGGCACGCCGACGCGCAGCTCGCGCTGGCCGCTGTAGCGCGACAGCAGCAGCTGGTAGGCCGCCAGAATCAGCATGAACAGCGTGGCGCCCTGCCCCCGCGCGAGTTCGCGCAGGGAGTCGCTGAGCGCGCGAGGCAGCTCGAAATCCAGTGTCGCGCCGCGATAGCTCTGCACCAGCGGGCGTGGCCGGTCGCCTGGTAAGGTCAGCAGCAGGGATTCGTCGCCCAGCTGCTCCTTCCAGTAGGCCAGCTGCCGCTCGCCCTCGCCGGCCGCCAGCCACAGGCGCTGCCAGCGGGCGATGTCGCTGTACTGGATCGGCAAGGTTTCCAGCGCGGCCTGGGTGCCTTGCACTTCGGCGCTGTAAAGAGCGGCAAACTCATCGATCAGCACGCCGATAGACCAGCCGTCGGCAATGATGTGGTGCAGGTTCACCAGCAGCAGCGCTTCACCCGGCAAGCGCGCCAGATGAAGGCGCAGCAGCGGACCTTCGGCGAGGTCGAAAGAGCCCCGGGCTGCGCCTTGCAACCAGTCGCGGGCGGCGGGCTCTTCGCTGAAGTCGCGACGTTCCAGGTTTGGCGCACCGGGCTGAAGAACGCATTGCTGCACCGTTCCTTCGATCTCCCGGAAGACCGTGCGCAGGCTTTCATGACGTGCGATCAGCGCGGTAAAGGCACGCTCCAGCGCCCCCTCGTCCAGCACGCCGCGCAGGCGCACGGCAGCCGGGATGTTGTAGGCCGCGCTGTGCGGCTCCATCTGCCAGAGGAACCACAGGCGCGCCTGGGCCGCCGCGAGCGGCGCGTGCTCGCGCCCTTCGCGGAGGATCGGCAGGCGCGACAGGCTCACGCCTTTCTCGCGCAGCTGACGCAGGAAGATGATCTGCTTGTCCTCGGGCAGTGCGCCAAGGCGCTCCGCGACCTGTTTCAGCTGGGCGTCCATCGGTTGAGTCATTCCCCCACTCATCAAAGATTCTCCAGCTCGCCGAGCAGTTCATCCATCAGGTCCAGCTCCTCTTCCGCGCTGGCGGAACTGGCTCGTTGGGCGTCGATCCAGGCTGCCAGCGCCTCGATGTTGCTCAGCTCGAACAGGCGGTGCAGCGGCAGTTCCAGACCCAGGCGCTGACGCAGGGTCAAGCCGACCTGGGTGAGCAGCAGTGAATGGCCGCCCAGTTCGAAGAAGTCGTCGTACAGACCGACGCGATCGACCTGCAGCACGTGCTGCCAGATGCCGGCCAGCTCGACTTCCAGGTCGCTGCGCGGCGCCACGTACTCGCGCAGGCTCTCGCCCAGTTGCGGGTCCGGCAGGGCCTTGCGGTCCAGCTTGCCGTTGGGCGACAGCGGCATGGCGTCGAGGGCGATGATCCGCGACGGCACCATGTAGTCCGGCAGCTCGCCTTGCAGCGCCTGGCGCAGGGCCTCGGGCTCGGTGCTGGCGACCACGTAGGCCAGCAGCACGCCATCCCTGGCCACCACCACGGCTTCGCTGACCTGCGGATGGGCCTGCAGGCGCGCTTCGATCTCGCCCAACTCGATACGCAGGCCGCGAATCTTCACCTGGTGGTCGAGACGGCCGAGGTATTCGATGGCGCCGTCTTCGCGCTGGCGAGCCAAATCGCCGGTGCGATAGAGGCGTTCAGCGCTGCCAAAGGGGTCGGCGATGAAACGCTCGGCGGTCAGGCCGGGGCGCGCGTGATAACCGCGCGCCAGGCCTACGCCACCGATGTACAGCTCACCGGCCACGCCTTGCGGCACCGGCTCCAGGCGCTCGTCCAGCAGCACCAGGCGCAGGTTGTCGATGGGCCGGCCGATGGGCACGACCTGCCGCGCGTTGTCCTCGTCACAGGCCCAGAAGCTGACGTCGATCGCCGCTTCGGTCGGACCGTAGAGGTTGTGCAGCCTGGCACTGCTGCGCTGACGGAACTGCTGTTGCAGCTCGTAGGGCAGCGCCTCGCCGGAGCACATCACCTGCAACAGCGACGGGCAGCGTTCCAGCTCACCGGCCGCGACGAAGGCCTGCAGCATCGACGGCACGAAGTGCAGCGTGGTGACCTGCCCCGCCTCGATCACCTGGCGCAGCGCGGCCGGGTCGCGGTGCGCGCCGGGCGCGGCACCCACCAGGGCGGCGCCGGTCAGCAACGGCCAGAAGAATTCCCACACCGACACGTCGAAGCTGAACGGAGTCTTCTGCAGCACGCGGTCGGAAGCATCCAGCGCGTAGGCCTTCTGCATCCAGTGCAGGCGGTTGAGCAGCGCGCGGTGGCTGTTGCCGGCGCCCTTGGGCTTGCCGGTGGAGCCGGAGGTGTAGATCAGGTACGCGAGGTTCTGCGGGCTGCCGGCGATGGCCGGGTTGTGCTCGGAGGCCGTGGCGATCTCGCTCCACTGGCTGTCCAGGCAGATCATCGTGGCGTTGCTGGTGGGCAGGCGATCCAGCAGGTGCTGCTGGGTCAGCAGCAGGTTTACACCGCTGTCGACAAGCATGTGCTGCAGGCGATCCTGCGGGTAGTCCGGGTCCATCGGCACATAGGCGCCACCGGCCTTGACGATGCCCAGCAGGGCCACCACCAGCTCCACCGAACGCTCGGCGGCCACGCCGACCAGCACGTCCGGGCCAACGCCCTGGCCGCGCAGCCAGTGCGCCAGCTGGTTGGCGCGGGCGTTGAGCTGGGCGTAGCTCAGGCGCTCATCGCCGAATTGCAGGGCCAGCGCTTCCGGGGTTGCGGCAACCTGGCGCTCGATCAGCTCCTGCAGTTGCACGTCGGCCGGGAATCTCGCCTCGGTGTCGTTGAAGCGTTGCAGCAGCGCGTGGCGTTCCGCATCCGCCAGTTGGCTGACGCGGCCGAGCGGGCGCTCGGCATCGTCTACCAGGGCCAGCAGCAGGTGCTCGAAGTGCCCGCGCAGCTGTTCGATCTGGCTCGCACTCAGGCGGTCGGCGCGGTAGGTGTAGCGCACGTCCAGCTGTTCGCCGGCGCTGGCCACCAGGGCCAGGGCGTAGTTGGTGCCGTCCACCGGGTGGTGGCCGAGGATGCGCAGGTCGTCCTCGCTGGACGACGACAGCGCCGCGTCCATGGGGAAGTTCTCGAACACGATGATGCTGTCGAACAGCGCCTGGCCGCCACGGCCAGCCCAGCGCTGGATGTCGTACAGCGGCGTGTGCTCGAACTCGCGCACGTCGAGGTTGAAGGCCTGCAGCTCACGCAGCCAGTCGCCGACGCGCTGGGCGTCATCGGGCGCCTGAACAATCGGCAGGGTGTTGATGAACAGCCCGAGGCTCTCCTCCGCGCCCGGCAGCGTGGCCGGGCGCCCCGCCACGGTAGCGCCGAAGGTCACGCTGCGCTGGCCGCAGTAGCGTTGCAGCAGCAGCGCCCAGGCGCCCTGCACCAGGGTGTTGAGGGTAATCCGCTGGGCCTGGGCGAAGCGCTGCAGCGGTGCGCTGTCGAGGCGGCTGTGCAGCTCGCGCAGCGGCTCTTCGCTGAAGCCGGCGTGGCAGGCGGTGGCCAGCAGGGTCGGCTCGTCGAAGCCCTTCAGGCGCTCGCGCCAGAAGCTCTCGCCGGCCGCGCTGTCCTGGGCGTGCAGCCAGCCGATGTAGTCGCCGTACTGCGCGGCTGGCGCCGGCAGTGCTTCGCCACGGTAGAGGGCGAGCACTTCGCCGATCAGCCGCGCGCTGCTCCAGCCGTCCAGCAGCAGGTGGTGGCAGGTCCAGATCAGGTGGTAGCGGCGTTCTCCCAGGCGAACCAGCGCCAGGCGTTGCAGCGGCGGCTTGGCGAGATCGAAGCCGAGGTTGCGTTGCCCGTCAGCGACATTTTCAAGCTGCTGCTCACTCACCTGCTGGTCGCGCCAGTCGAAGGACTGCACCGGCAACTGCACGTCGCGCAGGACGAACTGCAGCGGCGCGGTGCCGGCACTGGCGAGGAAGCCGGTGCGCAGGTTGGCGTGGCGGGCGATGACCGCGCGCCAGGCCTCGAGGAAACGCGCCTCGTCGAGGCCGTCCAGGTCGACCCGCAGCTGGTTGACGTAGAGCGAGGAACCCGGCACGTCGAGGGCGTGGAACAGCATGCCCTGCTGCATCGGCGACAGCGGGTAGACATCTTCCACCCCTGCCGGCAGCGGCAGCGCGTCGAGCTGTTGCTGGTCGAGACCGAGCAGCGGCAGCTCGGCGGCCTCCAGCGTGCGCGGGGTGTTCAGGCACCAAGCGACCATTGCTTGCAGCTCGGCACGCAACAGCGCCTGCAGCTCATCGATGTCCGCCGCGTCGAACATGCCGCGGCTGTAGGTGACGTCCAGGCTCAGCTCGCCGCCGAGTACGCGGCCGGCGTAGACCAGTGCGTTGCCCAGCGCAGCGTCCCGCGGCTGACTGCGGCCCACGCCGTCGAAGGCCGGCAGGAAGTCGGCATCGGCGAAGGCTTGGTCGAGCTGGCCGAGGTAGTTGAAGGTCACCTGCGGCGCCGGCAGGTCACGCAGGCTGGCGGCGTGGTTGCTCAGGTAACGCAGTTGGCCGAAACCGATGCCGGCACGCGGCAGGTTGCGCAGGTGTTCACGGGTGGCGCGCAGGTCCGCACCCGGCTCGCTGCCAGCGTGCAGGCGGACAGGATAAAGCGCGGTGAACCAGCCCACGGAGCGGCTCAGGTCCGGCGCCACATCGCCATCGAAGGCGTCGCGGCCATGGCCTTCCATCTCCACCAGTGCAGAGGTCTCGCCGGTCCAGGCGCACAGGGCGCGGGCCAGCGCGGTCAGCAGCAGGTCGTTGATCTGCACACGCTGCGCCTTCAGCGCCGGACCGAGCAGTTGGCGGGTGGTCTCGGCGTCGAGGCTGAAGCGCGCGTTGGCAGCGTCCCTCCAGGTGGCCGGGGCATCGCTGCGGCCACGGTTCAGGCGCGGCGCATCGCGCAGCTCGGTCTGCCAGTAGTCCAGCTCCGCCGCCACTTCGGCACTGTGGGCAGCTACCTGCTGGCGGGCGCTCCAGGCCTGGAAGCTGTCGCTGCGCGGCAGCGCGGCGGGCGTGCGACCGGCGCGCAATTCGCGGCAGGCGTACTGCAGGTCTTCCAGCAGGATGCGCCACGACACGCCGTCCACCGCCAGGTGGTGGATGACCAGCAGCAGACGTTCGCTGCCATCTTCCAGGCCGACCTGCATGGCACGCAGCAGCGGGCCGTTGGCGATATCCAGGCTGGCCTGGGCTTCGTCGCACAGGCGTTCCAGGGTTTGCGCGTCGGCGGCGCGGCGGCGCCAGAGCAGCGCCTGCGGCTCCGCGAGAGCAAGACCTTGCTCGGAGACAAGAGACATGTCCAGCGGGCCGTGCTCGGCGTAGCGCTGACGGCTGCCATCGAAGCGCAGGCGCAGCGCGTCGTGCTGGCCAACCAGCCAGTGCAGCGCGCGGGCGAGGACGTCGCCGTCCAGCGCTTCGCGCGGTTGCAGCAGCAGAGCCTGGTTCCAGTGGTGTCGCTGGGCGCTCGGCACGCGCTCGAAGAAGCGCGCCTGTACCGGTGACAGCGCCACTTCACCACTGAGCGCTGCCACCGGCGCGGCGGCTACCGGGGCGGCCGGGGCTCGGCTTTCCAGCCACTGCGCCAGTTGGCGGACGCTCTGCCGCTCGAACAGCTGTTTCGGGCTGAGCTTGTAACCGAGTTTGCGGATGCGCGCGATGATCTGCAGGCTGAGGATGGAGTCGCCACCCAGCTCGAAGAAGTTGTCTTCGGCACCGACGCGCTCGACCTTCAACACCGCTTGCCAGATATCGGCGATGCGCTGCTCCAGCTCGCTCAGCGGCGCGCTGCTCGCAGCCTTGGCGACTGTCTCGACACGCGGCAGCGCCTTGCGGTCGATCTTGCCGTTGGCGTTCAGCGGCAGGCGATCCAGCAGCATCAGCTGGGCCGGCAGCAGGTATTCCGGGACAGCGGCGGCCAGGGCTTCGCGCAGGCTTTCCACGCTCTGTCCTTCGGCCACGGCCCAGGCCAGCAGCTTCATCGGGCCGTCGTTGTCACGCTCGGCCAGCGCCACGGCATCGCGCACGCCGGGCAGGCGCTTGATTGCCTGCGCCAGTTCGCCCGGCTCGACACGGTAGCCACGGATCTTCACCTGGTCGTCGACGCGGCCGAGGAACTCCACAACGCCGCGACGGCTCAGGCGCACACGGTCGCCACTGCGGTACAGGCGCTCGCCTTCGATCTCTACGAAGCGTTCGGCGGTCATCTGCGGCAGGCCGAGGTAACCCAGCGCCAGGCCGGCGCCGCCGATGTACAGCTCGCCGGGCACGCCCGGCAGCAGGTCGCGGCCGTTCTCGTCGAGCACGCGGATGGCGCTGTTGGCCAGCGGAGTGCCGATGGGCAGGCTGCCCGCGGGCAGGTCGTCCAACAGCGACCATTCGTGGGTCAGCACGCCCACGGTGGATTCGCTGGGGCCGTAGTGGTTTACGATGCGCAGCTTGGGCGCGAGGTCGCGGATCGGCTGCAGCAGCGCGCGGTCGCAGGCTTCACCGCCCACCACCAGCAGGCGCCGCGGCAGCACGGCGGCGGCGTTCGGCGCGGCGGCCAGCAGGCCGGCGAGATGGCTGGGGACGATCTTCAGCACGTCCACGTCCTGCATGAACACGGCGAAGCGCTCGGCATCGGCCACGGCCTGGGCGTCTGCCAGGTGCAGGCGAGCACCGCCGCACAGTGCGCCGAACAGCGTGGTGTGGCCGAGGTCGGCAGCCACCGAGGAGACCATCGCCATGCCCAGGCCCCGGGCGCGGCCCTGGTCCAGTTGCAGGCGTTCGAGCACGGCCTGCACGTAGTTGGCCAGCGCGGCGTGGCTGACGCGCACGCCCTTGGGCTGGCCCGTGGAGCCGGAGGTAAAGATCACATAGGCGGTCTGCTGCGGGTCGATGCTCCGCACGGGCGCGGCAGCGCTGCCCTGCTCCGGGCCACCGGCCGGGATCAGCATGGCGGCGGCGCCGAAGGTCTCCAGCAACGCAGCCTCGCTCACCAGCACGCGGCCAATGCCGTTGTCGGCGAGCAACTGGCGCAGGCGCTCGGCGGGTTGCGCCGGGTCCAGCGGCACGTAGGTGGCGCCAGCCTTGAGCACGCCCAGCAGCAGGAGCACCCACTGCGCGCTGCGCTCCTGGCAGAGGGCGACGCACTCGCCCGGCTCCGCGCTGCTGGCGATCAGTGCATTGGCCAGGCGATTGCTGCGCTCATCCAGCTCGGCATAGCTGTAGCGGATGCTGTCGTCCTGCACGGCGATGGCGTCCGGCTGCGCCGCGACCTGCGCGGCGAACAGGCCGAGCACGTCCTGCTGCGGCCACTGGCGGGCTTCGCCATGACGGCGCGAGGCGACCGGGCGTGGGAGCTCGACGAGGGCACGCTGCGGCTCGGCGCACAGCTGGCGCAGCAACGCTTCGAACTGGCCCGCGATGGCGGCAACGCTGTCCTCGTCGAACAGGTCGCGGGCATAGACGAAGCTGCCGCGCAGCTCGTCGCCCGGCTGGCCGCTGGCGTCCAGCGCCTCGGCCATGTCCAGGGCGAGGTCAAAGCGCGCGCCGTACTGTTCCTCGCTGAACAGTTCCAGCTTCAGCGCACCGGCATCGGGCAGGCGGCTGACGTCGAAGCCGAAGTTGAACTTCACCTGCACCAGCGGGTTATAGGCCAGGCTGCGCTCGGGTTGCAGGGCTTCCACCAGTTGTTCGAACGGCAGGTCCTGGTGCGCCTGGGCGCCCAGGGCGAGCGGTTTGAGGCGGGCCAGCAGCGCGGCGAAGGACTCGTCGTCAGCCAGCGCACAGGGCATGACCTGGGTGTTGACGAAGAAGCCGATCAGCCCTTCGGTTTCCAATTGCTGGCGGTTGGCGATGGGCACCGCGACGCGCAGGTCGCGCTGGCCGCTGTAGCGCTGCATCAGCACGGCGTAGGCGCCCAGCAGCAGCATGAACAGGGTGACGTCCTGCTCACGGGCCAGTTGCTTGAGGCGGCTGCCGAGGCCGGCGTCCAGGTTGAAGCCGAGGCTGCCGCCCCGGTAGCTTTGCACGGCCGGGCGCGGGCGGTCGGCGGCCAGCTCGAGGACCGGCGTCTCGACGCTCAGTTGCTCGGTCCACCAACCCAGCTGACGCTGGCCCTCCTCGCCCGCCAGCAGCTCGCGCTGCCAGTGTGCGTAGTCGGCGTACTGCACCGGCAGCGCCGGCAGTTGCAGTTCTTCACCTGCGGCGAAGGCGCCGTAGAGGCGGCTGAACTCGTCCACCAGCACGCGGATCGACCAGCCATCGGAGACGATGTGGTGCAGGGTCAGCAGCAGCACATGGTCGGCATCGGCCAGCTTGAGCAGGGTCAGGCGCAGCATCGGGCCATTGCGCAGGTCGAACGGGCGCTGCGCTTCCTCCTCAGCCAGCTTGCGCGCAGCGCTTTCGGCGTCGGCTTCAGCGGACAGGTCCACCTTCGCCAGGTCCAGCGGGCGAGCCACCTGGATACGCTGGAAGGCCTGGCCGTCCACTTCATCGAAGGTGGTGCGCAGGGTTTCGTGGCGCGCCACCAGGGCGTCAAAGGCGCGACGCAGCGCGGACTCGTCCAGTTGGCCGCGCAGGCGCAGCGCGCCCGGCACGTTGTAGGCGGCGCTGGCCGGTTCCATCTGCCAGAAGAACCACAGGCGGCTCTGGGCGGCGGACAGAGGCAGGTCGCCGTCACGGGCCACGGCGCGCAGTGCCGGGCGAGCGCTGGGCGAAAGAGCCGTCAGCCGTGCAGCGAATTCGTCCAGGCGGCTGGCTTCGAACAGGTCGCGCAGCGGCACTTCGCAGCCCAGGTCGCGACGCAGGCGGGAGATGACCTGGGTGGCCAGCAGCGAGTGGCCTCCCAGCTCGAAGAAGTCGTCCTCGCGGCCCACGGCGGGTACGCCGAGCACGTCGGCCCAGACGGCGGCGACGCGGCTTTCCAGGCCGTCGCGCGGGGCTTCGGTGGTGCTGGCGGCGTCCTGCGGTTCGGGCAGCGCCTTACGGTCGATCTTGCCGTTGGCGTTGAGCGGCATCTGCTCCAGTACGAGGATGCGCGACGGCACCATGTAGTCCGGCAGCTGTGCGCGCAGGGCGGCTTTCAGCGCGTCCTCGGCAAGATGTTCGCCGGACACGTAACCCAGCAGGCGCTTGCCGCGCTCGCTGTCGCGGGCGATCACTGCCGCCTCGCGCACGCCGGGCAACGCGCGCAGGCGGGCTTCGATTTCACCCGGCTCGATGCGGAAGCCACGGATCTTCACCTGGTGGTCGACGCGGCCGAGGTAGTCCAGCGCGCCATCCTCACGCCAGCGCACGCGGTCGCCGCTGCGGTACAGGCGGAGGCCATTGGCATAAGGGTCGGCGACGAAGCGTTCGGCGGTCATGCCGGCGCGCTGGTGGTAACCACGGGCCAGGCCGTGGCCACCGATGTACAGCTCGCCGGCCACGCCGCGCGGCAGCGGCTGCAGGCGGTCGTCGAGGATGTACAGGCTGCGTTCGCCGACCACTTCGCCAATGGGTGCGTAGGCGGCGCCGCAGGGGGTGCGGGCATCGGCCTTCCAGAGCATCGGGGTGACCACGGTTTCGGTCGGGCCGTAGCCATTGATCAGGTGCTGCGGTTTCAGCGCCTGGTGCGCCAGTTGATAGGCCGCTTCCGGCACCGCATCACCGCCGAAGCAGTAGATGCGCATGCTTGGCGCGTGGCCAGTGATCAACGCGTGCTCAGCCAACTGTTGCAGATAGGCCGGTGGGAAGGCGGCAACCGTCACCGCGTGGCGGCGCAGCTGATCCAGGGTCTGCTCGGCGGTCCACAGCCCGTCATTGCGGATCAGCAGGCTGCCGCCGTGGGACAGCGCGGTGAGCCAGCGCTCGTGGGCACCGTCGAAGGCGAAAGACATGAAGATCAGCTCGCGGTCGGCGTCGCTCATGGCGTAGCGCTGGCCGATGGCGCGGCAGTGCGCGGCAATCTCGCCGTGGGCGACGGCAACGCCCTTGGGCTGGCCGGTGGAGCCGGAGGTGTAGATCAGGTAGGCGAGGTTCTGCGCCTGGATGCGCACCAGCGGGCGCACGGCCAGGGCGTTGCCGAGGTCGGCTTCTTCCAGCACCAGGCGCTCGACGCCTTCGGGCAGCGGCAGGCGTTCGGCCAGCTCGGCGTTGGTCAGCAGCAGGTCGACGCCGGCGTCCTGCATCAGCCAGGCCAGGCGCTCCTCCGGGTAGTCGACATCCAGCGGCAGGTAGGCGCCGCCGGCTTTCATGACGGCCAGCAGGGCCAGCGGGATGTCCACGCCGCGTGGCAGGGCCACGGCGACCCGGCGTTCCGCACCGATGCCGCGCTGGATCAGGCGTTGCGCCAGGCGGTTGGAGCGGTCCTCCAGCTCGGCGAAGTTCACCTCGCGCTGCTCATCGATCAGCGCGACCTTGGCCGGATGGCGGCGGGCCTGGGCGGCGATGGTCTCGCTCAGCGCCTCGAAGACTGGTGCGTCACCGGCCACGGCAATGCTCCAGTCGCTGGCGGGCAGCCAGTCGCGGGCGTCCAGCACGGCGTCGGCATTCAGCTGCGGCAAGGCGCGCAGCAGGTCGAGGAAGTGTCCGATGAGGCGTTGCATGCCGTTGGCGGCGTAGCGCTCACGGGCATAGCAGAAGCTCAGGCGCAGGCTCTGTTCACCCTCGCGGACGCGAAGCACCAGGTCGAAGGGGGTTTCCAGGTCGAGCTGCTCCAGCGCTTCCACGCTGACGCCGGGCAGACCGTTGCCGGCGCGCGGCTGCCACTGGTGGTCGAAGGCGACCTGGCACAGTGGATGGCGACCGTGGCCGCGCTCGGGCTGCAGCGCCTCTACCAACTGCTCGAACGGCAGGCCCTGGTGCGCCTGGGCTTGCAGCAGGTCGTCGCGCAATTGGCGGAGCACGCCGCGCAGGCTGGCGCCTTCGGGCAGCTCGCTGCGCAGCACCAGCAGGTTGACGAAGAAGCCGACCAGGCGCTCGCTGTCGAGCTGTTCGCGGCCGGCCTGGGTCAGGCCGATGCGCAGGTCGTGCTGGCCGCTGTAGCGCTGCAGCAGCAGGTTGTAGGCACTGAGCAGGAGCATCGGCAGGGTCGCACCGTGGGCCTGGGCCAGGCTGCGCAATTTCGCGGTCAACTCGGCGTCCACGTCGCGCTCGATCAGCTCGGCGCTCTGGCCTTTATCTCCCGTCGTGAAAGGCAGCTCCAGCGGCGCATGCGCGGTGCCCAGGCGCTCGCTCCACCAGTCCAGCAGACGGGCGCCCTCGCCCGCTTCCAGCTTGCGCTGCTGGGCGGCAGCGAGGTCGAGGTACTGGCACGGCAGCGCCGGCAGAACGGGTTCGCGCTGTTCGACGATGGCGCGGTAGCACTCGGCGAACTCGTCCAGCAGCAGGTTCAGCGACCAGCCGTCGGCGATGATGTGGTGCACGCAGAGCAGCAGTGCCTGGCGGCCACCGCCGAGGTTCTGCAGGCGCAGGCGCAGCAGCGGGCCGCTGGCCAGGTCGAAGGGCTGCGCGGCGAAGGCCTCGGCGTCCTCGCGGGCGGCGATGTCGCGGCGAGCATTGCCCAGGGAGCTGAAGTCGCTCTCGGTGAGTTCCACTGGCGTGGCGTCGGACAGGCTCAGCGATACCTCGCCATCGGCTTGCTCGATGAAGCGGCTGCGCAGAGTTTCATGGCGACCCAGCAGCACGGCGAACGCCTGCTCCACTGCCGGACGACGCAGTTCGCCGCGCAGGTTCATGCGCCCGGCGATGTGGTAGACGGCGCTTTCCGGCTCCAGCTTCCAGAGGAACCACAAGCGGCGCTGGGCCGGCGAGAGCGGCAGCAGGCCGTCACGCGCGACCTGCGGCACGCTTTCGACTGCAGCAGTCGGCAGGGCTGCCAGGGCAGCGGCGAAGGCGCCCAGCTCCGGCGCCTCGAACAGCAGGCGCAACTCCACGGCGCGGCCAAGACGCTCGCGCAGGCGTGCCATCAGTTGGGTAGCCTTGATGGAATTGCCGCCGAGGGCGAAGAAATTGTCGTCGCGGCGGATCGCCGGGAGCTCCAGTACTTCGCTCCATAGTGCGGCGATGGCGTGCTCCTCGGCCGACAGCGGCGCAACCGGCTTGGCGCTTGCACCATCGCTGATCGGCTCGCCAGCGCGCTGGATGGCGTAGGCCTGCAGGCTGCCGTCGAGCAACTGGGTGCGGCAGGCCGAGCGTTGCAGCTTTCCGCTGGAGGTCTTGGGCAGTGCGCCCGGTTCCAGCAGCGCCACCACCAGCGGCGCTTCCTGGAAGGTTTCCGCTACGGCGGCGGAGATGGCCCTGGCCAGTGCCTCGGCGGAGATCAGCTTGCGCACGCTGCGCCCGACTTCGGCGGCGATGCCAATGCCTTCGCGGCCCTGGTGTTCGATGGCGAAGGCGGAAACACGGCCCTTGCGCACCAGGTCCACCTCTTCCTCGACGCAACGTTCCAGGTCCTGCGGATAGAGGTTCTGGCCACGGACAATGAGCATGTCCTTCAGGCGGCCGGTGACGAAGAGTTCATCGTTGTGCAGGAAGCCCAGATCGCCGGTGCGCAGCCAGGTGCGGCCGTCCTTCTCGACGAAGGTGCGCGCGCTGGCTTCCAGGTTGCGCCAGTAGCCGAGGGCGACACTGGGGCCGCTGCTCCAGACTTCGCCAACGCGATCCGGACCGAGGGTTTCGCCGCTCACCGGGTCGACCAGCTGGATTTCATGGTCGGGCTGGGCGCGACCGCAGTTGATCAGCGAGGTGCCACGGCCCGGGCGGGCGATGTTTTCGCCCAGGGCATCGAGGTCCACTTCCAACTGGCCGATGCCCTCGCCACGCACGCCGCCGGTGACGAACAGGGTCGCTTCGGCGAGGCCATAGCAGGCGTAGAAGGACGAGGCGTCGAACTGCGCCGGGGCGAACCAGGCGGCGAAGCGCTCCAGGGTGTCCGGGCGGATCGGCTCGGAGCCCGAAAAGGCCACGCGCCATTTGCTCAGGTCGAGGCCTTCCATGGCGGACTCGTTGACCCGCTCGCAGCACAGGCGGTAGGCGAAGTCGGGCCCGCCGCTGACGGTGCCGCCAAAGCGGGCGATGGCTTCCAGCCAGCGGCGCGGGCGTTCGAGGAAGTAGCGCGGCGACATCAGCACGCACTCGATACCGCTGTAGATCGGCTGCAGCAGACCACCGATCAGGCCCATATCGTGGAACAGCGGCAGCCAACTGACGATCACGTCGTCGTCACCAATGCCGAAGCCGTGGCGGATCAGGCGCTCGTTGGCGACCAGGTTGCCATGGCTGACCTGCACGCCCTTGGGCGTCGAGGTGGAGCCGGAGGTGTATTGCAGGAAGGCGATGTCGTCATCGGCCAGCTCGGGCATCCGCCATTCGACGGCCAGCGCCGGGTCGGCCTGGTCCACCGCCAGCAGCAGCGGACTGTCGCCGTTCTCGCGCTCACAGGCCGGACGCAGGGCGTCGATCAGAGTGGAGTCGGTGAGCACCAGGCTCGGCTCGGCATCATCGAGGATCGAGCGCAGGCGTGCCAGGTGCTGCGGGCGCACGGATTCCGGCGGATAGGCCGGCACCGCGATAATCCCCGAGTAGAGGCAGGCAAAGAACGCGGTGACGTATTCCGGGCCGCTGGGCAGCAACAGCACGGCGCGGTCGCCGTGCTGGCCGTGGCGCAGCATCCAGGCCGCCATGGCGCGGGCGCGCTCGTCCAGCTCGCGGAAGCTGATGGGTACCTCGATGTTCTCGGCAATGAATCGCAGGGCAGTCTTGCGCGGCATTTCGCAGGCGCGTTGCAGCAGGGCCTCGACCAGGTTTCCTGCGGCTTCGTAGCGGTCGTTCATGACATCACCTGTTCTGTCGGCGGGCGCGTGGGGCCCGCCGGAGGGAAATTCGTGGGGTGTACCGGGGCTTGGCCGTGGCAGGCGCTCACCCGGTACTCCGAACTGTTCCCTCTCCCTGAAGGGAGAGGGTTAGGGAGAGGGTGTTCCCGGCCGCTCCGGCACTGGGCAATGCCCTCTCCCCCCGCCCTCTCCTTGAAGGGAGAGGGAGCTATCCGTGCCAGCGTCAGGCGTCAGCGCCATGCCCTTCCGCCATCGCCACCACCACCTTGCGCGGTCCGCTGAACGGCGAGCGCGCATGGGCGGCAAGCATGTTGTCGAGCATCAGGACGTCGCCGCTGTACCAGGGGAAGCTCACCTTGGCCTCCTCCAGCACGCCGCGGACTTCGTCGAGCACCGAGGGTTCGATGGGACTGCCGTCGCCGTAGTAGACGTTGCGCGGCAGGTCTTCCTCGTCGACGATTTCCAGCAGGCTCTCGCGCACTTCCGGCGGCAGGTTGGAGATGTGGAACAGGTGCGCCTGGTTGAACCAGACCCAGTCGCGGGTGACCGGGTGCTGGGCGACTGCCTGGCAGACCTGGCGGGTGCGCAGTTCGCCGTCCTCTTTCCACTCCCAGCCGATCCGATGGGCCTTGCAGTACGCCTCGACCACGGCCGGGTCACTGCTGTTGAACACCTGTTCCCAGGCCACGTCCAGGCCGTTGCCGAAGTTGCGGGTGTACATCAGCCCGCGCTCGGTGAAGCGACGGCGGATACCTTCGTCCACCCGGCGATAGATCTCGCGGCTGTCGGCGATCGGCGTTTCGCCACCGCTCTGCGCGGCCTGCACGCAGTAGAACCAGATCTTCATCGGCCACTCGCGGGTGTAGGCCTGCTCGTTGTGCAGCGGGATGTGCTGGTGCGGCGGGTACTCGGTGGAGGTGTACACGCCGCTGGTGACGTTGCTGCGCGGGGTGGAACCGAACTCGTAGTTGAGCAGCGGATGGCCGAAGCCGGCGGCGAACTCGCGGAAGCGCTCCGGTGCGCCGACCTGGAAACCCCGGAAGAGGATGCCGGCGCACACCGGCAGGCGTTCAGCCACCAGCGGGCGCAATTCGGCCAGGGCGTCGAGCAGGTCGATGCCGTCGCCGCGGGCCTGGACCAGCAGCGGCAGGCCGCCGCGCGCCTCGGCCAGGGGAGCGATGTCGAACAGAGTGGAGGTGGGCATCTGGGTCTCCGCATGAATCGATCAGGCCAGCGCTGCGCTGGTCGACTGTCCGGGCTGGCGCAGGCGGCCGAGCAGCAGCTCGAGCAGGCGCGCCTCGCCGGCATTGAGGAAGAAGTGGCCGCCGTCGAGCATCTCCAGGGAGAAGCCGGCGCTGGTCTCGTCCTGCCAGGCCGACAGGGACTCCACCGAGAGCCGATCGGACTTGCCGCCGAACACGTGGATCGGGCAGGCCAGCGGCGCGCGACGGTGGTAGTCGTAGAGACCGCAAAGCAGAAAGTCGGCGCGCATCACCGGCAGGGTCAGGCGCAGCATTTCCTCGTCGGCGAACACCGCCTCGGGCGTGCCGCCGAGACGACGCATGCGCTCGATCAGCTGGGCGTCGCTCTGCGCTTCTGCCAGCTCGCGGTGACTGTCGCGCCGCGCCGGCGCGGAGGCCGCCGAGGCGAACAGCGCCTGCGGCATCGGCAGGCCGCGTTCACGCAAGGCGTGGGCCAGCTCGAAGGCCAGCAGGCCACCCAGGCTGTGGCCGAAGAGCGCGTAGGGCTGGTCCAGGCGCGTGGCGATCTCATCGGCCAGTTGGCAGGCCAGGGCGCGCAGGTCGGTCTGCAGGCTTTCGGCGAAACGCCGGCCACGGCCGGGCAGCTCCACCGGGAGAACGTCGATCCAGTTCGGCAACTGGCGCTTCCAGCGGGCGTAGACCATGGCGCTGGCGCCGGAATATGGCAGGCAGAACAGACGCAGCATCGGTCAGTGCCCCGCCGCCTGGCCGTCCATCTTCCGCCGCAGGCTGAGCGGACGCATGTCGGTCCAGTTCGCCTCGACAAAGGCCAGGCAGTCGGCCTTGCTCCCCTGTTTGCCGGCTTCGCGCCAGCCGGCGGGGACTTCCTTGTAGTCCGGCCACAGCGAGTACTGCTCTTCACCGTTGACCAGCACCTTGTAAACCGCATCGTCGCGATCGAACGCCATCGCTCTTCTCCTTCAGCTGTATGGGATGCCGGCCACCGGCCATTACCGATGTTTTCCAGCTCTGCCATGAAGACGAGGGAGGCGATGAAATAGTTAGTGTTCTCGGATGCGATTAATTCTCATAAGATATGCGCCGGCGAAATTTCCTGGCTTGTCCTTCACCCGTGTGCCGAGAGATCTGACGAATGGATGCGAATGAAAAATCTTCACACTGGTGTGGGAACCCTGTCCCAGAGCGGCAGTCGGAGTCTTCCGAATAAATTGATAATAATTATCATTTGATCTAGATTGACCGCCTCACCCATGTGGACGTCCCCGCCTCCGCCGCCGCATAGGAAACCTTGCATGTCCAAGCCAATGCCCGCCGAGTCGCGACCCGCTCTCCACGAGCTGTTCGCCACCCACCGGCAGACCTTCATCAATGCGGCCGCACGCATCCTCGGCTGCCGCAGCCATGCCGAAGACGTGGTGCACGATGCGTACATCAAGCTCAATGCGAGCGACCTCACGCCCGGCATCCAGTCGCAGAGCGGCTATCTGATGCGCGTGGTGCGCAACCTGGCCATCGACCTCTATCGCCGCCAGGCGCTGGAGAAGCGCTACTCGGGTAGCGAGGAAGAAGGCATGCACATCGCAACGCCGTCCGCCTCACCGGAGATCGAGCACGAGGACCGGCAGACCCTGGAAGCCATCTCCAGCGCACTGCAGACACTGCCCGAGCGCACCCGCTACGCCTTCGAGATGTATCGCCTGCACGGCCGCACGCAGAAGGAAATCGCCGAGGAACTGGGCGTCTCCCCGACCCTGGTGAACTTCATGGTGCGCGATGCGCTGATCCACTGCCGCAAGACCCTGAAGGGACTCGAAGACGGCAAGCGGTGAGAGCCCACCGCTAATCTGCCTGCGCTGGCCCGGGCCACGTTGATACCGGATAGAAAATGCCCATTCGGAGCGACTGAACCGCGCTTTTTTGCCTGCCCGACCCAAGCTCGGCGAGCTCCTGAGCAGGTTCCGCGCCTCAGCCTTCCGCCAGCGCGCGGAAGGTCAATCGATACTGCTCCGGCGTGGTGCCCGACAACCGCCGGAACATCGCGATGAACGCCGAAGGGCTGCTGTAGCCCAGGTTGAAGGCGATCTGCTGTACCCCTTCCCCCGATGCCAGTGCCTCGATGGCGGCGAGAAACCGCAGGCGCTGGCGCCATTCGCCGAACGACATCCCCAGTTCCCGCTGACAGGCCCGCGCCAGGGTGCGCTCGGTGCTGTGCACACGTTCGGCCCATTGCGCGAGAGTTCGGTTGTCGCCGGGCTCGGCCTGCAGCGCGGCCAGCACCTCACCCAACGCGCCACCACTGGCGTACGGCAGGTAGTCGTCGTGGGGCTGCGCGGCCTGCAACTGGTCGATCACCACGTCGGCCAGGCGCTGGTCGGCGGCGCTCTGCGGGATGTTCACCTGGCGTGCGGCGAAATCGGAGAGGATCGCCTTGAGGATGTCACTGATAGCCAGGGTGCAGGGGGTCTGCGGCAGCTTGCGCGCTACGTCGGCGGACACGTAAAGCGAGCGGTAGACGATGGCCTGGCGGTTGTAGCAACTGTGCAGGCGCCCCGGCGGCACCCACACGGCGTACTGCGGCGGCGAAAGGAAGCGCTGGCCGTCCACCTCCAGCTCCATCACCCCATGGGACGCGTAGTTGAGCTGGCCCCAGGCGTGACGATGGCTGGGCGAATGGGTGTCAGCGTCGAACTCGTCGTAGCGGAAGTACAACTCGGCGGGTAACTGGTCGATGTCGGGAAGCGGGAGCGGCAGTGCGCGGGTCATGTCCGAATGCCGGGGTGGATTGTCCGGTTTTCATTATACATCTCGATTCGGACGAACGGACAATACGCTCCGTTATCCCCGGAAGCGTCCCTTCATGAATTACCTGTTCCCCCTGCTGGCCGTGGTCATCTGGTCCGGCAATACCGTCGTCAACAAGCTCGCAGTAGGGCAGATCGCCCCGGCGGAGATCGGCTTCTACCGCTGGGTGCTGGCCGGCGCACTGCTGACGCCGTTCCTGCTGCGCACCACCCTCGCCCACTGGCCGGTGATCCGCGCCAACCTGGGCAAGATCGTCACCCTCGGCCTGCTCGGCATGGCCGTCTACCAGTGCCTGGCCTACTACGCCGCCGCGCTCACCTCGGCGACCAACATGGGTATCATCCTGTCGTTGATGCCACTGATGTCCCTCGCGCTGGCGTCTGTGCTGCTGCGCCACACGCTGAGCGTCGCCGCGCTGCTGGGCGCGTTGGTCTCGCTGGGCGGCGTGCTGCTGGTGATCACCCAGGGCAGCCCGCAGCAACTGATCAGCCACGGCGTGAACCTGGGCGACGGCATGATGATCGTCGCCACCCTCGCCTATGGCGTGTACGGCGTGCTGCTGAAGAAGTGGAACCTGCCCCTGCCGCCGCTGCTGATGCTGTACCTGCAGGTGCTGGTGGCAATTGTCGCGCTGGCGCCGCTGTACCTGGCCTCGCCGCATCATGGCCTGAACGCCGCCAACCTGCCGCTGGTGCTGTATGCCGGGCTGCTGGCGTCCATCGTCGGCGCACTGGCCTGGATGCAGGGCGTGCAGCGCATGGGGCCGAGCCGCATGGCGCTGTTCTTCAACCTGCTGCCGGTGCTGACCGCCGCCATCGCCGCCGTGGTGCTGGGCGAGCAACTGACCAGCTACCACCTGGTGGGTGGTGCGATGACCCTGGCTGGCGTGCTGCTGGCCGAACTCTGGCGACCGCGGGAGAAGCCGGCCGCCGTCAGCGCGAGCTGAGTCGGATGCAGGAGCGGGCCATGCCCGCGATCGCGCCGATGGGGCGCTCCTACCGGTTCGCGGCGATGCCAAACTCCCGCATCAGTGTTTCCACCAGTGTCGCCGCCGACATCTCCCGCGACAGCGGCGCGCCCTGCCCGGCCCACTGCACGGCGAAATCGCTGTTGCCCTTGGCGGTCGCCGCGGCGGTCAGCGCCTTGGCCGCATCGTAGGTGATCGGGTAGTCCGGCAGCGCCGGCGCACCGGCACTGCCCACATCGGTGAACAGCCGATTGACCATGCCCCGCGCGGCGCGACCGGAAATCGCCGCCGTCACTTCGGTGCGCTCCCCGCGCTCGCCGCGCAATGCCGCCTTGAACGCGGCGTTGGCCGAGGACTCGTCGGCGGAGATGAACGCCGTGCCCATCTGCACCGCCTGCGCACCCAGCTCGAACACGGCGCGCATGCCCTGCCCGTCCATGATCCCACCGGCCGCGATCACCGGTAGGCCGGTGCCTTTCACCAGCGTGCGGACCAGCGCGAAGGTGCCGATGCGGGCATCCTTCTCCGGCTCGAACACGCCACGGTGGCCACCGGCTTCATAGCCTTGCGCGACGATGGCGTCGATGCCGGCCGCCTCAATGGCGCGACCTTCCTCCAGGCAGGTGGCGGTGGCCAGCAGGCGGATGCCGGCCGCTTTCAGGCGGTCGATCCAGTCCTGCGGCGGCAGGCCGAAGTGGAAACTGACCACGGCCGGACGCGCATCGATGAGGAACTCCAGCATCTCCGGATCCGCCAGGAAGCTGCGGTAGATCTCGGTGATCTGCGCGGGCGGTTGCGCCTCGAACTCGGCGAACAGCGGACGCAGGTGCTCCAGCCAGGCGGCCTCGCGGGCCGGGTCCGCCACGGCCGGGCGATGGCAGAACAGATTGAGGTTGAGCGGCTTGTCGGTCAGCGCACGGGTCTGATCCAGCAGGGTGCGGGCCTGCGCCGCGGTGCTCGCGCCCAGCCCGATGGAGCCCAGGCCGCCGGCATTGGACACCGCCGCGGCCAGCGCCGGGGTGGACACGCCGACCATGGGCGCCTGGATGATGGGGTGCTGGATGCCGAGCAGTTCGGTGATGCGCATGACGGGGTCCTCATCGTCGGGGAGTCGGCGAAATCGCGGCTGGCTGTCGATCAATAGCCCGGCTTTCGCTTGACTTACAATCTCACAGAGAGAATATTCGTCGCAACATATTCTCTATTGAAGATCAATCATGGATCTCTCCAGCCTGGAAATCTTCCGTTGCGTGGCCGAGGAACAGAGCGTCACCCGCGCCGCTGCTCGCCTGCAACGCGTGCAATCGAATGTCACCACGCGCATCCGCCAGCTCGAGGAAGACCTTGGCGCAGCACTCTTCCTGCGCGACGGCAAGCGCATGACGCTGACCGACCAGGGCCGCGAATTCCTCCGCTACGCCGAGCAACTGCTCGCGCTGGCCACTGAAGCCCGCCAGTCGCTGCACCCCCAGAGCGCCACCGGCAGCCTGCGCTTGGGCAGCATGGAGGCCGCCGCTGCCAGCCGATTGCCGGAAATCCTTGCGCGCTTTCACCGCGCTTATCCGGAGGTGGAGTTGCACATCACCACAGGGCACAGCCAGAAGCTGATCAATGAGGTGCTGGAGCGCCGGCTGGACTGCGCATTGATCTCCCACCCGGAGATCCTCCACGCCGAGCCCGGCTTCGAATCGCTGCTGGAGCGCGGTCTTCGCGCCGAGCCGGTGTTTCGCGAGGAGCTGCTGCTGGTGTTGCCCGGTGACCACCCACCGGTCACCCGGCCCGAGGATGTGCAGATTCGCACCCTGGTGGGCTTTGCCCGTGGTTGCACTTACCGCCAGTTGCTCGAGCGCTGGTTGAAGGGTGCCTCGCTCGCCGTACAGGAAGTCGGCTCTTACCACGGCATCCTCGCCTGCGTGAACGCCGGTTCCTGCTTTGGCGTATTGCCGCGCTCGGTGCTGGAACTGCAACGGGAAATGCCCGACCTGCAGGTGGTGCCGCTGATGGAAGTGGACACCCTGCTGATCTGGCGCGACGGCTACGCCACCGGCGCCTTCCAGCGCTGGCGGGAAACCCTGGAGGCACGCCCGTGAGCCGCCCTCGCCGCCTGCCCGCCGCGCTGTCGGCAGCCCTGATCCTTGCCGTCGGCATGGGTTTCGGCCGCTTTGCCTTTACCGGGCTCTACCCGCTGATGGTGCGGGACGGCGTGCTCAGCGTCACCGGTGGCTCCCTGGCCGCCTCGGCCAACTACGCCGGCTACCTGCTGGGCGCGCTGCTGCTGGCACGCAGCCATGAACGTCACGCCGCGCGCATCTGCGTGATCGCCCTGATCGGCACCCTCGCGACGCTGGCCGCCATGGCCATTCCGGCGCCGGCCTGGTTTGCCATCGGCGTGCGCCTGCTGGCCGGCGTACTCAGTGCGATGGCCCTGGTCAGCGCCGCGCAATGGCTGTTGCAGTCCATGGGCGAAAGCCACGGCGCACCCATGATGTTCGCCGGTGTGGGGATCGGAATCCTGGTCTCGGCCGAGCTGATCGCCGCCGGCAACGCCTTCGGCCTGGACAGTGCTGCAATCTGGTGCGTGCTGGCGCTGGCCGGGCTGGTGCTGTCGCTGCTGGCCGCGCCCGCGCTGCGCCGCGCAGCGCCGACCACGCAGCAGAACGCAGCAAGCGGCACCGGGCCAGTGCCGGAGCTGTCCGCGCCGATCATCCTGCTGGTCTACGGGCTGGCCGGTTTCGGCTACATCATCACCGCCACCTACCTGCCGCTACTGATGAAGAGCGGCCTCGGCGCCATCGACCCGCTGCAGGTCTGGGCCGCATTCGGCCTCGGTGCGGCACCGTCGTGTTTCCTCTGGCACCGCCTGCACCTGAAGCTGGGCGGCCGTCGCGCACTGGCGCTGAACCTGCTGGTACAGGCGGTAGGCGTGATGCTGCCGGCACTGGGCGACTCCGCCCTCCTTTTCCTGGGCAGCGCGGTGCTGGTGGGCGGCAGCTTCATGGGCACCGTGACCATCGCCATGCCGGCGGCCCGCGCGGTGGCGGCGCACGTGCGCTTCAACATGCTTGCGGCGATGACGGCACTGTATGGCGTCGGTCAGATCGTCGGGCCACTGGCCGCCAGCGCCCTGCGTGGGCTGACCGGCAGCTTCATCCCGGCCCTGGGGGCTGCGGCCAGTGCGTTGCTGGTGGGTGCGCTGTGCTGTTTGCCGCTGCGCCGAACTCGCACCTACATTGAAAACTCCGTGTGAGCATCAGCGCCCTCTCCCTGAAGGAAGAGGGTCAGGGAGAGCGCATCACGCCGGCGGCTGCTGACGAAAGGACACGCCCAGGCGGTTCCACACGTTGATGGCACCAATGGCCACGGTGAGGTCCACCAATTCGCGTTCGCTGAACTGCTCGCGGGCCAACTGGAAGACTTCCAGCGGCACCTTGGACTCGGACAGCAGCGTCACCGACTCGCACCAGGCCAGTGCCGCACGTTCGCGCTCGGTGAAGAACGGCGACTCGCGCCAGACGCTGACGGCGAACAAGCGCCGCTCCGTCTCGCCATTGCGACGCGCCTCCATGGCGTGCATATCGGCGCAGAACGCGCAGTTGTTCACCTGCGACACGCGCAGCCGTACCAGTTCCAGCAGCGGCTTCTCCAGCGACAGTTCGAAGATGGCGGCTTCCAGCGCCAGCACCGCCTTCAGCGCTTCCGGCGAGGCGGTGTAGTAATCCAGACGCGGCTCCATGGCGGCACTCCCGTAGATGACCCGGCCATTGTGCGCCGTGCTGCGAGGGCCGCAGGTGACCAATCCGCGGAAATTCCGCTGCACAACTTCACCGCGCACCGCGCCGGCGCTACGCTTGCGCCACTGCCCAGAAGCTGCGGAGTTCGTCCTTGGAGCTGCACCTGATCATCCACGGCCAGAAGGATCTCGCCGGGCAACTCTATCGCCAGCTGCGCGAAGCCATCGACTCCGGCCGCCTCGCCGCCGGCACCCGCCTGCCACCCAGCCGGCTGCTGGCCGAGCAACTGGGCATCTCGCGCAAGACCATCTCCGATACCTATGCCCAGCTGACCTACGAAGGCGTGCTGGTGGGCAGGATCGGCAGCGGCACCTTCGTCAACACCCGCCTGCCGCGCCATGACCGACGCCAGGATGGCGTGCGTTTCGCCAGCCAGGACAACATCGAGCGCTGGGCCAACCTCGACACGCGCCTGCGCCACCCCGGCGCAGGCACCGCGAAGGCCGACTTCATCGGCGGCGCCACGACCCAGCTGCAGTTTCCCCAGGAGGAATGGCGGCGCTGCGTGAACCATGCCATGCGCCAGATGACCGGCCTGCGCGGGCACTACAGCGCCCCCGAGGGCATCGCGCCGTTGCGCGACGGCATCGCCCGGCACATCTCCTATGCCCGCGGCGTGAACTGCCAGCTGGACGATGTGATGGTCTGCAACGGCGCGCAGCAGGCGCTGGACCTGCTCGCCCGCGTCATGCTCCGCCCCGGTGACCAGGTGGCCATGGAAGACCCCGGCTATACCCCGGCGCGGCTGATCTTCCAGACCCTCGGCGCCGAGGTGGCCAGCGTGCCGGTGGATGCCGAGGGGATTCGCGTCGACCTGATTCCCGACGGCACCCGAATGATCTACACCACGCCCTCGCACCAGTTCCCGCTGGGCATGCCGATGAGCCCGACGCGGCGCGAGGCGCTGCTGGCGCGTGCGCTGGAACTGGGCGCACTGGTGATCGAAGACGACTATGACAGCGAGTTCCGCTACGAAGGCCGACCCACCGACGCGCTGCAGAGCCTCGACCGCCATGGCGTGGTGGCCTACATCGGCACCTTCTCCAAGGTGCTGCTGCCGGAACTGCGCCTGGGGTACCTGATCCCACCGCCCAGCCTGTTCCCGGCACTGGTGCGCGCCCGGCAGATTTCCGACTGGCACAGCTCGACGCTACCGCAATGGGCGCTGGCCAAGTTCATCAGCGAGGGCTACCTGCTCAAGCACATCCGCCGCTGCCACGGCATCTACGCCGGGCGCCGCGAACGCATCCTCGCGCGGCTGACGGGCGATCTCTCGCCCTGGCTGGAAGCGGTGCCGTCGGTCGCCGGCTTCCACCTGACCGCGCTCTTGCGCCAGCCGATCAACGTGGCGCTGCTCACCGAGCTGGCGCGCAAGGTCGAGGTTGGCCTCTACGGGCTGGCGCCGTTCCATCACCAGGTGCCGGTGCGCGACGGCCTGCTGCTGGGCTTCGGCGCCATCGACACGCTGGACATCGACCCGGCGCTGGACAAGGTGCGCGACCTGCTGCAGCAGTTGGCCTGAGCCTCACCGCTGCGTCCCCGCGCGCCCTGGAGCGTAGGATCGGACTCTTTCCACGATCGGTGTCTGGCCGCTCGGTGCCTATCCGGCTGACAGCATTACTACTTTGTTCCCCTGCCAAACCCTGCCTCCGGCGCACCAGCGTCCCATGGATGGCACCCATTGCTGGATTGGCCCGGCGGTTTTCCTCGGAATTGGCGGTTCAGTCAGGCGCGGCGCGCCCTTAACCTTCCAGCATCGGTTTTGAAAGCTGGTTCCGGCCTTTACCGGACTCCGGCGCCAGTGCCCAATGACCACCCCGGCAGAACCCCTGCACAAAGGAGCGCCGCCATGACCCCGCCCGCCATTGCCATCGTTCGCGTCCAGGCGTTCCCCGGCCAGGCCGCCGCACTGGGTGCTCACCTCGGCGAGTTGATCACCCGGGTGCGCCTGCAGCCTGGCTGCCAAGGAAGTGAACTGCAGGCGCTGGCCGCCGACCGCTGGCAGGTGCTCACCCGTTGGGCCAGCCAGGCCGAACTGGAGGCGCACTTGTCGGGGCCGACAGCCCAGCAGTGGCTCGGCCAGCTGGGTTGCGGCGACCTGGCGCTGGGCCTGGAGTTCGAAAGCCGCAGCGCCGACTGACTCAGAACGCCGAGCGCACCAGCCCACCGTCTACCCGCAGGGCCGCGCCATTGGTGGCCGACGACAACTCCGAGCACACGTAGACCACCAGGTTGGCGATCTCCTCCGGACGGGCAAAGCGCTGCAGCAGTGAGCCCGGCCGCGCAGTCCGGAAGAACTCCGCCTCGAACTCCTCGAACGGCTGGCCGCCGGACAGCTTGTCGACGAAGTCGCCCACGCCCTCGGACGCAGTTGGTCCCGGCAACACCGCGTTCACCGTCACCCCGGTGCCCGCGCAGCTTTCTGCCAACCCGCGGGACAGGCCGAGCTGGGCGGTCTTGGTGACACCGTAGTGGATCATTTCCAGGGGAATCTGGATGGCACTCTCGCTGCTGATGAATACCACCCTGCCCCAGTTCTTCTGCTTCATCCCCGGCAGGTAGGCGCGGGACAGGCGCACGCCCGACAGCAGGTTGACGTCGAGGAAGCGCACCCACTCCTCGTCCGGAATGTCCTCGAAGGGCTTGGGGTCGAAGATGCCCAGGTTGTTCACCAGCACGTCCACCGTCGGGTAGCGCTTCACCAGCGCGGCGATCTGCTGCGGATCGGAAAGGTCCCCGGCGAAGCCCTCGACCCTGGCGTCCGCCTGTCCGGCGCGGATGCGCGCCAGGGCCTCATCCACCGAGGCCTGGCTGCGGCCATTGAGGATCACCCTCGCCCCTTCACGAGCCAGGCCCTGGACGATGGCAAAACCGATGCCCTTGGTCGAACCGCTGACCAGGGCGAGCTTGTCGGACACATGCAGATTCATGGAAGGTCTCCAGGGGTGAGGAACACGAGGACGCCGGCAGGAACGGATCAGGATCGGACGAATCAGCATAGGCGGTGCCAGCCGGATGCACCCAGCCTGCCCGTCGGCCGGCGCGTACAGGTTCGGAAACCGACACTTCGGCCAGGATTTCCCTAGACCGTTGGTCGTCTGTTGGCGACGGTCCGGATAAAAGACCGAAGGCCTCGTCCGGCGCGGGTTTCACGCTTTCTTCACGTATTGAGATTGATACATTTCCGGCCAGCCTCCCTGCCAACTTGTCGCTTATGTCACTGTTCTGCTGGCGAAAATTCCAATCCCGACTAGCGTCAATTCCGTAAGCAGATATGCGTAGGACTGCTTTTTCCTGGGGATTTACCAGCCGGAATTAGGGAAATGCAGGCCAAATACCGCTCGAAGCTTTTCCAGCCAGCGGCTCACGCCCTGGCCCTGGAACAACGCATCCTCTTCGACGGCGCCGCCGCGGCAGCCGTCGACCAGCAACATCACGACAGCACAGCCGCCGACGCGAAGGACACGGCCAAGCCGGCCACTGCCGTCGAGGCGCGTGCCCAGGCGGCAGCCCCCGCGCAGGCCGCGCCACGCAACCTGGTGGTGATCGACGCCCGCCTGGAGAATCGCGACCAGCTCGCCGCCAACCTGCCGGTGGGCACGACGGCGCTGGTGGTGGATGCGGGGCAGGACGCCATCGCGGCGATCAGCAACGCGCTGGCTCAGTTGGGCAAGGTCGACTCGATCCAGATCTTCTCCCACGGCGCCACCGGCCAGTTCACCCTGGGCAACCAGACGTTCACCAGCCAGAGCGTCGACCAGTTGGGCGAGCGCCTGAGCGCCTGGCGCGGCGAGCTCAATGCCGGTGCGGATATCCAGCTTTACGGCTGCGACGTGGGCTCGGGCAGCGCCGGGCAGGCGCTGGTCAACGAGCTGGCACGCTGGACCGGCGCGGACGTTGGCGCCTCCAGCAACGCGACCGGCTCCAGCAGCGCCTGCGGCGACTGGAACCTGGAAGTGCGCGCGGGCGATGTGGACAAGGCCATCGCCCTGAGCGCCGATACCCTGGTGAGCTTCCAGGGCCTGCTGGCCGATGCCAGCCCCACCGTGGCCATGGGCAGCGGTGGCTCGGCCGTGCGCCTGGGCGACCAGTTCACCTTCGACGTCATCTTCAGCAACCCGTCCACCCAGGTCGGCTACGCGCCCTACATCGACCTGTTCATGCCCGCCACCGGCCGCGACGGCAACGACGGCGCCACATTCGTCTCCGCCACCTACCTGGGCCAGGCGGTGACCAGCTACGTCATCACCTTCGATGCCAACGGCAATGCCACTCACCCGCTGGCCAAGGACGCCAACGGCAACGCGCTGGTGATCAACGCCGCCAGCGTCGGCATGAAGCCGGGTGACCAGATGGTGGTGCTGCAGTTGCCCTACGCCAGCGTCATCAGTGGCCAGCCGGCCATCGATATCCAGGTCACCGCACAACTGAGCAACCTGGCCGACACCAGCTATTCCGACGGCGCCCCCAACCT
>CBIGPF010000060.1:0-30627 GCA_966191535.1 uncultured Pseudomonas sp. | reverse complement strand
TGCGCGGTCTGCGTGGTCAGGCTCTGGCCAAGGGCGTCGGCCTGCTGCTGCATGGCCTGCTTGAACTGCAGGCCCATCACGCAGGCGTAGATCACCAGGGCCGTGGCCACCAGCAGCAAGCTGTGGACGGCAATGCGCAGGGCAATCGGCACGCGGCGCTGGCGCAGGGCGTGGAAGAGCAGCAGGAAGAAATTGTCGGGCTTGACGGAGGTGGGCCGGGTCACAGCGGGCTCGGTCTTCTTTAGGGCAGATGCGGGCCAGTATAACGAGGCCCTACTGAGGGGCAAAGCGCCGCAGGCGCTGTCAAGGCGGCGAAAGTCGGCGCGCTGTGTCGATCCTCCCTGCATTCCGATCGGCGGTGCCGCCTCCTGGACAGGGGACGGACGGGTGAGCGGAGCATCCGTGGGCAGTGAAAGCAGGTAGAATGACCGCCTTTTTTCCATGGCGGAGACAGCGCCTTGCGCGAGATCGTCCTGATCAATATCACCGGGGAAGACCGCCCCGGCCTCACCGCGGCCATTACCGGCGTCCTGGCGCAGGGTGGCGTGAACATCCTCGACATCGGCCAGGCGGTGATCCACGACACCCTGTCCTTCGGCATCCTGGTGGAAATCCCGGATAACGAGCGGGCTTCGTCGGTGCTCAAGGACGTGCTGTTCACGGCCTACAAGCTCGACCAGCAGGTGCGCTTCACGCCGGTGTCCGAAGACGATTACCGGCAGTGGGTCGGTGGCCAGGGCAAGCCTCGCCACATCGTCACCCTGCTGACGCGCCGGGTGAGCGCCGAGCAACTGCAGCGGGTCAGCTCGATCACTGCCAAGTACGGCCTGAACATCGACCAGATCGACCGCCTGTCCGGGCGTATGCCGCTGGACATGCCGGCTGACCAGGGCAAGGGCTGCATCGAGTTCTCCGTGCGTGGCGAGCCTGCCGATCCGGCGGCCCTGCGCGCCGAGTTCCTCAGCGTGGCCCAGGAGCTGAACGTCGATATCGCCTTTCAGCAGGATTCGGTGTTCCGTCGCAACCGTCGCCTGGCGGTGTTCGACATGGACTCGACGCTGATCGAAGCCGAAGTGATCGACGAACTGGCCAAGGCGGCCGGGGTTGGCGAGCAGGTCTCCGAGATCACCGAGCGCGCCATGCGCGGCGAGCTGGATTTCCGTGCCAGCTTCAAGGAGCGCCTGGCGCTGCTGCAGGGGCTGTCCGAGGATGTGCTGGAAGAGATCGGCGCCTCGCTGCGCCTGACCGAAGGCGCCGAGACCCTGTTCGCCGAGCTCAAGCGTCTGGGCTACAAGACCGCCATTCTCTCCGGCGGCTTCAGCTATTTCGCCAAGCAGCTGCAGGCGAAGCTCGGCATCGACTACGTGTTCGCCAATGAGCTGCAGATCGTCGACGGCAAGCTGACCGGCGTGGCCATCGAGCCGATCGTCGACGCCCAGCGCAAGGCTGACCTGCTGCGTGAGCTGGCGGCGAAGGAAGGTCTGCAACTGGAACAGACGATCGCCGTGGGTGACGGCGCCAACGACCTGCCGATGCTGGGGCTGGCCGGTCTGGGCGTGGCGTTCCGCGCCAAGCCGCTGGTCAAGCAGTCGGCCAAGCAGGCGATTTCCACCTTGGGGCTGGACGGCATCCTGTACCTGCTGGGCTTCCGCGATCGCGAAGGCGCCTGACGAACGCTGATTCGTCGACGCAAAGAAAAAGCCGCCCGGTAGGGCGGCTTTTTTGTTGGCAGAGCCGATCACTCGTCCGAGGCGAAGTCGTAGTCCATTGCCTGGCTCGGGCCCTGCAGGTAGCGGCCCTGGATGTAGTTGGCGCCGGCCTGCCACAGGGTGGCGAGGGCAGTGGCGCTTTCTACCATGGGCACGATGGTCAGCTTGGCCTGGGCGTGGAGGCTGGCCATCAGGGTCTTCAGGTTTTCCTGATTCTCCGGGATGTTCAGGTCCTGCACGTAGGAGCCATCGACCTTCACGAAGTCGACGTTCATGTGCTTGAGCGTATTGAACGGGTTGAGGGCGCAGCCGAACTGGCACAGCGCGATCTGGCAGTGCAGCTCGGCCAGGCCGTGGCTCAGTGCCTTGGCCTGGCGCAGGTAGGCGATGGCGTCCGGTTCGCTGATCTGGATGATCAGTGCGTCGGCCGGCAGGCGCGAGGCCTTCAGCGCCACGCTCAGCCACGGCAGCAGCTCGGGGTCCTGCAGGCTGGGGCCGGACAAGTGCACGAAAAGCTTGGTCTCGTGGCCCTTGGCGCGATGCTCGGAGAGCAGCTTGACGGAATTGAGCAGCACCCAGCGGTCGATCTTCTCGGCCAGGCCGCTGGCCTTCGCTGCGTTGAGGAAGTCGGCCGGTGGCACTTCCTCGCCCTGCGGATTGAGCAGGCGCAGCAGCACTTCGTAGTGCTCGTGGGTGTCGCCGCGCAGGCTGATGATCGGCTGGAACAGCAGGCGGAAGCTGTTCTGCTCCAGCGCCTGGCGAATGATGGCGGTGACATCGCCACGGTAGGCGGCGGCAGCCAGCTCATCGGCCGGGTTGAAGACCTTCAGTCCGTTGCCGTCTTTCTGCGCGACTTCGTCGGCGCCGCGGTGGGCGCGTTCGATGACGTCCTGGGCGCGGGTGGTCTTCTCGTCCAGCCCGGCGGTGCCGATGGAGAGAGTGACCTGTGCGGTGCGGCCGTGGATGTCGAACAGGTGGGCCTCGATCTTCTTCAACAGCGAAGTGAAGCGCGGCACGGAGTGTTCCGGTGTCTCACCCGGCAGCAGCACAGCGAATACGTCGTCGCTCAGGCGCGCCAGTTGGGCCGGCTCGGGGAACTGCCCGCGCAGCAGGTTGCCCAGGTCTGCCAGCAACAGGTCGATACTGGCGACGCCGAGGTCGAGCTGCAGCGCCTGGGCGCGGTCGAGCTGCATGTAGGCGAAGGTAGCCGGCTGGCCGGCGGTCACCGCGCGCTCCACGGCGCTGTCCATCAGGTCGAGGAAGTGGGCGCGGTTGTACAGGCCGGTCACCAGGTCCTGGCTACTGACCTCGCGGAGTTTTTCCTCGAGCTGGGCGTTGTCGCTCTCGGCGCGGATCACCACCTGGATGCACGGCTCGCCGTCGTAGGTGGCCGGCGAGAAGGTCATGCGCGCGGCGAAGGCCTGGCCGTCGCTGCGGATGCCGCTGCAGGCCAGGTCGACATTGTCTTCGGTGGTCTGATAGCCCTTGAGGAAGTCCTTGAAGTTCGCCTGGTCGCTGCCGGCGATCAGGTCGATCATCGGCATGCCTTCCAGCTCTTCGGCGTCCTCGTAGCCAAACAGACCGACGTAGGCGCGGTTGGCGTAGATGTGCATGCCGTCGTGGACATAGGTGATGGCGTCCACCGAACTGTCCAGCAGCAGCTGGCAGCGCTTCTCCGCTTCGCGCAGGGCGACTTCGGCGGAGCGGCGGGCACGACGTTCCTCGAGGTTGGCCAGCTCGCGGTTGGCCACCAGGATCAGGCGCTCGTCCTCGCCTTGCGGCAGGGCGTCCTGGGCGCCGAGGGCCAGGGCCTCGGTCACGGCGTCGGAGTCGTTGCCGCTCACCAGCTGGATGAAGGGGATGTCCTTGGCCTGGCGGCGGATGGCGCCCAGCGCTTCGCTCGGGTCCACGGCCTCGGCCTCGGGAGCGGCGATCAGCAGGTCCCAGCCCTGGGGAAGGATTTCCGTCAGGTCTTCGCTGGAGGTAATGCGATGGACGCGGGTCGCGCGACCCGCGTTGCGGAACAGGCTGACCAGGCGCTCGGCTTCATTCTGCGAGTCTTCCAGGATCAGCAGGCGGATAGTTTTCTTTTCATTGGCCATGAGGAAGGCTGCTTATACCGCGCTGGACGGCAGCAAAAAGGCGACGAAAGGGAAGTCTTCGGAATCTACAGAGACTTCCACAGCGAGTCAAAGTCTTCCTCCCCGCCAGCGCCGCGAGCGTTCGGGGCTGTGATGGGCTTATCGCTCGGTGTGCCGGTTGCATCCTGTGCCTGGTATTCGAACTGGGTGAAGCTGGCGGTGGCGGTGACCTTACGGGTCAGGGTGGCGCGGCGCTCGTCGCCATGCAGGTTGAGCTGCACACGATTGCCTTCCTGGAAGGGCAGGCGCGGGGTGATGACGGTAGCCGGACGGGAGATTGCGGCGATCTCCGGCAGCAGCAGGGCGCGCAGGTACTGGCTGCCCTGTTCGGTCTTGCGCAGCAGTTGCAGGCCGCAGGGCTGGGCGAGCGGGGCGATCAGTTCGATGCCCATCTGCGTGCCGCCGCCACGGACCTGACGAATCCAGCGCACCACGGCGACGCTCCAGCTGTGCTCCGGCGTGTCCTGGATGCCCAGGATCTCGCCGGCCTGCAGCTGGCTGGGGATTTCCTTCGGCCAGGTCAGGCAGTAGCCGCCCGGGCTGTGGTTGACGATGTTCAGGGTGAACACCGGGTAGTCGTCGCGCTGGATCTCCACTGCCACGCCGAGGCCGCTGTCGTCGCTGACGCGCGGCGCGGTGTATTCGATCTCCTCCAGTGGCATGCCGGGTTGCCAGTCGTTGACCTTTTGCGCATCGAAGGCGCCGGACCAGGCATCCTTCTCTTCGGCCTTGAAGGTCGGCGTCTGGACGTCGACCTGCAGCTTCAGCAGGTCGGCGAAGTTGCGCCGGCCGGCGAGGAAGTAGTGCAGGGCGCTCATGCCGATGCACAGGGTCAGCTGACCCTGGCCGGGCGTGCGGTGGAAGGTGCGTTCGGCGATGTCCCCCCAGGCCGCGGCGAGGTGTTGCAGCAGGTCGACGCTGACGCCCTCGGGGACTTTCAGACGGGCCTGCGCGCGGTTCTCCGGTGGCAACAGGAGGTACTCGCGGATCACGTCGACCAGCGGCTGAGGGTCGATGCCCAGGGCACCGCCGAGATCGCTTTCCTTGAACAGGGTGCGGTAGCGCGGCGGGCCGTCCACCTGCGGCACCACCACGAACAGGGTGGAGGGGGCGTCGGCGGCCTGTACCTTGACCTGCGCCGCCCAGCCTTCGAGGACTTCGGCGACGCGGGCGATGTTGTTCTGGCGCATCTGGTTGCAGCGCGCGGAGCCGAGCATCAGCGCCACGAGGTAGGCGTGCTCGATGGACAGCCCCTGGGCCTGGCGTGCCAGTGCATCGCGTACCGGAGTGTGCTGCAGGCCGTGCTGGCGGGCCAACTGGTAGAGCTGGTGGAGTTCCAGCCAGAGGTTTTCCGGTACCGGGCAGTACAGCTGCGAGGCACGCACCAGCGGGCCGCAGAGGCTGCGGATGGCGCGCTGGATGGCGGCGGTCATCACCTGGGCGCGTTCGCGGGTGAAGCGCGAGGCTTCGCGCACGACGATCAGCTTGTAGCCGATGGCCAGGTGGTTCTGCAGGGCCTGGCAGAGGTTGGCGACCTTGCGCGGACGCTCGTCCAGGACGATGGACTGGTTGAGGAAGTGCCGTTCGAGGTTATGGCAGACGAAATGGACTTCCGGGCGGAACAGTTCCAGTAATTGCAGGCGCGTCTCGACCGGCAGCTTGAGCTGGTTGAGTTCGATCAGGCCCTGGTAGAGCTGGCGGGCTGTTTCCCCGAGGTTGGCCTTGGGCAGGTGATCCAGCCAGTTTTTCAGCTCACGCGTGTTGGCGTTGCAGAAGCTCAGGCTCTCGTGCGTCGGGGTGGGGACGCGTAGAAACTGCTGGGGACTGTTGTCCATGGTGGGAATGGTTTCTCCACAATCCGGCTCGTGGGGCGAGCCGGTTGGTCATAACTGTCGGCTTTTTCCGAACTCTAGCAGCATCCGTCGCCCACCGCAGCCCATCGCCCGGATGGTGCGCGGACAGGTCACGGCTGCGGCGTTTCGCCTTTGATCTGGCGTTGCAGGGCGTCCTTCGCCGAGTCCTGCGCATTGCTGCGCACCCAGCCGTCGCCCTGGGCGATCACCGGGTGCGCGGCCCAGTCGAGCAGGTCCTGGCGGCGGCAGACGCCGGTGTTGCCCTTGCCGGCGCCGGCAACCACCTTGTAGACCAATTGGTCCTGGCGGCCGCGCTTGTCCGGGTGGTCGTCGATCACCTGGCGCACGGCCCAGGCGTCGCCGCTCAGGGCGTTGCTGTAGCTGGCGCCCAGCAGGATGTCGTCCGGCGTCAGGCGCTGCGCCTGGGCGTGCTCCTGGGCCAGCTGGAGGATCTTCAGCAGGTCGTCGAACTGCACGTCGATGAAGGAATCCATCTTGCGCAGCGCGTGGTAGAGGTCTTCCGGGGACGGGCCGGCCGGCAGCTTCGGTGAGCCCGGCAGGCGCGCCAGCGGCGCGGGGTAGCGGCGCCAGGCGAACAGGCCATTGAAGAGCACGGCGACGGCGAGGATCAGCACCACGTTGAGCAGCACCGGGCTGAGCACGTAGTGGAAGCCTAGCGCGGTCACGGCCGGGCCGCCGGAGACCGCGGCCAGCGCGGTCGCGCCGCCCGGAGGGTGGATGCAGCGCGCGTAGTGCATGACCAGGATGGCCGCGCCCACGGCAAGGGCGGGCGTGAAGGGCTGGTCCGCGAAGAGCTTCTGGCAGATCACTCCGACGATGGCCGAGAGCACCTGGCCGCCGAGCACCGCCCAGGGCTGCGACAGCGCGCCGTGGGGCACGGCGAACAGCAGTACGGCGCTGGCGCCCATCGAGGCCACGACCCAGATGGCTGCCTCGCCGGGCAGGACCCAGTGGGTGACGGCATAGATGGCGGCGATACCGCACAGCGCTCCGATTGCGGAGAGCCACTTTTCAAGATGACTGGTGGCGTTGGCCCGCCAGCCGAAGAGATGCAGGAAACGTTTCATGGCAGGGAATTGGCACGGTGAGGCAAAAAGCGCTGGCGGGCGGCTCGTTGGCTGCCCGCCTTATAAGAATGGGCGTCAGCCCTGGCGTGCGCCACCCAGGCGCTCGCCCATGCGCACGGCGCTGGTGGCGGCGAGGTTTTCCGCCCAGCTGACCTGCTCGGGGCCGAACAGCACGATGGCGGTGGAGCCCAGCTTGAAGCGGCCCAGCTCGGCGCCTTTCTCCAGGTGGATCGGCGCACGGGCGGCTTCGTCGTAGGAGAAGGACTTCAGCTCGCGCTTGGGCGGCGTGACCAGGCCGGCCCAGACGGTTTCGATGGAGGCGACGATCATCGCACCCACCAGCACCACGGCCATTGGGCCGCGCTCGGTGTCGAAGATGCACACCACGCGCTCGTTGCGGGCGAAGAGTTCCGGTACCTGCTCGGCGGTCAGCTGGTTCACCGAGAACAGGCGACCCGGCACGTAGACCATCTCGCGCAGGGTGCCGGCCAGCGGCATGTGCACGCGGTGGTAGTCCTTGGGCGACAGGTAGACAGTGGCGAACTCGCCGCCCATGAAGGGCGCGGCGCGCTCGGCATCGCCGCCCAGCAGTTCCATCAGGCTGTAGCTGTGGCCCTTGGCCTGGAACACGCGGCCGTGCTCGATCGGGCCGAGCTGGCTGATGGCGCCGTCGGCGGGGCAGAGCACCGCGCCTTCGGTTTCGTCCAGAGGGCGCGCGCCGTCTTTCAAGGCGCGGGTGAAGAAGGCATTGAAATGCTCATAAGCGCTCAGGTCCTCGACCTGGGCTTCGCGCATGTCTACCCGGTAGCGGCGGGCGAACCAGGGGATCAGGCGGTCCTTGAACCAGGGCGCACGGCACTCTGCGGCGCAGCCGATCAGGCGCGACAGCAGGTGATGCGGCAGCAGGTACTGGGCGAGGATGAACAGACGATCTTTGAACGACATTCCTTAAACCTCTACGGGGGTGTCGGGATGGTTGCCCCATTCCGACCAGGATCCGGCGTAGCCCTTGACCCGCGGATAGCCGAGGGCCTTGGCCACCAGGTAGGTGAAGCCGGAGCGGTGGTGGGTCTGGCAGTGGGTGATCACTTCCTTGTCCGGGGTGATGCCCAGGTCCTTGAGGATCTGTGGCATATCGGTACGGATGCGCAGGGCGCGGGCCGGGTCCATGCCGGCGGTCCATTCGAAATTGACGGCGCCGGGCACGTGGCCGGCCTTGGCGGCGAGGACTTTCTGGCCGCTGTACTCGCTGGGATTGCGGGCATCCCAGACGGCCAGGTCGGCGGCGCCCAGGCGGCTCTGCAGGTATTCGCGGGTGGCGGTGGGCTCGTCGTGCAGGGTCAGCGGCAGCGGGCCGCCGGCGGGCGCGGGAACCTCCTGGCTCAGCGGCAGGCTGTCGGCGAGCCAGGCGTGCAGGCCACCGTCGAGGTAGTGGTAGTTGCCGTGGCCGATCACGTCCAGCAGCCAGATGAAGCGGCCGGCCCAGCCGCCGCCTTCGTCGTCGTAGACCACATAGACAGCGTTCGGGGTGTGCCCCAGTTCGCCGAACAGCGCTTCCAGGTCGGTCTTGGTCGGCAGCAGGCCCGGTGCCGGCCCGCCCAGCTGGGTGCGCGCGGGGGCGACGAAGCGGGCGCCGGGGATGTGGCCTTCGGCGTAGCGTGCAGCGCTGGTCAGGTCGACCAGGATCAGTTCGGGGGCATCGAGGCGGCTGGCGAGGTCAGCCGGTTCGATCACCAGGGGCAGGGCGGAGAAGGCGGACATGTCGGGGTCTCCCGGCGGGAACGGTGGGGGAGGCAACGTGAGCAGGTGCCCTGGGCTACCCCGTGAGGGCGGTTAGTTTAAAGGGGGCGCGGCGGGGCGCAAAGCTTTCACGGATCAGGAGCCCCGCGCCATCTGCTTCACCGCGTGCTCGATGCACTGCACGGTGCGGCCGAAAGCCTGGGCGTGGAGGTCCGCCAGGGGCTGGCCGTTGCGGTCTGAGACGACCAGCATGACCACTCGCGCGCCGTTGCCCAACGAGCGCAGCAGCAGGTGTTCGCTGGGGATCAGCGCTTTCAGCGCGCCGGCAATCAGCGCCGAGAATTCCGCCATGTTGGCGGGACTCAGGCGCAACTGACCGGGTTGTTGCAGGAGTTTGCGCAGGACCGGGCTGGCGGCGACTTCCAGCTTGAAGTCGCCGATCTCGCCGTCCAGGCCGAAGTGACGCCGCGCCTGCAGCCAACTGCCGCCCTTGTCGGCCAGCAGAATGATGCCGCGTTGCAGTCCGCAGGCCTGCAGGGCGGCGCTGGCACAGTCGAGCAGTTGCACGGCGTTGCCGAATGGGCTGGGCGTCTGCATCAGGCGGGTACAGTGCTGGCGCCATTCAGCCAGGGTGTCCGGTGCCTTGGCCGGCTCCTCGGCCTTCGGGCCGTTCAGCCAGCGGCGCGTATCCCAGGGCCAGAGCAGCGCTTCGGCCGGGTGCCAGAGCTGCGGGCGCGCGTGGCGGCGGGCACTTTGCGCGGCGAGGCCGTGAACGGTCTGTTGCAGCTCATCCAGCGGCATCTGCAGGTAGAGGCTGGTCAATCGCTGCCAGCGCAGCATGTGCACGCCACCCCAGGACTGGTGCGCGGCCATGGCCAGGCTGTTGGCGAGCAGGATGGTGTTGGCCGGGCGGGTCAGCCAGCGTTGCAGTTCCGGGTCGGCGTCCAGGCGCTGCTGCTGGCCCAGCGGCTCGTGTTCGGTGTGGGCAACGTGCAGGGCGCGCACCAGCAGGCGCTTGTCGTCGCTGAGCAGGGCGTAGCCCTGGCTGACCCAGTCCGGCAGCCGCCACTGTTCGGCCAGCGCGCGGCACAGCGGCAGCAGGCGGGTGCCGAGCAACTCCTCTTCGACTTCGCTGCTGCAGCGGCCCAGGCCGTAGACCTGGCGCTGCCAGGCTTCGATCAGTTCCGGCCTGGCCGTGGCCAGCGCCCACAGCGGCGCAAGGGTGAACAGGCTGCCCCAGTGGATTTCCTGCCAGAGCCGCGCCAGGCGGTTGGCGAACAGGCCGCTGGCCTGCTGCATGGCGTGGCGGCTGATCAGCAGCAGCTGGCTCAGCGCGCGCGGCATCTGCGCCTCGGGTATGGCCGGCAGGCGCTCGAGCAACTGGCTGGCGCGGGCCAAGCCCAGGCGGTTGAGGGCGACTTCCAGGCTTTCCGCCGGATTGTCCCGTGCGCTCTGCGCCCGGTTGGCTTCGCGCAGGATGGCGAAAGCCAGGGTCGGCGCGTCCTGCAGCAACTCCGAGATGTCCCGGATCGAGCGCCGGCTATCGTTCAAGGCACGGCGAATGTCGTCACGCTGCTCCAGCGGAACCGGCAAAGGCAGATCTTCCAGCTGGGTAAGCCAGGCCTTGAGACGCTCTGGTTGAAGCATTTGCTTGGACATGCGTGAGGCGCCGAACTGGTTTTTAGTGTTTTCGGCCTATAGTCTTGCCCGAAATCTCCGATAACAACAGGGAGGCGGGAATCGTGCCTCTCATTCTGTTCACCGTTTCAGTCCGGTCCTCATGGCAAAAATCATCGGCATCATCGTTCTCATGGCCAGCGTGCTCGGCGGCTACATGCTCTCCGGCGGCAAGATCGCGGCCATCATTCAGCCGTTCGAGGTGCTGATCATCGGCGGCGCCGCGCTGGGTGCCTTCCTCCAGGCCAACCCTGGCAGCACCTTCATGACCGTGCTGAAGAAGGCGCCGAAGATGTTCGGCAACCGCTTTACCCACACCTTCTACCTGGAAGTGCTGGGCATGCTCTACGAAGTGCTCAACAAGAGCCGCCGCGAAGGCATGATGGCCATCGAGGCCGACGTCGAGGACCCGGCCGCCAGCCCGATCTTCAGCAAGTACCCGGCGGTGCTCAAGGACGAACGCATGACGGCGTACGTCTGCGACTACCTGCGCATCATGTCCTCCGGCAACATGGCGCCCCACGAGCTGGAAGGCCTGTTCGACATGGAGCTGGGCAGCCTCAAGGAAGACCTGGAGCACCCTGCCCATGCGGTGACGCGCGTCGCCGACGCCCTGCCTGGCTTCGGTATCGTCGCCGCCGTACTGGGCATCGTGATCACCATGGCCCTGCTCGGCCAGGGGAGTCAGGCGGAAATCGGTCACCACGTCGCTGCGGCGCTGGTGGGTACCTTCCTCGGTATCCTCGCGGCCTACGGCTTCGTCGGCCCGCTGTCCAACGCCCTGGAGCACGACGCCAAGGAAGAGCTGAATCTGTACGAATCGATCAAGGCCTGCCTGGTGGCCTCCGCCTCCGGCATGCCGCCGTCGCTGGCCGTCGAGTTCGGCCGCAAGGTGCTGCTGCCGGCGCACCGTCCGAGCTTCAGCGAGCTGGAGCAGGCCGTTCGCGGTCGCTGATAGGTCGTCTGACGCATGGATAACAATCAGCCGATCATCGTCAAGCGCATCAAGCGCTATGCCGCCGGCCATCATGGCGGTGGCTGGAAGATCGCCTTCGCCGACTTCGCCACTGCCATGATGGCGTTCTTCCTCGTGCTCTGGCTGCTGTCTTCGGCCACGCCCGAGCAGAAGAAGGCCATCTCCGGCTACTTCCAGGACCCCATCGGTTTCACCGAGAGCGCCAGCCCCTACGTCATCGACCTGGGCGGCACGCCGACGCCGGCGCCGGACAAGACCCTGAACCCGCAGATCCAGGCCCAGCCGGATGCCGACGAAACGCGCATCAACCCGGACGAGAACGCCAAGATCAACGAGCAGCAGGCCCAGGACGTCGCCGAGCAGATGGAGAAGGAGCGCCTGGAGCTGCTCTTGCAGGAGCTGCAGAACAAGGTCGACGAGAACCCGACCCTGAAGCGCTTCAAGGATCAGATCCTCTTCGAGATCACCCAGGATGGCCTGCGTATCCAGATCGTCGACTCGGACAACCGGCCGATGTTCGACCTGGGCAGTGCGCGCCTGCAGCCGTACTTCGAGGACATCCTGCTGGCGCTGGCCGAGACCATCCAGCAGGTGCCGAACAAGATCAGCATCAGTGGCCACACCGACGCCAAGCCCTACGCTGGCAATGGCGACTTCGGCAACTGGGAACTCTCGGCGAACCGCGCCAACGCGGCGCGTCGCACGCTGGAAGCCGGCGGCTACCCGGAAGACCAGATTGCCCGCGTGGTGGGCTACGCCTCGTCCGCGCTGTTCGACCGCGACAAGCCGCTCAACCCGGTGAACCGCCGCATCGACATCATCGTCCTGACCAAGAAGGCCCAGCGCGCCATCGAGGGGCAGGATGGCGGCGCCGACAGGCCTGCCGCTGGCGCGGCTCCTGCAGCGCCAGCGGCTCCGGGTGGCGCAGCAGCGCCGGTTGCTCCGGGCGCCGCCCCGGCCAAGCCGGCGAACGGGCAGGGCGATCCGCTGCCGGCCGACCAGCTCAAGCAGAAGCTCAACCTGTTCGACGACGGCGGCACGCTGAAGCTCGATGAGCTGAACAAGCAGCAGTGACAAACCCAAAAGGCCAGCTGAAAAGCTGGCCTTCTTCGTTACACCCTACGCACACCTGTAGGAGCGGGCCATGCCTGCGATCCGCCGGCAAGGCCGGCGCTGGCCCGGTACACAACCATCACCGTTAGCCAGGGGTTCCGCTGCACGGAAATTCACGGCCCCATGAGGGACGGAGCTTAATCCGCCGCTCAATACTCGTCTTCCGGCAGGCTGGCAAGAATGTGCCGGTAGCTGGCCATCCGCTGCGGCGAGATGCGGCCATCGTCCAGCGCCTTGAGCAGCGCGCAGCCCGGTTCGCGGTCGTGCTTGCAGTCGCGGAAGCGGCAGTGGCCGAGGAGATCGTGGAACTCGATGAAGCCGGCTTCCACGTCATCGCGGCTGACATGGCCGAGGCCGAATTCGCGGATGCCAGGGGAGTCGATCAGGTCACCGCCGGCCGGGAAGTGGAACAGCCGCGCGGTGGTGGTGGTGTGGGTGCCCTTGCCGGTGACTTCCGAGAGGTCGCCGACGCGGGTGTCGACGCCCGGCAGCAGGGCGTTCACCAGCGACGACTTGCCCACGCCCGACTGGCCGACGAACACGCTGACGTGCTCGTTCAGCGCGGCGCGCAGGGCGTCCAGCGCCAGGCCATTGGCGGCCGAGACCTCCAGCAGCGGATAGCCCAGTTCGCGGTAAGTGCCCAGCAGCGCGTCGAGGAACGGGGCGTTCTCTTCGTCTATCAGGTCGGCCTTGTTCAGCAGCAGCAACGGCTTGATGCCGGCGTGCTCGGCGGCTACCAGGTAGCGGTCGATCAGGTTGGCGTGGGGCTCCGGGCGAGGTGCGAAGACGATCACGATGCGGTCGACGTTAGCCGCGACCGGCTTGAGCACGCCGCGCATGTCCGGACGACGCAGCTCTGAGGTGCGCGGCAGTTGCGCGACGATCACCCCGATGCCCTGGTTGCCCGGGCGCCAGACGACCTGGTCGCCAGTGACCAGGGGTGGCAGGTTGGCACGCAGGTGGCAGCGGAAAACCTGGCCGGCGGCGTCGCCGTCCTGGGCCTCGACTTCCACCTGCACACCGAAGTGGGCGATCACCTGGCCGGTCTGTTCCGGGCCGAGGTCGCCGCCTTCCAGTTCTTCCAGGGCGCGCGACTCGCGCTTCGCCGCGCGGGCAGCACGTTCTTCCTGGACTTTTTCGATCCGCCAGCTCTGCCGGCGGGTGAGGTGACGCTTGGCCATAGGGTATCCACAGGGAAAATCGCGGCGGAGTTTAGCATGCGGTGGCGTGCTTCCCGCTAAACTAGAGGGCTGAGCTGAGGAGCCCCATCATGCAGAACCCACAGAACCTGATCTGGATCGACCTGGAAATGACCGGGCTGGACCCGGACAAGGACGTCATCATCGAGATGGCGACCATCGTCACCGACAGTGACCTGAACATCCTCGAGGAAGGCCCGGTGATCGCCGTGCACCAGAGCGAGGCGCTGCTCGCCGGCATGGACGAGTGGAACACCCGCCAGCACGGCCAGTCTGGCCTGACCCAGCGTGTGCGCGAAAGTACCATCTCGGCTGCCGAAGCCGAGGCGATGACCATCGCCTTCCTGGAGAAGTGGGTGCCCAAGCGCAGCTCGCCGATCTGCGGCAACAGCATCTGCCAGGATCGCCGCTTCCTCTACCGCCACATGCCGAAGCTGGAAGGCTACTTCCACTACCGCAACCTGGACGTCTCCACCCTCAAGGAGCTGGCCGCGCGCTGGGCGCCGTCGGTGCGTGACGGCTTCAAGAAGGGCAATACCCACCTGGCCCTGGACGATATCCGCGAGTCCATCGCCGAACTGCGCTACTACCGCGAGCATTTCATCAAGGTGTAAGCGGCGCGCTTCTGCTCTTGTAGGAGCGAGCTTGCTCGCGAAAAAACCCTGTTGCGGGGCTGTTCGCGAGCAAGCTCGCTCCTACGAAAAGCTTCAGATTTCGGCGTTGTGGCGCGCCAGCGCCCACTCCACATGTTCGCGCACCAGTTCCGACGGGAACGCCCTCCGCGCGCGCAGCGCCTCGATCACCGGGATGGTCGACGGCGCATTGCCCAGCCCCACGGCCAGGTTACGCAGCCAGCGCTCATAACCGGCGCGCCGCAGTGGCGAGCCTTCGGTGCGGCTGAGGAACTCGTCTTCCGTCCACAGGAACAGCTCCGCCAGCGCGGCGTTGTCGAGGCTGTGCCGCGGCTGGAAGTCGCCCTGGTCGGTAGCGCGGGCGAAGCGATTCCACGGGCAGACCATCTGGCAGTCGTCGCAGCCGAACACCCGGTTACCGATCAGCGGACGCAGGTCTTCGGGAATCGGGCCCTTCAGTTCGATGGTCAGGTAGGAAATGCAGCGCCGCGCATCCAGCACGTAGGGCGCTACGAAGGCGGCGGTGGGGCAGATGTCCATGCAGGCCGAGCAGCGCCCGCAGTGCTCCGTGCCGTGTGGCGCGTCCACCGGCAGCGGCAGGTCGGTGAACAGCTCGCCGAGGAAGAAGTAGCTGCCGGCCTTGCGGTTGAGCACCAGGGTGTTCTTGCCGATCCAGCCCAGGCCCGATTGCTCGGCGATGGCCTTCTCCAGCACCGGCGCGCTGTCGACGAAGGCGCGGAAGCCGAACGGCCCGACCCGTTGCTGGATGCGTTCGGCCAGTTGTTGCAGGCGCTTGCGGATCAGCTTGTGGTAGTCGCGGCCCAGGGCGTAGCGCGAGACATAGGCCTTCTCGGCATCGCCCAGCACCTGCGCCATGCGGGTGTCGCCGGGCAGGTAATCCATGCGCAGCGAGACTACCCGCAAGGTGCCGGGTACCAGTTCGTCCGGGCGCCAGCGCTTGCTGCCGTGGGCGCCCATGTACTCCATCTCGCCATGGTAGCCGGCGTCCAGCCAGCGCTGCAGGTGCTCGCCGTGGACTTCGAGGTCGAGCCCGCTGATGCCGACTTGCTGGAAGCCGAGTTCGCGCCCCCAGTCCTTGATGGAGAGGGCGAGGTCGGCATAGTCGAGTGTGGAATCGTGCATGGAAGGCGAGAAAGCGAAGTCCGGGTGCGTATAATTCTGCCAGACCTTGCCGGCGTCGGCCCGTTCGTACGCCAAGGCGACACAATCTGCCGCCCGGAACAGCGATGACTGCCCACGACGATCTGCCTCTGAATCTCTACAGCGCCCAGCAAGTGCGCGACCTCGACGCGCGCCTGATCGCCGCCGGCACGCCCGGCTTCGAGCTGATGCGCCGTGCTGCCCATGCCGCCTGGCGTGCCCTGCGCCGGCAGTGGCCGGATGCGGGCGAGATCACCGTGCTGGCCGGTCACGGCAACAACGCAGGTGACGGCTACCTGATCGCCGCTCTGGCCTTGCGTGCCGGCTGGCGCGTGCGCGTGCTGGCGGTGGGCGATGCCTCCCGTCTGTCCGGCGATGCCGCCTCGGCCCATGGCGAGGCGCGCTCCGTCGGCGTGGATATCGAAGCCTGGAGCGAGCGCGTCGAACTGCGCGGCGTGCTGGTGGATGCGCTGCTGGGTACCGGCCTGGGTGGCGAGGTGCGTGAGCCTTACGTCTCCGCCATTGCTGCGGTCAATGCCAGTGCGCTGTCGGTCCTGGCCGTGGATATCCCTTCCGGCCTCAGCGCGGACACCGGGCAAATACTGGGCTGTGCGGTGAAAGCCGACCTGACCGTGACCTTCATCGGCCTCAAGCTCGGCCTGTTCACCGGCCATGGCCCCGATCAGTGCGGCGAGCTGGTGTTCGACGGGCTCGATGCCGACCCTGCGCTGATTCCCGAACAGGGCGTGGCGCGTCGCCTCGCTCCGGCATCGCTGGCTCGCCTGGCTGTACGGCCGAAGGCGGCGCACAAGGGCTTGTTCGGCCACGCGCTGGTGATCGGCGGCGATACCGGCATGGGCGGCGCTGTGCTGCTGGCCGCCGAGGGCGCGCTGCGCTGTGGCGCCGGGCTGGTTTCCCTGGCGACCCGTGCCGCCCACGTACCCGCTGCGCTGGCTCGCCGGCCTGAGCTGATGGCGCGCGGTGTCTCCTCTTCCGCCGAGCTGCTGCGCCTGGCCGAGCGCGCCGACGTGCTGGTGGTCGGCCCCGGTGTCGGCCGCGAGGCCTGGGGGCGCGTGCTGGTCAGCGCGGCGGCTAGCCTGCAGCGCCGACAGGTGTGGGACGCCGATGCGCTGAATCTGCTGGCCGAAGGTCGGGTGACGCGTCCGTCCGGAGACTGGGTGATCACACCCCATCCCGCCGAGGCGGCGCGCCTGCTGGGTATTTCCACCGCCGAGGTCCAGGCGGACCGGCCGAAAGCGGCCCACGCGCTGGCGCAGCGTTATCAGGCGGTGGTCGTGCTCAAGGGCGTCGGTAGCCTGATCGCCTCCCCGGATGGCCGACTGGCGCTGTGCAACCACGGGCATCCTGCCATGGCCGGCGCCGGGCTGGGCGATGTGCTATCCGGCATCCTCGGCGCGTTGCTGGCGCAGGGGCTGTCTGATTTCGATGCCGCGTGCCTGGCTGTCTGGCTGCACGCACGTGCCGGCGAGTCGCTTGGTGCGCAAGGTCGCGGCCTGGCTGCCGCTGATCTGATTCCTGCCGTTCGTCAGCTGCTCGAGGAGTTGTCCCCATGCCTGAACTGAATCTGTTCGCCGATGGCGAAGAGGCCATGGTCGATCTCGGTCGCCGGATTGCCGAAGCGACCGGCGGGCATGGCGTGATTTACCTGCATGGGGACCTGGGGGCGGGCAAGACCACGCTGTCGCGCGGCATCCTGCGGGGATTGGGCCATGGCGGATCGGTGAAAAGTCCGACCTTCACCTTGGTCGAGCCCTACGAAATCGGCGATCTGCGCGCCTTTCACTTCGACCTCTACCGGCTCGCCGATCCGGAGGAACTGGAGTTCCTCGGCATCCGCGACTACTTCGAGGGCGATGCGTTGTGCCTGATCGAGTGGGCAGAGCGGGGCAAAGGCATTTTGCCAAAGGCCGACATGGACATTACCATTGTTCCGCATGCGGGCGGACGCATGCTGCGCCTCGACCCGCACGGAACACGGGGCGAAGCCTGGTGTGCCGCCCTGGCCACGGGAGCATAGAAAAAAGATGGGTTGGGGGTTGCGCCTACGGGCGTTGTTTATCGGGGTGTCCGTTCTGCTGGCATTCTTTGCCGGCGAGGTTTCTGCCGCCACGCAAATCAAGAGCGTGCGCATCTGGCGCGCGCCGGACAACACACGCCTGGTGTTCGATCTGTCCGGCCCCGTGCAGCACAGTCTGTTCACCCTGAGTGCGCCCAACCGCATCGTCGTCGACATCAACGGCGCGCAGATGTCCGCCGCCCTCGACAAGCTCAAGCTCGGCAATACCCCGATCACCGCGATGCGCTCTGCCCAGCGCTCGCCGACCGACCTGCGCCTGGTGCTGGACCTGAAGAACGCGGTCACGCCCAAGAGCTTCGTGCTGCCGCCGAACCAGCAGTACGGCAACCGCCTGGTCGTCGACCTCTATGACCAGGGCGCCGACATCGCACCGGACGTCCCCGCGACGCCGACCCCCAGCGTGCCCGCCACGCCGGTCAGCCCCGCACAGTCGGTCACCAAGATTCCTGCGCCCAGCACGGGCGGCAAGCGTGACATCGTGATCGCCATCGACGCCGGCCACGGCGGCGAAGACCCCGGCGCGCTCGGCCCGAACGGCCTGCACGAGAAGAACATCACCCTGTCGATCGCCCGCGAACTGCAACGCCAGATCAACCAGATGAAAGGCTTCCGCGCCGAACTGACGCGGACCGGCGACTACTTCATCCCGCTGCGCAACCGCACCGTGATCGCCCGCAAGAAGGGCGCGGACCTGTTCGTCTCCATCCATGCCGACGCCGCGCCCAGCCGTAGCGCGTTCGGTGCCTCGGTGTTCGCGCTGTCCGATCGCGGGGCTACCTCAGAGACCGCGCGCTGGCTGGCCGACACGGAAAACCGGTCCGACCTCATCGGCGGCGACGGCGGTGTCAACCTCGACGACAAGGACAAGATGCTGGCCGGCGTGCTGCTCGACCTGTCGATGACTGCCACCATGTCCTCCAGCCTGGACGTCGGCCACAAGGTCCTGACCAGCGTCGGCCGCGTTACCCCGCTGCACAAGCGCCGAGTGGAACAGGCCGGATTCATGGTGCTGAAGTCCCCGGACATTCCGTCGATCCTGGTGGAAACCGGCTTCATCTCCAACCCGAACGAATCCGCCAAGCTGGCCAGCGGCTCGCACCAGCAGGCGCTGGCGCGCTCCATCGCCAGTGGCGTGCGCCAGTACTTCGTCCAGACGCCGCCGCCGGGCACCTACATTGCCTCGCTGCGTGACGGCGGTCAGCTGGCGTCCGGGCCGCGCGAGTATGTCGTGCGCAGTGGTGACAGCCTGGCGATGGTCGCCAGCCGCTTTGATGTCAGCACCGCCTCGATCCGTAGCGCCAATTCGCTCAAGAGCGACGAGCTGAAAATTGGCCAGGTGCTGAAGATTCCGGGCACCTCCCTGGCGTCGCAACAATGACTGACGCTCGCCGTATCCAGCTGCTGACTCCGCGGCTGGCGAACCAGATCGCTGCCGGCGAAGTGGTCGAGCGACCTGCGTCGGTCATCAAGGAACTGCTGGAAAATTGCCTGGACGCCGGTGCCAAGCGCATCGACATCGAGGTCGAGCAGGGCGGCGTCAAGTTGCTGCGCGTGCGTGACGATGGCAGCGGCATTCCGGCAGACGACCTGCCGCTGGCCCTGGCGCGCCACGCCACCAGCAAGATCCGCGAGCTGGAAGACCTGGAACGCGTGATGAGCCTGGGCTTCCGTGGCGAAGCGCTGGCCTCGATCAGTTCCGTCTCGCGCCTGACCCTGACCTCGCGCACCGCCGACGCCGACCAGGCCTGGCAGGTGGAAGTCGAAGGCCGCGACATGGAATCCACGGTGAAGCCGGCGGCTCACCCGGTGGGCACCAGCATCGAAGTGCGCGACCTGTTCTTCAACACCCCGGCACGCCGCAAGTTCCTGCGTGCGGAGAAGACCGAATTCGATCACCTGCAGGAAGTCATCAAGCGTCTGGCGCTGGCCCGCTTCGACGTGGCGTTCCACCTGCGCCACAACGGCAAGACCATCCTCTCGCTACATGAGGCGAAGGACGAAGCCTCCCGCGCCCGCCGCGTGGGCGCCGTGTGCAGCTCCGGCTTCCTCGAGCAGGCCATGCCCATCGAAGTGGAGCGCAATGGCCTGCATCTGTGGGGCTGGGTCGGCCTGCCGACCTTCTCCCGCAGCCAGCCGGACCTGCAGTACTTCTACGTCAACGGCCGCATGGTGCGCGACAAGCTGGTCGCCCACGCGGTGCGCCAGGCCTACCGCGACGTCCTGTACAACGGCCGTCATCCGACCTTCGTGCTGTTCTTCGAGGTCGATCCGTCGGTGGTGGACGTCAACGTCCACCCGACCAAGCATGAAGTGCGCTTCCGCGACAGCCGCATGGTCCACGACTTCCTCTATGGCACCTTGCACCGGGCGCTGGCGGAAGTGCGTCCGGACGACCAGCTGGCGCCGCCGGGGGCGACCACCCTGACCGTGCCGCGCCCGACCGGCGCAGAAGCCGGCGAGTTCGGTCCGCAGGGCGAGATGCGTCTGTCCGAAACCGTGCTGGAGGCTCCGGCCGCCGCCCGCGCCTGGCAGCCGAGCCCGGTTTCCGGCGGTTCCGGTAGCGGCGGTGGTGGCTACAGCTACCAGCCGACCCGCCCGGAGATGCCGCCGATCCAGGAGGCCCAGGGCGCCTACAAGGCCTATTTCGCCCCGCTGCCCGACCAGGCACCTCAGGCGCTGCCGGAAAGCAGCCAGGACGTGCCACCGCTGGGCTATGCCCTGGCACAGCTCAAGGGGATCTACATCCTCTCGGAGAACGCCCATGGCCTGGTGCTGGTGGATATGCATGCCGCCCACGAGCGCATCATGTACGAGCGCCTGAAGACCGCCATGGCCAGTGAAGGCCTGCGTGGCCAGCCGCTGCTGGTGCCGGAGTCCATTGCCGTCAGCGAGCGCGAGGCGGACTGCGCGGAAGAGCATGGGGCCTGGTTCTCCCGGCTCGGCTTCGAGCTGCAGCGGCTCGGCCCGGAAACCCTGGCGATCCGTCAGATTCCCGCGTTGCTCAAGCAGGCGGAGGCCACCCAGCTGGTGCGCGACGTACTCGCCGACTTGCTGGAATACGGCACCAGCGACCGCATCCAGGCGCACCTCAACGAGCTGCTTGGCACCATGGCCTGCCACGGCGCTGTGCGCGCCAACCGCCGCCTGACCCTGCCGGAGATGAACGGCCTGCTGCGCGACATGGAAGTGACCGAGCGCAGCGGCCAGTGCAACCACGGTCGGCCGACCTGGACTCAGCTGGGGCTCGATGAACTGGACAAGCTGTTCCTGCGCGGGCGTTGATTTTTCGTAAGCTTGCGTTCAGGAAAGTGCAGTAAACTGCGCTCCAATCGATTCAGCAGCTTGCAATGACCCGCAGTGCGTATTAACGAGTCCCCGATGTCCCTGCCTCCCGCGATATTCCTCATGGGCCCCACCGCCGCCGGCAAGACCGACCTGGCGCTGGAGTTGGCACGTCTACTGCCGGTGGAGCTGATCAGCGTGGATTCGGCGCTGATCTACCGCGGCATGGACATTGGCACCGCCAAGCCGCCCCGCGAGGTGCTGGAGGCGTTCCCGCACCGCCTGATCGACATCCGTGACCCCAGCGAGGCCTATTCGGCGGCGGAATTCCGCACCGACGCCCTGGCGGCCATGGCCGAGATCACCGCGGCCGGGAAGATCCCGCTGCTGGTCGGCGGCACCATGTTGTATTTCAAGGCATTACTCGCAGGCCTGGCCGATATGCCCAGTGCCGACCCCGTCGTGCGCGCCGAGCTGGAAGCCTGGGCCGCCGCCGAGGGCTGGGGTGCCCTGCACGAGGAGCTGGCTCGCGTCGATCCTGAATCGGCCGCGCGCATCCATCCGAACGATCCGCAACGACTCGTTCGAGCCCTCGAAGTCTTCCGTGTCAGCGGTATGTCCATGACTGCACACCGCCTTCGTCAGGCGAGTGAAAATGCGGGTCTCGGCGCGCAAGGCAGTGGACAATTGCCGTATACTGTGGCCCATCTGGCGATCGCGCCTCTGCAGCGCCAGGTGTTGCACGAGCGTATCGCACAACGTTTTGACCAGATGCTGGAACAGGGCTTCATCGCCGAGGTCGAACGCCTTCGCGCAAGGAGTGACTTGCACGTAGGGCTACCGTCCATAAGAGCGGTGGGTTACCGACAGGTATGGGATTACCTCGAGGGCAAACTGTCCTACGCTGAGATGGTGGAGCGCGGCGTCATCGCCACGCGGCAGCTGGCCAAGCGCCAGTTCACCTGGCTCCGTAGCTGGAGCGATCTACACTGGTTGGACAGTCAGGCAAGCGACAATTTGCCGCGTGCCTTGAAATACTTTGAGGCGGTCTCCATATAGGCTCGAGACCTTAATTCCGGCCGTCTATCCTTGGGGTTCAGGACGGCGTTAAGCCAAATTCGACTACTACTAAATCAGTTTTTTACCCTTACAAGGAGTGCGGCATATGTCAAAAGGGCATTCGCTACAAGACCCTTACCTCAATACCCTGCGCAAAGAACGCGTTCCGGTTTCCATCTACCTGGTCAACGGCATCAAGCTGCAGGGTCAGATCGAATCCTTCGACCAGTTCGTCATCCTGCTGAAGAACACTGTCAGCCAGATGGTCTACAAGCACGCTATTTCCACCGTGGTTCCCAGCCGCCCCGTGCGCCTGCCCACCGGTGATCAACCGGCCGAGCCGGGCAACGTTTGACGGGAGTCCGCCTTGTTCTTTGAGCGCCCGGGTGGTGGGGAACGGGCCATTCTGGTCCATCTGGAAGGTCAGGACCCCGAGGCGCGCGAAGACCCGCAGGAATTCCAGGAGCTGGCCCGTTCGGCAGGCGCGGAATCGGTTGCTTTCGTCAGTATTTCGCGCCATCAGCCCTCAGCCAAGTACCTGATCGGCAGCGGCAAGGTCGAAGAGTTGCACGACCTCGTCCACGCCGAGAAGGTCGAGCTGATCATCTTCAATCACACCCTCACGCCGAGCCAGGAGCGCAACCTCGAGCGAGCGCTCGAATGTCGCGTGCTCGATCGTACGGGTCTGATCCTCGATATCTTCGCCCAGCGCGCCCGTACCCACGAGGGCAAGCTGCAGGTGGAGCTCGCTCAGCTGGAGCACATGAGCACGCGTCTGGTACGCGGCTGGACTCACCTTGAGCGCCAGAAAGGCGGTATCGGCCTGCGTGGCCCGGGTGAAACCCAGCTGGAAACCGACCGCCGCCTGCTGCGTGGGCGCATCCGTCAGATTAAGTCGCGTCTGGAGAAGGTCCGCAGCCAGCGCGAGCAGGCCCGTCGTGGCCGTCGCCGTGCGGAGATTCCGGCGGTTTCGCTGGTGGGCTATACCAACGCCGGCAAGTCCACGCTGTTCAATGCGCTGACCACTTCCGAGGTCTATGCGGCCGACCAGTTGTTCGCCACCCTCGACCCGACCCTGCGCCGTCTGGAGCTGGATGACGTCGGCCCGATCGTGCTGGCCGACACCGTAGGTTTCATTCGCCACCTGCCGCACAAGCTGGTGGAGGCGTTTCGAGCTACCTTGGAAGAATCCAGCAACTCCGACTTGCTGCTGCACGTGATCGACTCCCACGAGCCGGATCGTGACGCACAGATCGAACAGGTGCTGGCGGTATTGAAGGAGATCGGTGCGAACGAGTTGCCGATGCTCGAGGTGTACAACAAGATCGACCTGCTGCCGGACATTCAGCCGATGATCCAGCGCGACGAGCTGGGCAAGCCGGTCCGCGTCTGGCTGTCGGCGCGAGAATCGCGCGGGCTGGAACTGCTGGAACAGGCGATCTCCGAGCTGCTGGGGGAGGACATGTTCGTTGGAACGCTTTGCCTTCCGCAGCGCCTGGGACGACTTCGGGCTCAGTTCTTCGAGCTGGGTGCGGTACAGTCTGAGAATCACGACGAACAAGGACGCGCCGTTTTGCAGGTCCGCCTGCCGCGTGTCGAGTTGAACCGCATGGTGAGCCGCGAAGGGTGGCAGCCGGCGGAGTTCATTGCGCAACACACTTTGCAATAAAGCCCGGCACGCTGCTTTTGGCAGGGTAAGGGGCATTCGGTAGCATAGGTGGGCGCGCCGTAGGCGCGTTTTCGCGTTATCAGATGGAGAGCGCTATGGCTTGGAATGAGCCGGGTGACAACTCGAACAAGAACGACCAGGACCCCTGGGGTGGACGCCGTGGTGGTGGTCGCCAGGGCCCGCCTGATCTGGATGAGGCCTTCCGCAAGCTGCAAGACAGCCTGAACGGAATTTTCGGTAAACCCAAGCGCGGCAGTGGTTCGGGCGGTGGCGGCAGTGGTCGGGGCGGTAGCCTCGGTCTGTTCGGCATCGGCCTGGCGATTCTCGCCGTGCTGTGGTTGTACAACGCCATCTACGTGGTGGACGAACAGGAGCAGGCGGTGATCCTGCGCTTCGGTCAGTACCACGATACCGTGGGCCCCGGCCTGAACATCTACTTCCCGCCGATCGACAAGAAGTTCCAGGAGAACGTCACCCGCGAGCGTGCCTATAGCAAGCAGGGTCAGATGCTCACCGAGGACGAGAACATCGTCGAGGTTCCGCTGACCGTGCAGTACAAGGTCAGCAACCTGAAGGACTTCGTGCTCAACGTCGACCAGCCGGAAGTGAGCCTGCAACACGCCACCGAGAGCGCCCTGCGCCACGTGGCCGGCTCCACCACCATGGACAAGATCCTCACCGAGGGCCGGGAACAGATGGCCACCGAGGTGCGTGATCGCCTGCAGCGTTTCCTCGATACCTACAAGACCGGTATCACGGTGACCCAGGTGAACATCCAGAGCGCTGCCGCGCCGCGTGAAGTACAGGAAGCGTTCGACGACGTGATCCGTGCTCGCGAGGACGAGCAGCGCGAGAAGAACCAGGCCGAAGCCTACGCCAACGGCGTGGTGCCCGAAGCCCGCGGTCAGGCGCAGCGCATCATCGAGGAGGCCAACGGCTACCGCGATGAAGTGGTTTCCCGTGCGCAGGGTGAGGCGGATCGCTTCGCCAAGCTGGCCGGCGAGTACCACAAGGCTCCGGAAGTCACCCGTCAGCGTCTGTACCTGGACACCATGCAGGACGTCCTGAGCCAGACCAGCAAGGTGCTGATTACCGGTCAGCAAGGTCAGAACAACCTGATCTACCTGCCGCTGGACAAGATGATGGATGGCCGTGGTTCGGCAGCTCCAGGCAGCACGCCCAGCGCGAGCAGCAGCACGCCGGATATCGGTTCGCGGGTCGCCAACGACCTGCAGCAGCGTGACACGCGTACCCGGGAGAGCCGCTGATGAGTAACAAGTCTCTGATCGCCCTCATCGCGGGTGTGGTGGTTGCTGTTGCTGTCTGGAGCAGCGTCTACGTGGTGCAGCAGACCGAGCGCGCCGTACTGCTGCGCTTCGGTCGCGTGGTCGAGCCGGACGTGAAGCCCGGCCTGCACTTCAAGATTCCGTACGTCAACACGGTGCGCAAGTTCGACGGCCGCCTGCTGACCCTGGATTCGCCGACCCAGCGTTTCCTGACGCTGGAGAAGAAAGCGGTGATGGTCGACGCCTACGCCAAGTGGCGCGTCTCCGATGCCGAGCGCTTCTACACCGCGACTTCCGGCATGAAACAGATCGCTGACGAGCGCCTGTCCCGTCGTCTGGAGGCGGGCCTGCGTGACCAGTTCGGCAAGCGCACCCTGCACGAGGTGGTGTCGGGTGAGCGTGATGCGCTGATGGGCGATATCACCGCTTCGCTGAACCGCATGGCGCAGAAGGAGCTGGGTATCGAGGTGGTCGACGTTCGCGTCAAGGCCATCGACCTGCCCAAGGAAGTGAACCGCAGCGTGTTCGAGCGCATGAGCACCGAGCGTGAGCGGGAAGCCCGTGAGCACCGTGCCAAGGGTCGCGAGCTGGCCGAAGGTATCCGCGCGGATGCTGATCGTCAGCGTCGTGTACTGCTGGCCGAGGCGTATCGCGAGTCGGAAGAGACTCGCGGTGACGGCGATGCCAAGGCGGCGGCGATCTATGCCAAGGCCTACACCGCCGATCCGGAGTTCTACGCGTTCACGCGCAGCCTCAAGGCCTATCGCGAGAGCTTTGCAGACAAGAAGGACGTGCTGGTGCTCGATCCGAGCAACGAGTTCTTCCGCTATCTGGAAAAAGCTAAACCCTGAGTCAAACTCTCCGGCGGGCGGCAGCGCCCGTCGGAGAAATCGTGTTATCATGGGTCAGCCGGGAAATCCCGGCTTTTTTGCGTCCGCGAGAATGATGTACGAGAACCATGTGGCAGGAATTCGGCAAGGCGTTCTGTCTGTTGCTGGTGCTGGAAGGCATCCTTCCATTCCTGTATTCGCGTGGTTGGCGTGACGCCGTGAGCGGGCTCGGGCGCCTTGGCGACCGCAGTCTGAGACTCATCGGGCTGGGCAGCATGCTGCTCGGCACCGTCCTTCTTTACTGCATTCATTGAAGTGCCGCCCGGCTGAAAGGGGAGAGGCGAGATGGCAACGGTAGACCGCTGGCTGCTGCCAGATGGGATCGAAGAAGTGCTGCCACCGGAGGCGGCGCGCGTTGAAGCAGCCCGCCGTCAGGTGCTGGACCTGTTCCAGCGCTGGGGCTACGAGTTCGTCGTTACCCCGCATATCGAATACCTGGAATCCCTGCTGACTGGCGCCGGCCAGGATCTGGACCTGCGTACCTTCAAGGTCACCGATCCGGCTTCCGGCCGCCTGATGGGCTTCCGTGCGGACATCACGCCGCAAGTGGCGCGCATGGACGCCCACAGCCTGCGTCGTGAAGGCCCGAACCGCCTGTGCTACGCCGGCAGCGTGCTGCATGCCCGTCCGCGTGCGCTGGCCACGTCGCGCAGTCCGATCCAGCTGGGTGCCGAGCTTTACGGCAATACCGGCTCGGCCGGCGACGTCGAAGTCATCAGCCTGTTGCTCGATATGCTCGAGATGGCCCAGGTGCCCGATGTGCACATGGATCTCGGTCATGTCGGTATCTATCGTGGCCTGGCCCAGGCTGCCGGGCTGTCCGGCGAAGTCGAGCAGTTGCTGTTTGACGCGTTGCAGCGCAAGGCCGTGGACGAAGTCGCGGCACTGACCGAAGGCCTGCCGAGCGAGCTCGCCGGCATGCTTCGCGCGCTCGCCGAGCTGTGCGGTAGCCGTATTGTGCTGGACCAGGCGCGTGACGTGCTCGCTGGTGCTCCGGCCAATGTGCAGGCGGCGCTGGCCGACCTGACCGCGATCGCCGATTCGCTGGCTGCGCGTTTCCCGCAGTTGCCGTTGTACTTCGACCTTGGCGAACTACGTGGTTATCACTATCACACGGGCGTGGTGTTCGCCGCGTTCGTGCCTGGGGTTGGCGAGTCCATCGCCCAGGGCGGCCGTTACGACGACATCGGTGCCGACTTCGGCCGTGCGCGTCCGGCTACCGGTTTCTCTACCGACCTCAAGACCCTGGTCACTCTCGGCCGCGCCCAGCTCGACGAGCCGCGCACCGGAGTCTGGGCGCCGGCCGATGGGGCTGGCTTGTGGCAGGCGGTGCAGCAGTTGCGCCGTCAGGGCGTGCGCGTGGTACAGGCGCTGCCCGGGCAGGATGCGGCTTCGGCTTCCGAAGCGGGCTGCGACCAGCAATTGCTGGTTCGCGATGGCAATTGGCAGGTGGCTGCGCTCTGAAGCGCGCTACTTCGAGTTTCTGCCGGCCGCGGCCGGCACCGAACATCCACGATGGGGATAAGAGTTATGGGTAAGAATGTCGTAGTCCTGGGCACCCAGTGGGGTGATGAGGGCAAAGGCAAGATCGTCGACCTGCTGACCGACCAGGCTGCTGCCGTGGTGCGTTACCAGGGCGGCCACAACGCCGGTCACACCCTGGTAGTCGCTGGCGAGAAGACCGTACTGCACCTGATTCCGTCGGGCATCCTGCGTGAAGGTGTGCAGTGCCTGATCGGCAACGGCGTGGTGCTGGCGCCCGACGCGCTGATGCGCGAGATCGCCAAGCTGGAAGAGAAAGGTGTACCGGTGCGCGAGCGCCTGCGCATCAGCCCGTCCTGCCCGCTGATCCTGTCCTTCCACGTGGCCTTGGACCAGGCGCGCGAGAAGGCTCGTGGCGACGCGAAGATCGGCACCACCGGTCGCGGCATCGGCCCGGCTTACGAAGACAAGGTGGCGCGTCGCGGCCTGCGCGTGGGCGACCTGTTCCACCGCGAGCGCTTCGCCGCCAAGCTGGGTGAGGTTCTGGACTACCACAACTTCGTCCTGCAGCACTATTACAAGGAGCCGGCCGTCGACTTCCAGAAGACCCTGGATGAGTGCATGGCCTACGCCGAAGAACTGAAGCCGCTGATGGCCGACGTGACCTCGACCCTGCACGACCTGCGCCGCGCCAACGAGAACATCATGTTCGAAGGCGCCCAGGGTTCGCTGCTGGACATCGACCACGGCACCTACCCGTTCGTCACCAGCTCCAACACCACCGCTGGCGGCACCGCGACCGGTTCGGGCTTCGGCCCGCTGTACCTGGACTACATCCTGGGTATCACCAAGGCCTACACCACTCGCGTGGGTTCCGGCCCGTTCCCGACCGAGCTGTTCGATGACATCGGTGCTCGCCTGGCCAAGGTGGGTCACGAGTTCGGCGCCACCACCGGCCGTGCCCGTCGTTGCGGCTGGTTCGATGCCGTCATCCTGCGTCGCGCCATCGAGATCAACAGCCTGTCCGGCCTGTGCCTGACCAAGCTGGACGTTCTCGACGGCCTGGAAACCGTGCGCATCTGCACCGGTTACAAGAACGCCGCCGGTGAACTGCTGACCGACGCCCCGACCGACGCCGACAGCTACATCGGTCTGCAGCCGATCTACGAAGACCTGCCGGGCTGGAGCGAATCCACCGTTGGCGTACAGAATCTGGAAGGCCTGCCGGCCAATGCGCGCGCCTATATCAAGCGCATCGAGGAGCTGGTCGGTGCACCCATCGACATCATCTCCACCGGTCCGGACCGCGCCGAGACCATCGTCCTGCGCCATCCGTTCGGCTGATCCGCCTCTGTGTACTGCAACGGGCCGCTCATGCGGCCCGTTGTCGTTTCCGGGGTTCGGTTCCGCGCGGCGGCACGCGCTTTGCTGGTGAAACGGATCGGCGCACTTCGCGCCAGACATCCGTTACGTCCGGAGGAAGCCCGCCGTGTCCGCCGTCCTGTCGCTCCTGCGCAGCCGCCTGCTGCGCCCTGCTTTTATCGCCCTTGGGATTGCGCTGCTGGTACAGCTGGCAATCGCTCTCTGGCTGACCCGCAGTACCGTTGATGGCCTGGTTGCTGACCTGAGTGCGCACCTGGGTAACGAATCGCAACGCCTGGCTGGCGAGCTGGGGCAGGCCGGCAAGGAGGTCACCACCGGACTGAGCGATCTTTCCACGCGCACCCGTGAGCGTCTGGGCTCGGCGCTTTCGGCGCGCCTGGAGGACGAGCAGGGCCAGCTGCGCGAAGGACTGGAGCAGAGCCTGCGCCAGTCCGCCACCGAATTGGCGCAGCTGCTCGCTGCCGTCGCACCCAAGGCTATGTGGGATAACGACGTCCCGCTGCTATCTGACTACGCTCGGCGAGCCCAGGCCAATCCGAACGTGCTCTTCGTGGTCTATGACGATCCTCAGGGCCAGCACCTGACTCGCTATCTCAATCGCGAGGATGCACGGGTCCAGGCGCTGCTGGCGAAAGGCAAGGGCGAGCGCGCCCTGGACAAGGTGCTGGAGGCGGCAAGCCATGATGGCTCGGTGTTCCTCGTCGAGGCGCCGATCAGTCCTAATGGTGTGGTTATCGGTACGGTACGCCTGGGTGTATCCACCGATGCCATCGAGAAGCAGATCGCCGCGCTGGACCGGCGCTTCTCGGCCCTGGTTGCCAGTGGTGATCAGTTGGTGGGGGACAGCCTCACTGGTGCGGCTGCCGATAGCACCAGGGCACTCACGGCGCGCCTGCAGTCGGCGAAGCAGGCGGCCGATGCGATGAGTCAAGGCGCGAAGGTCTCCATCGAAGAGGCGGCAGGAACGCTGCGCTGGCGCATTGGCATGGGGCTTCTGTTGGTGGGGCTTGGCGTTCTGGTATGCCTGGCGATCGTACTTGGTCGTCGTGTGGTGAATCGCTTGCGCCTGCTGATCGATGCGTTGAACGACCTGGCTGCCGGGGAGGGCGACCTGACTCGTCGCGTGCGGCTGGATAGCCGCGATGAGCTGGGTGAGATGGCGACGGCAGTGAATCGCTTCGTCGACAAGCTTCAGCCTATCGTGCGCGAGGCTGGGCAGGTGGCGCAGCAGACTGGCAACGAGATCGCTGCGTTGGCTGGCCGCAGTGCCAGTGCCGAGGCGGCGACGGATAGGCAGCGCAACGAAGTGGCCGGCAGTCTGGAGGCGCTCTCCGGCATGGCTGCGGAAGCGGAAATGGAAAGCCGCTCCATGCAGGCTGCTCTGGCGCGGGTTGGCGAAATCCGCAAGGCGGCGCAGGACAATGCAGCCATTGCCCGCAAGGTGGGTGGCCTGATCGCAGCCCTGGAGTCCCGCGTGCAGAATGGCGCAGGCGTCATCGAGCGCCTGGCGCGGCAGAGTGAGCAGATCGAAGTGGTGCTCTCAGTGATCCATGGCATCGCCGAACAGACCAACCTGCTGGCACTGAACGCGGCCATCGAAGCGGCGCGCGCCGGCGAAAGCGGACGCGGGTTTGCCGTGGTGGCTGACGAGGTGCGTGCACTGGCCAGCAAGACCCAGCAATCTACTGGCGATATCCAGTTGCACATCGGCGCGTTGCAGGAAGGTGCTCGCGAAGCAGTCTCTGCCATCGGGCAGGCGCGTGAGCAGGCGGTGCAGGGATTGGCCGCGCTGCAGGACAGTGAGCGGCTGCAGCGCGAAGTGCAGAGCGCCGTGGAGGAAGTGCATGGCGCTATCGAAGCGGCAACGCATTCGGCCCAGCAACAGGCGGCTGGCGCTGCGGCGGTGCGCGGGCGGGTCGAAGTGATCCATGCCGAGGCGAGCCGGGCTGCGGAAGCGGTCAGTGCGACCGCCAGCAGTGGGCGGGTGCTCGATGGGCTGGCCGGTCAACTGCGCGCCAGTCTGGGGCAGTTCAAGGCGTGATGGTGTGGGGCGGGCGCTGCGGCGCTCGGCTCCAGATGTTTCGGAAGGCCGAAAACGAAAAAGCCGAGCAGTGCTCGGCTTTTTCGTTTGAAGATGGTGCCCAGGAGAAGACTCGAACTTCCACGGTGTTGCCACCGCTAGGACCTGA
>CBIGPF010000059.1:0-31285 GCA_966191535.1 uncultured Pseudomonas sp. | reverse complement strand
CGTACACCTTCATACGAGCGTCGACAGCCTTCTCCATGTCCACTTCCAGCAGGAAGTGCACACCGCCGGACAGGTCCAGGCCCAGCTTCATCGGGTGGGCGGCAATGCTGCGCAGCCAGTTCGGAGTGGTCTGGGCCAGGTTCAGGGCGACTACGTAGTCGTCACCCAGCGCGCGGCGGACGATGTCCTTGGCCGGCAGTTGGTCTTCCTGCTTGACCAGGCGGATCAGGCCGCTGTTCTTGCCCAGCGAGCCAGCCTTGACGGCGATGCCCGCGTCGGCGAGCGCCTTGCTGGCCTTGTCCACGTCAGCCTGGGAGATCTGCAGCGCGGTGCTCGCGCCACTGATCTGGACGGCCGGATCGTCAGGATAGAGGTTGGGTGCGGAGTAGATGAAACCGACGGCCAGGACCGCCAGGATCAGCAGATACTTCCACAGGGGATACTTGTTGAGCATGACACCGCCCGTTATGACGCGGGGCGCATCTTGCGCCCCGTCGGTTGGGTTTCTAAGTGGAGGATCAGATCGCCTTCAGGGTGCCTTTCGGCAGCGTCGCGGCGATCGCGGCCTTCTGGAACTTCAGCTCGACGTTGTCGGAAACCTCGACGACGACGAAGTCCTCGGCGACCTTGGTCACCTTGCCGGCGATGCCGGCGGAAGTGACGACTTCATCGCCCTTCTGCAGGCCGGACAGCAGGTTCTTGTGCTCTTTGGAGCGCTTGGCCTGGGGACGCCAGATCATCAGGTAGAAGATGACCAGGAAACCGACCAGGAAAATCCACTCGAAGCCAGTGCCGGCCGGGCCTGCAGCAGCGGCGGGAGCTGCAGCGTCAGCGTAGGCAGCGGGAATCAGAAAACTCATTGGAAACTCCTGTCTCAAAGCTTTTTCGATGAATAAGGTCAGTCCGCCAGCGGCGGCACGGGAAGGCCGCGCTTGGCGTAGAAGGCGTCGACAAAGTTCGCCAATGTACCCTGTTGGATTGCCTCGCGCAAACCAGCCATAAGCCGCTGATAATGCCGCAAGTTGTGGATGGTATTGAGCATGCTGCCGAGCATTTCGCCGCACTTGTCCAGGTGGTAGAGGTAGGCGCGGGAGAAGTGCTTGCAGGTGTAGCAATCGCAGGTCGGGTCAAGCGGAGACTCATCGTGCTTGTGCACCGCGTTGCGAATCTTGATCACCCCGGTGTCAACGAAAAGGTGGCCATTGCGCGCGTTGCGGGTGGGCATGACGCAGTCGAACATGTCGACGCCCCGGCGCACACCTTCCACGAGGTCTTCGGGTTTGCCCACACCCATCAGGTAACGAGGTTTGTCAGCCGGCATGTGCCGCGGCAGGAAGTCCAGCACACGGATCATCTCTTCCTTGGGCTCGCCTACCGACAGGCCACCGATGGCCAGGCCGTCGAAGCCGATTTCCTGCAGACCTTCGAGCGATCGCATGCGCAGCTCTTCGTGCATGCCGCCCTGGACGATACCGAACAGCGCCGACGGGCTGTCGCCGTGGGCGACCTTGGAGCGTTTGGCCCAGCGCAGCGACAGCTCCATGGAGCGTTTGGCCACGTCAAACTCAGCGGGGTACGGGGTGCACTCGTCGAAGATCATCACGATGTCGGAGCCCAGCGCGCGCTGCACGGCCATGGACTCTTCCGGGCCCATGAAGACCTTGGCGCCGTCTACGGGCGAAGCGAAGTACACGCCCTCTTCCTTGATCTTGCGCAGCGCACCCAGGCTGAACACCTGGAAACCGCCGGAATCGGTGAGGATCGGTCCTTTCCACTGCATGAAGTCGTGCAGGTCACCGTGTTTCTGGATCACTTCGGTGCCCGGACGCAGCCACAGGTGGAAGGTGTTGCCAAGGATGATCTGCGCGCCGATACCCTCGATGTCGTGCGGGAGCATGCCCTTCACGGTGCCGTAGGTACCGACCGGCATGAACGCCGGGGTTTCCACCACGCCACGGGGGAAGGTCAGGCGGCCGCGACGGGCCTTGCCCTCGGTCGCCAGCAGTTCGAATTTCATGAAGCTCATGGATCAGTCCTCGGGGCCGCGCGGTGCCGGGTTGCGGGTGATGAACATGGCATCGCCGTAACTGAAGAAGCGATAGCCCTGCTCCACCGCCGCCGCGTAGGCGGCCATGGTCTCTGGGTAGCCGGCGAAGGCGGAGACCAGCATCAGCAGGGTCGATTCCGGCAGGTGGAAGTTGGTAACCAGGGCGTCGACCACATGGAACGGCCGCCCGGGGAAGATGAAGATGTCGGTGTCGCCGCTGAACGGCTTGAGCACGCCGTCACGGGCGGCGCTTTCCAGCGACCGCACGCTGGTGGTGCCAACAGCGACCACCCGACCACCGCGCGCCTTGCACGCGGCCACGGCATCGACCACGTCCTGGCTGACTTCCAGCCATTCGTTGTGCATGTGGTGGTCCTCGATACGCTCGACGCGCACGGGCTGGAAAGTGCCAGCACCGACGTGCAGGGTAACGAACGCGGTGTCCACACCCTTGGCGCGGATCGACGCCAGCAGGGCCTCGTCGAAGTGCAGGCCAGCGGTCGGTGCAGCCACGGCACCGGCGCGCTCGGCATAGACAGTCTGGTAACGCTCGCGGTCGGCGTCTTCATCCGGGCGGTCTATATAAGGCGGTAGCGGCATGTGACCGACGCGCTCCAGCAACGGCAGCACGTCCTCGCTGAAGCCCAGCTCGAACAGCGCGTCATGGCGCTGCAGCATCTCGGCTTCACCACCGCCGTCGATGAGGATCTTCGATCCCGGCTTGGGCGATTTGCTGGAGCGCACGTGGGCCAGCACGCGGTGGCTGTCCAGCACGCGCTCCACGAGGACTTCCAGTTTGCCGCCGGAGGCCTTCTGGCCGAACAGGCGGGCAGGGATTACCCGGGTGTTGTTGAACACCATCAGGTCACCCGGCTTGAGGAAGCCGAGGATGTCAGCGAATTGCCGGTGGCTGAGCTCGCCGCTCGGACCGTCCAGCACCAGCAGACGGCTGGAGCTGCGTTCAGGTAGCGGATGGCGGGCGATCAGCGCCTCGGGCAGGTCGAAATGAAAGTCAGCGACGCGCATGGGGGAGCTTTCTCGAAGGGGCGCACATCTTACTGGATATGCCGATTTCTGACCATGCGAGCCGATTGACCGGCGCAGAGCGTCTCCCTATACTGCCGCGCCATTGCCTCGGTGGCGGAATGGTAGACGCGGCGGATTCAAAATCCGTTTCTGGCGACAGAGTGAGAGTTCGAGTCTCTCCCGGGGCACCACCACATTGTTTCGGGACTTCCCAAGAAGTCCCGAAACCCACGAAAAACCGGCCCTCTGGCCGGTTTTTTGTTGCCTGCGATGTGCCCTGCCAGCGATGGGCAAGGACATGCGCATCAGGTACAGGCACCGATCGAAGTCTTGCTGACATAAGCACGCCCGGTGGCGCTGACGCTCACCAAACGCTCGCTGCTGCCAGCGGTGGGGGCGTACCGGCAGACAGTGATACTCGCCTGGGTATTGCCCACGCCGGTCGGCTGGAAATCGATCTTCGCGACACTTGAGGTGACCTTGAAGCCCCTCGGCGCGGCGGCATGCTTCTGAATCACGGTGGAGCCGGAGACAAGGATCCAGCCCTGCTCCCAACCACCCGAGCCGCAACTGGCACCATCACTGGACACGCACAGGCTGGTCACCGAGTTGCGCTTGATCGCCTCGCTGCGCCCCATGGCCACGCCGGCCACCAGGTCGTTGGCGCTGGTACTGAGCTTGCCGATCAGCGTCGCCTCGTCGAGTGAAGGCACCGCGATGCTGATCAGGATTGCCGCCACAGCCAAGGTCACCATCAGTTCCAGCAAGGTGAAGCCACCGGCCCGCCGCCGAAGAATAGCGCTCATGGCCCTTCCCTCCTATCGCTCGATATCCCAGAACACCCAGGATTTGGGCCGGGTGCCCGAGGCCGGCGGCACCGCTTCGCAACCTTGCAGCGAAGAATCGGTGGCGCAGGTGCCGCCGCCGATGATGAACGGTTTCTGGGTACCGTCATCGAGTTGCACGACGCCCGCCACCGGCGAGGGAGGCAACCCACCACCAGCTATCACCTGGAATCGATCGCCAGGAGCCGAGGCGTTCAGGTAGTTGATGTTGTAGTTGCGCGCAGTCCCCAGGCCGACGCAACTGGTGCTGCTCACCACCTGCGGCGCGTGGGTGCTGAAGATGATGGTGTCAAACAGCAGCAGCGCCGAGGTCACCACCTGCTCGGTAGGCGCCAAGGCCAGATACCAGCCCTTCGGGTGAGCGGTCAGGTCATCGTTGCTGGGAGTCGCCGTACTGGTGATGGCAAGCAGCGATGCGTTACAGATCACATTGGCACCGCAGGCCGTGTTTTCGGAAGACAGCCAGGTCGATTCGGCAGGATTGTCACGCAGGGCGTAGAAGCGATTTGCCACGCTGGCAGCGGAGGTATAGCTGAGCAGGGGCTTCTCGCGGTCGCCGGAGCCAAGCATGAGGATATACTGCCCACCGTTGATGGCAACTTCGGGACCATAGAGGAACTTGCGGTTCGCCGTACAACTGGAAGCCGAGTTACAACCTAGCGCAGCGATCTTGGTGATGGTCCAGGTGTCTGGGGTGGCGGTGGCAATGGGAGCGACCGGCGTTGCTCCGGAAATCCGGTAGACGTTGCCTCCCATATCCGCCGCGTAACCGTAGACGGCCTGGCCATTGCCATCGGGAACCATGATCACGTCGCCGACGACACCCCGGTCGGTGGTGAAACTTCTCACCACCGCGCCGGTATCGGCATCCACCATATAGATCCGGTTGCCCTTGGACGACGAGGTGCAGGTGTTGGGATCAGCATCCTCACAGGGGTCATAGCCCCCGCCCATGGCCAGGATGCTCGAGGTACCGCCGCCGTAGCCCGCTGCCTTGAAGACGGTCGGCGTGGCCCAGGTCTGCCCCATGTTGCTGTAGCCAGTGGAGCAACCGGTGTCGTTAGTCAGGTTCGGGCAGCCGATCTTCCATTTCAGGGCGGGGCTGGCCGGCGTGCTCACATCGAAGGAATACAGGGCACGACCTCCGCGACGCATGGCCGAATAGATCCAGGTGCTGGTGCCCTGCCGGACCGTCGTTATCGATCCGTCCATTCCGTAGGCCTTGGGCTGCGGTGTTGGTGAGCCTGTTGTATGGCCAGGGAAGGCAATGGTGACGCTGTTGTCGCGCAGACGCTTGATGTTGGGATAGAACTCGGGCGGCATGAACGACCAGAGCTCGCTGCCAGCGGGGACCGAGCCGATGGCGGCGGTGCGATTGCCATTGATCGCCCGCAACAGACCATCGTTGCCACCGTAATAGACGACCACCTGTGGCGAGGCGGCGGTGCCGTAGTTGATGGCCGCTGGCCGTGAGTGCACTACGTCGCCATGCACCGACGGACGCACCTCGGTCACGTTGGCGTTGGTGTTCTCATCCAGGTTGTCGTCCCCCCTGACCCAGTTGATCAGGGTGTCACGCTCCGTGGTGCTCGCCGTGCCCAGCAGCCCGATGGCGGTCCCGTTGCTGGTATCGAAGCTGGTCAGGGTGGAGCAACTGCTGGCACTGCAGGTCTTCATGGTGCGCACGCCGCCCTGGCGCAGGCGATAGGCCTGCGCGCCCTTCTCGACGATATTCCCGTCCGGGTAGTTGGAGTTATCGGCGCCAGTCACCGTGAGGCACCCACCTTGCGGCTTGAACGCCCAGTAGTTGTCTGTCGTGCTTGGTGTCCAGAAACTTCGTGCACACTCGGTGATGAAGCCGGTACTGCTGTTGATGGCACTCGCGCCATCGGCATCCACCGTTCTCAACGCGCCATTGACCATGCCCAGCTTGTACTGCTTCAGATTGCCGGCCCAGCGAGGGAACGAATCAGCGTCCGGGCGGAACATACCGACGAAGACCTGGTTCAGGTAGGTGCTCTGGGTGTTGACGCTCACCGGCAGGGTCACCGAAGCGAACACGCTGTTGGTCGCCTGGATCTCGGAGAAGATGGAGTTCAGCGCATCGGTGATCTGGGTTCCGCTGGACGTGACATCGAAGTACTTGCCACTGCTGACATTGGCCATGCTCTTGAGCAGGGCCGTCCAGCCCGGCCCCTGTCCGGTGGTGACCTTGTTGATATCCACGGTGTAGGTCGTGACGGCGAGGTTGCTCTTCTTCATGAAGCGTGACCACTCGTCAGCCACGTTGTCCTGCGAGCCGCTGGGAGAAATCGGGATCGATGTGGTGTCGCCGTGGGCAGCCGCCAGCGCGCTGGTGGCCTGCGTCAGATCGTTGTTGTTGTCCTGTGCTGCACCGTTGCTGATGTAGATGATGTAGTTCTTCGCACACCCGGCGACGATGGGGTTTGCATAAGGACTACCCGCTTTCGTAGTCAGGGCGTTGCCGCTCAGCGCATAGATCGCATTGGAAGCCGCGGTACCGCCTGTATTGCCGGTGTAGTCGGTCTTCGCCTTCTGGTTGCCGGCATAGGGCGCACCGGCAGAGTAATACAGCCAGGCCTCCTCCATCGCCTTGGCGGCCTTACCGTTGTTGGACTTGTCATTCTTCACGTCCAGGCTGTTCACCAGGGCCTGGTACGTTGGTTTGGTCGTCGTGTCCAGCAGTCGAATGGCGGCCCGGACATAGGCTCCATCGTTGCCCTTGTCGGATCCACCGGTCTCGGTGAACATCATCAGGCCAACCCGGAACTTGCCGGCGGTGAGACCGTTGATCACCGAAACCAGCGCCGCCTTTTCATTGTCGAATGGCGTGTTCCAGTTGGCGGTGTTGTCGAGAATGATCAGCACATTGGGCGCGTCCGCCGTATTGGGTGGCGTGCCGATAAACAGGTCAATGTCCTCTGCCTGGATTGCGAACGAGGCAATGCACAGCGCGCAGCATGCGAACACGCGCTGGAAGATCGTGAGACTGTCCTGTGTATTCATCTTCATGCTCCGCACACGGTCCGCTTCTGCGTATCGGTGAGCTGCACGCGCACGCCCGACCGCACTTTCACTGCCGTTCCCGTCACCGCATCGATCACCGTCGCATCCAGTTCCCACACGGTGTTCCAGTCCTGGCTACACATCGACTGGGTCTGCAGGCCACAGAGCGAAGACCCGGCAGTCTGTTTCGCGCTCAGGCATACCGGTGCAGCCATCGACACCTGATAGTCGGTGGCACCGTCATTGTTGATGTCGACATTGAGCTGTTCCGCCGTCGGTGCGCTGGTGAACGCCGAACTCAGTACTCGCTCGATGCCGATGTTGGCGGAGGCGATCGCCTCGTTACGGAACTGCATGTTGCCAACGGCCTTCAGGTTGGTGCCACTCAGGTTGTAGGCACTGCCGACCATCAGCATCAGCATCAGCAACATCACCAGAGTGATCACCAGGGTCGCGCCTTGCTGGCTTCCCATGCTGCAGTACTTCTTCATGGCGTCTGCCTCCGCCGGGATACGTTCACCAGCGTGGCGCTGGAAGTGAACAGGTGCCGTTTGTAGCCATCGGTGTACGGGCCGAGGGTGGCCGAGCCGAGGGCATAGGTCTTGTCGGAGCTGTAGCCCTGCGTCGGGGTTCGGCTGCGCGCCAGTACATACAGGCGAGCCTCGACCACATTCATCAGCTGAGCTGCCGTGCAGGACGTCGAGCCGCAATGCACGAAGCTGCCATCCGGCGATCCGTCGCCGCGATTGGTGGGGGTGGTCTTGGTGGAGCTGTCGATCCAGGACACGGCCTGGGCATAGTTCACCGCGGCGCCCGAACCGCTGAAGTTGTCGAGCCCCAGTTCAATGCGGAAAGCCTCGATACCCTCGATCAGCGGAACGGCCGGCTGCAGTCCGTTCGAGGGAGTGGCGCCGCCCGAAGAATCGAACTGCGCGCGCATCAGGGTGGGGATGCCATCACCCGCCGTCACGGCATAGGTACGCACGTAATAGACGTTGGTGATGAACTTGCGGCGTTCTGCGAGGGTGGCGCAGTCGCGCTGGCGCATGGTGAACCCGGTAGTCCCCAGCACGAAGGGATTGGGAGTCGTGGGATTGGAGTCGCTGTCGCAGAAGGACGCCTGGAAGTAAACCTTGCCAGCGGCGAGCGCATCGCAGTTGCCAACACCGGGCGAGCAGGTCTCGGCATGGCGGATCACCACGACATCGGAGTTTGCCGCCAAACTGCCGATGATCCCGGAGCAACCGCTGGGTACCGCCGAATAGGTCTGGACCACGATACCGACGGCGTTCAGTTTGTCCGCCTGGGTCCAGGCGGAAAAATCGGAGCAGACCGGCGCCAAGGCGGTCGGCACGTCGCCGGGGACACCACTGACGGTCAGATCATCGAACTGCGGAATGTAGCCATTCCAGAACCCCGCATGGGCAAAGTCTTCCTGCATCAATCCGACAGCGAAACGACCGTTTTCGATCAGCGCGTTGGTCTTGGCCATGTCGTCGTTGGTACGGCTCAGGTTCAGATAGAGCCCCATTACGCCAGCCATGATCAGCAGGCTGACGGTGGCCACCACCATAAGCTCCACCAGGGTAAAACCACGCTGCGAGGCCACGCGGCTCATAGCGTGGCTACCCGCACGACGGTGGTCACCACACGCCGGCACAAATCGCTGGTGCAGCCGGAACTTCCGTCGTAGCTGCCACTGCCGCAGGCCACGCTGGTGGGCGGCGCAGAGATCGGACCGACACCCTGCCAAGCCACCGTAATCATGTACTGATTGCTACCCAGCGACTGGATGCATCCCCGCCCGCCCAGCATCGCACCGGCCTTGACGTTGCCGCCGCCGACTTCCGCCGCGCCCTGCAGACTGCTGCACCAGTCCGCCAGGTCCGCCTGCTGGCGGGTCGAACTGGTGGCCGGGCAGGTCATGCCGGCGCCGACAGGGGACGCAGTGACGTAACTGGACGCATTGTTGGGGTTGGCCGACATGCGGCTGGAAATGTCGTTGATCAACAGCAGGGCCTGGGCGCGCTGATAGGACTCCATGTCCGACAGCTGCATGCGCATCTGAAGCCTGGCCAAGCCGAGCAGCCCCAGTGAAATGATCAGGATGCTGACCATCAGCTCGATCAGGGTGAAGCCGCGTTGCCGGGAGATCATCATGTCGATCACCACTTGCCCGAAGGCGTCCGGGTACCGTCGTTGCTCAAGGTCAGGTTGCCGTCGCTGGCCTGCGTGCCGCCCGGGGTGAAGGTGATGGTGAAGGTCGGCGGGGTGCCGGAACCGATGGTGATGTCGTAGCCGTAATCACGCGACACATCACTGGGCAGGACGTAACCGCCGCTTTCCAGCGCTGACTTGCTGGCATAGGCGCGGTTGGCGAGCAAATACTGCTGCTGCCGGTTGGCGATATCCATCATCTGCGCCTGGGCCGAGGATCGTTTCCCCCGAATGATGTATTGCTGATAGCTGGGATAGGTAATGGCCGCCAAAATCGCGATGATCGCCGTCACCACCATCAATTCGATCAGGGTAAAACCACGGGAACTTCCAGACATCATCCAGACTCACTTCAAAAGGTCTTTCAACAGACTCTATTAGTTAAATGGCGATTCGCCACCCCGCCTACCCAACAATTCAATACCAGTCGTCGCCGGCGTTTCGACATATATAAAAGTAGCTAGCGAAAAAGATGTTCAGAATTGGTGAAAAATCCGGAAAACCAGCAAACACGCGGCATTAAGACGAAATAACCAATAAACAGAAAGGGGCATATAGCGATGCGTCATGTATCAAAAACAAAACACTTTAATTTATTAAGTTAAAACCAAAGAACAACCGTACCAATTATTAAATATGCATCAATATTTGGTGAAGAAAACGTCAAGACATGCGTTTCTTATCAGCTTGTAAATCAGAGAAAGCCATACTGATAACTTTTAATCAGCCGCCATCCGCCAACAGTTAACGAGAACTTATTTCATCCTCCAAATTAACCTTCACGGCTATTCATTAGCCAACTACCGAGTCAACTCACTGCCCGTCCTGATTTGAATATCTTGCCGAGGCAGGCGCTCGTGCCGAATCCCGGACCAAAAGGCAGGCTTCAGATGTCGGCCCGCCGCTCCTGCAGCGCCTGGACGAATACCGCCAGCGGCATGGGGCGGTCGAAGAGGTACCCTTGCAGCACCTCGACACCACGCATGGCAAGGTATGCCTGCTGCTCCGGGGTTTCCACACCTTCGGCGATGATCATCAGGTCCAGCTTGCCGCACAGTTCGACAATGCTGTCGAGGACGTGGGAAGACAGTGCATCCACACCGATCATCGCCACGAAGCTCTTGTCGATCTTCAGCGCATCCACCTTGAAACGGTGCAGGTAGGCCAGGCTGGAGTTCCCGGTGCCGAAGTCGTCGATCGCCAACTTGACGCCCAGCGCGTGGAGGTTGTCGAAAAGCTCGTCCGTCACCTCGCTGGAGACGATCAGCTCGCGCTCGGTCAGCTCCAGGGTCAGCTCCGGGCGGTGAGGCAGAAAGCGCGCCTGAAAGTCCCGGCAGTCGCCGAACAACCCCGGCTCCGTGCAATGGCGGGCGCTGATGTTGAAGCTCAGGTGGAAACCCTGCCCCAGCAACTGCCCATAGGGCGCCAATGCGTCAGCGACCTGATGGAAAAGCTCGCGGGTCATCGGCACGATCAGGCCAGAGCGCTCGGCCATGGGGATGAACAGGTCCGGGCCGACCATGCCTTCGCGTGGATGAATCCAGCGCATCAGCACTTCCGCCCCGACCCAGCGGCCATCCTGGGCATCCACCAGCGGCTGCAGGTAGGGGACGAATTCACCGGCCAGCAACGCACGCTCCAATTCCAGGCTCGGCGTGGCCGAGCGCCCCCACAGCCAATAGCAGGCCACACCCGACACGCCACCCAGCATCAGCATCAGCGCCACCAGCGGCCAGGCATCCTCGCGGATGTGCTGCCATTGCGCACCTTCCGGGAAGCCGCCAATGACCCGGTACGGGAAGCGCTCGGACGCCAGTTCGACGTGCCCCAGTGGCAGGCGGGCTGGCTGGCCGTCGAAGACCCTGCCCTCCTCATCCATCCACTGCCTGCCGACCTGCAACTGCAGGTCGCTGCGTTGATCGACCAGTTGCAGGGTGTTGCTCAGGTAACGCCCATCCACGGTCGCCAGCGCGGCGTGGCGGCCCTGGGAGCGGCGCAGGATCAACAGCGCGCGATTCGGCGTGATTTCATTGCCGGCCATCATCCGCAGCCGGCCACCCACATACAGGCTCGAATCCAGCGGAGCCTCGAAGTCACCGAACAGCGAGGTGCAATAGATGTGGTCATCCCGGGTCAGGTTGACCGAGCGGACGAACGGCACCACTGCCACTTGCTCGCGAAGGATCAGGGTCGCGTCGGCGCACCCCTCGTCCACATGCAGCAACGCCACCTGGGCGGCGCCCGCAGCATTGTCCAGCATCACATCGAACAGCCGAACAGCCTCGCTCGAGGCGGTACTCGCCTCGGAGGACAGGCTGCGCAGGGTCTGCCAGTAGATGATGGCGCTGCCCAGCAACAGCGGCAGCAACGCCATGGATAGGGAGAAGACCAGGCGGGGCAGCAGCCTGCGCCGGGTATAGCTGCGTAGCGGCATCCTTGATCCTTGCTCGGCGGCGGCGCGACCTGCGACGCATTGCCACTCCCCCATGGGCAGCGGCGTGGTTTGAGCTTAGAACAGCCTCCGCCGTCGGGCGCCGCGCGACGGAATCCGTATAATCCCGGCCCCATTCATCCTGATCGCCACAGAAGACGCCCATGCCCAAGCCGCAGCAGCTCCAGCCCGCGGGAAACTTCCCGCCCGCCACGCTCCTCCGTCGCTTCGCCGCGATGTTCTACGACTTTCTGCTTTGCGTGGCCTTGCTGATGGTGGTGACGCTGGTTTACCAGCAGGGCCTGCTACGCCTGATCTACGGCAGTGAGAAGCTGCGGCAGCTGGCTGACCAGGGCGGCCTGATCGGCGATCCGCTGCTGTCCAGCCTGCTGTTCATCGCCGTGTTCGCCTTCTTCGCCAAGTTCTGGACTCACAGCGGCCAGACCCTGGGCATGCAGGTGTGGGGCGTCCGCGTGCAGAACGCCGACGGCACGCGCATCACCCTGATGCAGGCGCTGCTGCGCTTCGTCATCGCCATCGGTTCCTGGGGCTGCGCAGGCCTGGGCTTTCTCTGGATGCTCTGGGACAAGGACAAGCGCACCTGGCAGGATCGCTACTCGGAAAGCGTGGTGATCCAGATTCCCAAGGCAGTGCGCAAGGCAACCCAGGGCCGGAGCTGATTCCCGGACACAAAAAAGCCGGCGATTGCCGGCTTTTTGCTTTCTACAGGAACCAGCCTTAGCCGGCCCGCTTCAGCAACAGGGTGCCGAGGAAGGCGCAGATCGCCGCCGGCACCAGCACCGCCAGCAACGGCGGGAAGTTGAATACCTGGCTGGACGGGCCGAGCAGGTCCTGGGCAATGCGGAAGGTGAAGCCCACCAGCACGCCGGTGAACACGCGCTGGCCGAGGGTCACGCTACGCAGCGGGCCGAAGATGAAGGAAATCGCCATCAGCACCAGGGCGGCCGTCACCAGCGGCTGCAGGATCTTGGTCCAGAACGCCAACCAGTAGCGGTTGGAGCTCAGGCCCTGGTCCTGCAGGTAGTGGATATAGCTCCACAGGCCGGTGATCGACAGCGCTTCCGGCTCCATCACCACCGTGTTGAGCAGTTGCGGGCTGAGCTGGATGTTCCACGTCTCGCTCGGTTTGCTCACGACTTCGCTGCGCTTTTCCGCGGCGTGCAGCACGGTGGTGTTCACGTCCTGCAGTTGCCACTGGTCGTTTTCGAACACTGCCTGGCGGGCGAAGCTCGCCGTCTGCAGACGACGGTTGTCATCGAAGTTGTAGCGCGTCACGCCCAGCAGCACGCCATCCGGGCGCACCACGTTGATGTGGATGAACTCATGTCCCTGGCGGTGCCACAGGCCCGACTTCGAGCTCTGCGAACCATTGCCGCTCTGCGCCAGGGCACGGCCGCTCTGGGCGGCGGTTTCGGTGTAGGGAATCACGTACTCGCCGATCAGGATGCCGGCGAACATCAGCACCAGCATCGGCTTCATCACCGCCCAGACGATGCGCTGCAGCGACACGCCAGCGGCACGCATGATGGTCAGTTCACTGTTGCTGGCCAGGGTGCCCAGGCCCACCAGGCAGCCGATCAGCGCGGCCATCGGCAGCATGTCGTAGCCGCGGCTCGGCGCCGTGAGCAGCACGAACTTGAGCGCTTCGGTCAGGGTGTAGCTCTCGTCGATCTGCCCCAGTTGGTCGACGAAGGCGAACAGCTCCGCCAGACCGAGGATCACCCCGAGTACCGCGAGAATGGAGACTAAGACGGTCGTGCCGATGTAGCGATCCAGCTTACGCATGCTTCAGCTCCCGGCCCGACTTCGCTCGCTTGGCGGCCAGCTTCAGACGCAGCGGCTCCCAGTACAACAACAACAGGCCGATGGCCAGGAATATCCCGTGGATCCACCACAGGCCCAGGGCCATGGGGATCTTGCCCTTGTCGAGCATGCCGCGTCCGGCAATCAGCAGCGCCAGGTAGGCCATGTACAGCAGCACGGCTGGCAGCAGCTTGAGGAAGCGGCCCTGGCGCGGGTTGACGCGCGACAGCGGCACCGCCAGCACAGTCACCACGAACACCAGCAGCGGAATGGACAGGCGCCACTGCAACTCGGACTTCATGCGCGGATCGTCGCTGCCCAGCAGGTCGGAGGTCGGGATGGCATCGCGGTCGTCGATCTCGCTGCTCACTTCCGGCTTGGGCAGAAGCGCCGCGTAGGTGTCGTACTTGATCTCGCGGTAGTCGGCCTGGCCCGGCGTACCGTCATAGCGGTAGCCGTCCTTGAGGATCAGATAGCGGCTGCCGTCGGCATGGATTTCCTGCACACCGGTATTGCCGACCAGCACCGAGGTGCCGCCGTCCTTGCCGTTGCGCGGTCGGTTCTTGTCGGAGATGAACACCCCGCCGAGCTGGGTACGCTCGTTGGCCAGGGTTTCGGTGTAGGTCACCCGCGTACCGTCGCGCATCGACTGGAAGCGCCCCGGTGCCAGGGTATCGAATTCGGTCATCGCATCCTGCTTGTTCAGCAGCAGCTGCATCTGGGTGATGCCCTGGGGCGCCAGCCACAGGCTCAGCCACGCCACCAGCAGGGCGATGAACAGCGCCGGTGCCAGGGTGATGGCCAGCAGACGCTGCTGGCTCATGCCGGTGGCCGTGAGCACGGTCATCTCGCTGTCCAGGTACAGGCGGCCATAGGCCAGCAGGATGCCGAGGAACAGACCCAGCGGCAGGATCAGTTGCAGGAAGCCCGGCAGGCGCACGCCCATGATCATGAACAGCGAACCCGGATCGAGCAGGCCTTGGGCCGCCTGCGCCAGGTACTTGATGAAACGGCCGCTCATGATGATGACCAGCAGCACGGCGCTCACCGCGCTCATGGTGATCAGCACTTCACGGGACAGGTAACGGAAGACAATCAAACCGGACACTCCAGGGTTGTCACGCTCAGGCGGCTACGCTCAAACTAGCCGCCGTGAAGCATTGCCGGGTACGCGCGGACGCGACCCAGCGCAAATAGCCGGCATTATCCTGCGATTCGCCAGGCCTGTCACTGCGCAGTCCACCTTCATTCGCAGACCCTTCTGCTCTTTGTCCCGGGGACACTCAGCCATGGAATTCCTTGTAAAAAGCGTACGTCCGGAAACTCTCAAGACCGCCACCCTGGTCATCGCCGTGGGCGAAGGCCGCAAGCTTGGCGCCACTGCCAAGGCCGTCGACGAAGCCACCGGCGGTGCCATCGCCAACCTGCTCAAGCGCGGCGATCTGGCAGGCAAGGTGGGCCAGACTCTACTGCTGCAAGATTTACCCAACATTAAGGCCGAGCGCGTCCTGCTGGTCGGTGCCGGCAAAGAGCGTGAACTCTCCGACCGCGCCTACCGCAAACTGGTTTCCGCCGTCCTGGGCAATCTGAAGAACCTGGGTGGCGCCGACGCCGTCCTGGCCCTGGGCGACCTGGCCGTGAAAGGCCGCAACGCCCACGGCAAGGCTCGCCTGCAGGTGGAAACCCTCGCCGACGGCACCTACGTCTTCGATCGCTTCAAGAGCCAGAAGGCCGAAGCGCCGAAGCTGAAGAAAATCACCCTGCTCGCCGACAAGACCGACGCTACCGCCGTCGAGCAAGGCGCCAGGGAAGCCCAGGCCATTGCCAACGGCATGGCCCTGACCCGCGACCTGGGCAACCTGCCGCCGAACCTCTGCCACCCGACCTTCCTCGGCGAGCAGGCCAAGGCGCTGGGCAAGGAATACAAGGGCCTGAAGGTCGAGGTCCTCGACGAGAAAAAACTGCGCGAGCTGGGCATGGGTTCCTTCCTCGCCGTCGCCCAGGGCAGCGACCAGCCGCCGCGCCTGATCGTGCTGCAATACAACGGCGCGAAGAAGAAGGACGAAGCCCCGCACGTACTGGTCGGCAAGGGCATCACCTTCGACACCGGCGGCATCAGCCTGAAGCCCGGCCTGGGCATGGACGAGATGAAGTTCGACATGTGCGGCGCCGCCTCGGTGTTCGGCACCTTCCGCGCCGTGCTGGAGCTGCAACTGCCGATCAACCTGGTGGGCGTCATGGCCTGCGCCGAGAACATGCCCAGCGGCGGCGCCACCCGTCCGGGCGACATCGTCACCACCATGAGCGGCCAGACCGTCGAGATCCTCAACACCGACGCCGAAGGCCGCCTGGTGCTGTGTGACGCGCTGACCTACGTCGAGCGCTTCAAGCCGCAGTCCGTGGTGGACATCGCCACCCTGACCGGCGCCTGCATCGTCGCCCTGGGCTCCAACACCTCGGGCCTGATGGGCAACAACGACGCGCTGATCAAGCAACTGCTCAAGGCCGGTGAAGTCGCCGACGACCGCGCCTGGCAGCTGCCGCTGTTCGACGAATACCAGGAGCAGCTCGACAGCCCCTTCGCCGACATCGCCAACATCGGTGGGCCGAAGGCCGGCACCATCACCGCCGGCTGCTTCCTGTCGCGCTTCGCCAAGAAGTTCCACTGGGCGCACCTGGACATCGCCGGCACCGCCTGGATCAGCGGTGGCAAGGACAAGGGCGCCACTGGCCGCCCGGTTCCGCTGCTGACCCAGTACCTGCTGGACCGCGCCAAGTAATGGCACAGTGCAATCTGCCGATGGGATCGAACGCATGACGCGTGTGGACTTCTACGTCATTCCCAGCGCCGATCCCGACGCGCGCCTGACCATCGCCTGCCGCCTCGCCGAAAAGGCCTGGCGGCAAGGCATGCGCATCTTCGTGCTGTGCAGCGACGAGGCCCAGCGCGATGCGCTGGACGCCCGGCTGTGGAACTTCCGCGGCGAAACCTTCATCCCACACAATGCGGTGGAAGAAGACGCCGACTCGCCGATCGTGCTCGCCCTCGGTGAGCCGCCGGAAAGCCACCGGGACCTGCTGATCAACCTGACCCTGGCCATTCCCGCCTTCGTCGACCGTTTCAACCGGGTCGCCGAGCTGGTGATCGAGGAACCGGCGATTCGTCAGGCCGCGCGGGAGAATTTCCGTCGCTACCGCGAGCAGGGCTATCCTTTGCAGGACCACCGCCTGCCGCGCCCTTGAGAGCGTCTCAGCCAAGACCATGGACAACCGCAAGCCCCCGCACGACCCCGACCACCTGCTGGAAGACCTGAAGACCATCCAGGACCTGCTGGACGAGTCGGGCGCCGAGCCGCCCCTGCTCACCGAATCCTTCGAGCCGGACAACATCCCGCTGCTCTCCGATGTCGTCACGCCAGCCCATCAGTCGCCGGCGCCTGCCGCTACCCAGCCCGCCGCGCCGCAGGCCACGCCTGCCGCCAGCGAGCTGAACCGCCTGGACCTGGAACTGCGCGCCGCGGCCCAACTGATCCTGCAGGACGTCCTCGACGACTTCGCCCCGCAGATCGAAGCCGAACTGCAGCGCCGACTGGAAGCGCGCATGCAGCGTCTGCTGGCTCAGCGCAAGAGCTGACGCCCCATACCATTTCGCATTTTTTTGTAGGAGCGAGCTTGCTCGCGAACCTTCGCCACTGCGAGCTTGCAGAAGAGCGTTCGCGAGCAAGCTCACTCCTACATGCCCCTTTGCGGCCGCACAGCAAATCGCCCCGGTGGCCTCATCTCCCCGCCTCCCGCTATACTCAGCGGTTTTCCGTCTAGCCTTATCAGGGTCCCGCCGCGCTCATGGACAAGACCTACCAGCCCCACGCCATCGAATCCCACTGGTACCCCCTGTGGGAGAAAGAGAACTACTTCGCCCCGCAAGGTTCCGGCGAGCCGTACACCATCATGATCCCGCCGCCGAACGTCACCGGCAGCCTGCACATGGGCCACGGCTTCAACAACGCCATCATGGACGCGCTGATCCGCTACCGCCGCATGCAGGGCCGCAACACCCTGTGGCAGCCGGGCACCGACCACGCCGGCATCGCCACCCAGATGGTGGTGGAGCGCCAGCTGGCCGCGCAGGGCATCGCCCGTCATGACCTGGGTCGCGAGAAGTTCCTGGAGAAGGTCTGGGAATGGAAAGACCAGTCCGGCGGCACCATCACCCGCCAGATTCGCCGCCTGGGCTCCTCCGTGGACTGGTCGCGCGAGCGCTTCACCATGGACGACGGCCTGTCCAACGCCGTGAAGGAAGCCTTCGTGCGCCTGCACGAGGATGGCCTGATCTACCGCGGCAAGCGCCTGGTCAACTGGGACACCAAGTTCCACACCGCCATTTCCGACCTCGAAGTGGAGAACCACGACGAGAAGGGCCACCTCTGGCACCTGCGCTACCCGCTCGCCGACGGCAACAAGACCGCCGACGGCAAGGACCACCTGGTCGTCGCCACCACCCGTCCGGAAACCGTGCTGGGTGACAGCGCCGTCGCCGTACACCCGGAAGACGAGCGCTACGCCGCGCTGATCGGCACCTTCATCGACCTGCCGCTGGTGGGCCGCCGCATCCCGATCATCGCCGACGACTACGTCGACCGTGAGTTCGGCACCGGCTGCGTAAAGATCACCCCCGCCCACGACTTCAACGACTATGAAGTCGGCAAGCGCCACGACCTGCCGCTGATCAACATCTTCGACAAGGACGCCGCCGTCCTCGCCGTCGCCCAGGTGTTCAAGCTCGACGGCAGCGTCAACCCCGACCTCGATGCCAGCCTGCCTGCCGCCTACGCCGGTCTCGACCGCTTCGTCGCGCGCAAGCAGATCGTTGCCGACTTCGAGGCCGCCGGCCTGCTCGAGAAGATCGACGACCACGCGCTGAAAGTACCCAAGGGCGACCGCTCCGGCACCGTCATCGAGCCGTGGCTGACCGACCAGTGGTACGTCTCCACCAAGCCGCTGGCCGAGCCCGCCATCGCCGCCGTGGAAGACGGCAGCATCCAGTTCGTGCCCAAGCAGTACGAAAACATGTACTTCAGCTGGATGCGCGACATCCAGGACTGGTGCATCAGCCGTCAGCTGTGGTGGGGCCACCGCATCCCGGCCTGGTACGACGATGCCGGCAACGTCTACGTCGGCCGCAACGAGGCCGAAGTGCGCGCCAAGCACAACCTGGGCGACGCCAACCTGCGCCAGGACGAAGACGTACTGGACACCTGGTTCAGCTCGGGCCTGTGGACCTTCTCCACCCTTGGCTGGCCGGAACAGACCGAATACCTGAAGACCTTCCACCCCACCGACGTGCTGGTGACCGGCTTCGACATCATCTTCTTCTGGGTTGCGCGCATGATCATGCTGACCATGCACCTGATCAAGAATGGCGATGGCACCGCGCAGATCCCGTTCAAGACCGTCTACGTCCATGGTCTGGTGCGCGATGGCCAGGGCCAGAAGATGTCCAAGTCCAAGGGCAACGTGCTCGACCCGCTGGACATCGTCGACGGCATCACCCTCGACGAGCTGCTGGAAAAACGCACCAGCGGCATGATGCAGCCCAAGCTCGCCGAGAAGATCGCCAAGCAGACCAAGGCCGAGTTCCCCGAAGGCATCGCCAGCTACGGCACCGACGCCCTGCGCTTCACCTTCTGCTCGCTGGCATCCACCGGTCGTGACATCAAGTTCGACATGGGCCGCGTCGAGGGCTACCGCAACTTCTGCAACAAGCTGTGGAACGCCGCCAACTTCGTCATCGAGAACACCGATGGCAAGGACACCGGCGTGAACGGCGAGCCGGTCGAGCTGTCCTCGGTGGACCGCTGGATCATCTCCGCCCTGCAGCGCACCGAGATCGAAGTCGCGCGCCAGCTGGACGCCTTCCGCTTCGACCTGGCCACCCAGGCTCTCTACGAGTTCATCTGGGACGAGTACTGCGCCTGGTACCTGGAACTGGTCAAGCCGGTGCTGTGGGACGAGAACGCGCCGATCGAGCGTCAGCGCGGCACCCGTCGCACCCTGGCGCGCGTGCTGGAAACCGCACTGCGCCTGGCGCACCCGTTCATGCCGTTCATCACCGAGGAAATCTGGCAGCGCATCAAGACCGCCGCTGGCAAGACCGGTGACACCCTGATGCTGCAACCCTGGCCGATCGCCGACGAGGCGAAGATCGACGCCGCCGCCGAAGGCGACATCGAGTGGGTCAAGGCCCTGATGCTGGGCATCCGCCAGATCCGTGGCGAGATGAACATCTCCATGGCCAAGCGCATCGACCTGGTGCTGAACAACGCCTCGCCTGAAGACCACCGTCGCCTGGCCGACAACGAGCCGCTGCTGATGAAGCTGGCCAAGCTCGAGACCATCCGCGTGCTGGACGAAGGCGAAGAGCCGCCGATGTCCGCCACCGCGCTGGTCGGCGACCTGCAGGTGCTGGTGCCGATGGCCGGCCTGATCGACAAGGCCGCCGAGATGGCGCGCCTGGACAAGGAAATCCAGCGCCTGGAAGGCGAAGTCAAACGCGTGGGCGGCAAGCTGTCCAACGAAGGCTTCGTCGCCAAGGCCCCGCCGGAAGTGATCGAGAAGGAACGCGCCAAGCTGGCCGAGGCCGAGCAGGCCGTGACCAACCTGGTCCAGCAGCGCGAGAAGATCGCCAGTCTGTAAGCGTCACCACAAGGCCCGCCCCGTGCGGGCCTTGTGCATTTTCAGGGAAGGACCATGACCCTCTCGCTGCGCTTCGAATCCACCCTGCGCGCCGATACCGAACTGGCCTGGCGCTGGATCACCGACGTGCGCTGCCTGCGCGACGAGATGCGCCCGCTGCTGTGGATGAGCATCCCCCGCGGCATCAACAACCTCGAAGACCTGCAGATCGTGCCTGGCCAGCCGCTGTTCACCAGTTGGCTCTGGCTGCTGGGCGTGATTCCGCTGGGCACCTCGCGCCTCACCCTGCGTGAACTGCGCAGCGGCGAAGGCTTCATCGAGGAATCACCCATGACCGGCATGCGCCTGTGGCGCCACGAGCGCACCCTGGAACCCTGCGCCCAGGGCACCCGGGTAGTGGACCAGCTCACCGTCGAACCGCTGTTTGGCGCCCCGCTGGTGAAACTCTTCCTGCGCCTGTTCTTCGCCGGTCGTCATCGCGCCCTGCGCCGTCGCGCGGCCCGGCTGCCGTAAGGCGGCGGAGGCAGGGGCGGATAGCGCGCCTGCGCCACCCGCCACTACGACTCAGTACACTGTTCCCACCGGATAGACGTAGGCGTTCACGTCATAGAACGGCGTGCGCTGGTAGAACCACTGCAGGCGCGCGTGGGCGTCCTTGGCGAAGGCCTTGTCGTCCTTGAGCTTCTTCTCGAACTCGGCCTTGAGCGTCGGATCCTCGGCGAGCATCTTGCGCGCCATCGGCTCCATCACGTACTCCTCCGGTTCCTCGGCCACTACCAGGGTCGAGTTGAAGAAGCCCCAGGACCAGAACGAGTCCGGGCTTTCCGCCGTCAGCAGGTTGACCGCCAGCACGCCCAGCGGCTGATCAGTGTCGATCACCACCGAGCCCGCCGGGTAGGTCTGCAGGCGCTGGAACGGCTTGCCGACGCCGCTGACCAGCAGGTGCCCCTCGTAGCCGGGGATCTCGTTGCTGGCGGCGCGGTCGGGCTCGAATCCACCGGCCAGCTTGATGTCGTCCATGCGGTACAGGGTCACTTCGATGGGCGTGGCCTTGTCCAGGGTCTTCATCTGGATGCCGTGTGACTTCAGGCGCGCGATCACCTCGCTCCACTGCACCGGCACCACGTACTGCTTCGGCCGCTTCACCACCAGGTCGGGCACCGAGTTGTCGGTGATCGGCACGTTCAGCTGCTTGGGCTGGTTGCTCCAGACGATGGTTTTCTTGCCGGTGATCGGCGACTCCTCATAGCGGTAATCACCCACGGTGAACGGCGTGTGCTGCGGATCGCCCGGCTTCCAGGTGAGGATCACCTCCTTCTGCGCCGCCAGCCGTTCGCGGTCCTTGCCAATCGCCTGCTTCAGCGAATCGGCGTTGTCGCCGATCACCTGGAACATCGCCTTGAGCATCACGTAGTTGCCCAGCACCTGGGTCTCATAGGGGTGCAGGGCGTGTTGCTCGATGAGGATCGACGGCACATTGCGGATATCGCCGTACTGGTTGGAGAAACGCGCCAGGTCGGTGCGGTACGGGTAGTAGCCCTGGGTCGGGTCCTGGTTGTCGTTGAAGCTGATGCACTCGTGGACGACATGCCCGTCACCCTCCAGTTCCTTGTACACCGGACCGCGCATCACCTTGTCCATCCACTCGCTGGCAGCCGGCGACCAGCCGTTGCCGTTGTGGCAGTAGGAGCTGTCGTAGGGATACATGGCGCCGTCGGTGGAGTGGGTGTCGGCGAAGAAGCTCAGGTCGTACTGGTTGAACACCGAGGCGACGTTGCGGATCTCCGCGCTGTCGAGCTTGGTGAAGTCGCGGTTGAGGTTGTAGTTCAGACCGTTCACGCGCCAGCCGGTGACTTCCGGGCCGTTCTGGTTGATCCGCCCGTAGGGGCTTCGGCGCAGGTCGCCATCGATGTTCACGGTGGGGATGAAGAGGATGTTGACCTTGTCCAGCAGCCCGGCCAGCGGCTTGTCGCCGGTGGTCATGTCGCGCAGCAGCATGAACATGGCGTCCTTGCCGTTGGCCTCGCCGGGATGGATTTCGGCCTCGACGAAGATCGTCGGCCTGCCGGACTTGTTCAGCCCCGCTGCCGACTTGTCCGCCTCGCGACTGGCGGTCACCAGCAGCATCGGCTCACCGGTGGCGCTGTTCTCCGGCAGGTCGCTCAGGGTGATGGCACCGCCGGAGGCATCGGCCAGTTTCTGCAGCCAGGCACGGGTCTGGTGGTAGTCGGAGGTCTGCTTGAAGCCCGAGGATTCGGCCAGGGTGATCAGCGGGTTGTCGGTCCTGGCGATGTACTTCGTGCTGGCGAGCTTTTGCTCGAACATCGCCGGGAGGATGCGGGTCCTGGCAGCGGCACTGTAGCCACTGTCATCGATGTACCCCGGCGCCGACGGCAGGGCGGCATACAGGGGCAGGCTGGAGGTGGCGAACAGGCCGGCGAGCAGGGCTCGGGACGAGAGGTGGTACATGGGAGGCTCTCCTTTTGCAGCAATATCGTCCTGCGGACGCGACCGCGCCCGTGCATCAACCATAGTCAACCGCTGGAAAAGGCCAGCGCGGTTCGTCGTCGCGCCCGCTCTGGCGTGCGTCATTCGATCCGGATGCCATGCATTCCAGGGAGGAATGACCTTGCGAAGAATGCTCGCTTGGATCACCGCGGCAGTTCGCCGAAGATCAGCGCACAGCTGCGCCCTGCTCCCCTGCCAAGGAACCCCACGCCCATGTCCGATACTCCGGCCCGCAACGGCGGCCAGATCCTCGTCGATGCCCTGTTGCACCACGCGGTGGATACCGTCTACTGCATCCCCGGCGAAAGTTACCTGCCGGTACTCGACGCCCTGCACGATGCGACCAGCATCCAGACCCTCGTCACCCGCCACGAAGGCGCCGCCTCGAACATGGCCGACGCCTACGGCAAGCTCACCGGCCGCCCCGGCATCTGCTTCGTCACCCGCGGGCCGGGCGCGACCCACGCGGCCAACGGCGTGCACACGGCGATGCAGGATTCGACGCCGATGATCCTCTTCATCGGCCAGGTGGAAAGTGCGTTCAAGGGCCGCGAAGCCTTCCAGGAAGTGGACTACCGGCAGATGTTCGGCGGCCTGGCCAAGTGGGCCACCGAGGTCGACGACATCCGCCGCCTGCCCGAGATCATTGCCCGCGCCTTCCGGGTCGCCCAGTCCGGGCGACCCGGCCCGGTGGTGATCGGGCTGCCCGAGGAAGTGCTGTTCGGTTCGACCCAGGTCACCGATGTGCCGCCCACGCCCATCACGCGCGCGGCCCCCGGCGCCGGCGCCCTGGCCGAACTGCGCACGCGCCTGAGCCAGGCCAGGCGCCCGCTGCTGATCGTCGGCGGCACCGGCTGGACTCCGGAGGCCTGCGCGCAGGTGCGCGCCTTCGCCCGCGCCAACCGCCTGCCGCTGGTGGCCTCGTTCCGCCGCCAGGACCTGGTCGACAACCGTGACGAGCAGTACGCCGGCCAGCTCGGCTTCGGCGCCTCGCCCAAGCTCACGGCACGCGTGCAGGAAGCCGACCTGCTGCTGGTACTCGGCTCGCGCCTGAGCGAAACGCCCACCGCCGGCTACAGCCTGATCCAGAGCCCGCGCCCGCTGCAGGCCATGATTCACGTCTACGCCGACGCCAGCGAGCTGGGCCGCGTCTACCAGGCGGACCAGAGCATCCAGGCCGGCATGCCGGAAATCGCCGCTGCCCTTGCGGGCCTCGCGCCGCTCGCCGAGACACCCTGGGCCGAATGGACCGCCGCTGCCCGCGCCGATTACCTCGGCTACATCACGCCGCCGAAACATGCAGAACCGCTGCAGGGTGTGGATCTCGCGCAGGTCGTCCAGTACCTGAACGAAACGCTGCCCGACGACGCGGTGATCAGCAACGGCGCCGGCAACTACGCCGTCTGGGTGCACCGCTTCTACCGCTATCGCTCGCCACGCAGCCAGCTCGCCCCCACCAACGGCGCGATGGGCTACGGCTTCCCCGCCGCCATCGCCGCCAAGCTGCGCGACCCGCAGCGCAGCGTGGTGTGCTTCGCCGGCGACGGCTGCTTCATGATGTATCCGCAGGAGCTGGCCACCGCGGTGCAGTACGGCGCCGCGCTGACTGTCATCGTGGTCAACAACGGCATGCTCGGCACCATCCGCATGCACCAGGAGCGTGAATACCCCGGTCGCATCAGCGCCACGCAGCTGCGCAACCCCGACTTCGTCGCCCTCGCCCAGGCCTTCGGTGCCCATGGCGAGCGGGTTGAACGCACCGAGGATTTTGCCGCCGCCTTCGAGCGCGCCCAGGCCAGCGGCAAGCCCGCGCTGATCGAACTGCGCACCGATCCACAGCAGATCACCCCGGCCGCGCGGCTGACCTGACGACCTTTCGCTTCACACGCGGCATGGCAGGCTTCGCTAAGCTGCACCGGGTCAAGGCATTGCGCCCGCACGAGCGGGCACAATGGCGCCCGGGAATTCGCTAGGGAAGCGCATGAGTCTGCAACTGATCTGGGTCCTCGCCCTGCTCGCCACTGCCGTCGGGCTGTTCGTCATCAACCGTCCGCGCATGGACGTGGTCGCCCTGCTGGTGATGGTCGCCCTGCCGCTGTCGGGCGTGCTCAGCGTGCAGGAATCGCTGGCCGGCTTCGCCGATCCCAACGTCATCCTGATTGCCGCGCTGTTCGTCATCGGCGAAGGCCTGGTGCGCACCGGCGTGGCCTACCGCATCGGCGAGTGGCTGACGCGCCGCGCCGGGGCCAGCGAGACGCGCCTACTGGTGCTGCTGATGCTTGCCGTAGCCGGGCTCGGCTCGGTGATGAGCTCCACCGGCGTGGTCGCCATCTTCATTCCCGTGGTGCTGAGCATCGCCGCGCGCCTGCACGTATCGCCGCGCCGGCTGATGATGCCGCTGAGCTTCGCCGGGCTGATCAGCGGCATGCTCACCCTGGTCGCCACCGCGCCCAACGTGGTGATTCACAGCGAGCTGGTGCGCGAGGGTTCGAAGGGCTTCGGTTTCTTCAGCTTCACGCCATTCGGCCTGGTCGTGCTGGTGCTCGGCGTTGGCTACATGCTGGTAGCGCGCCGCTGGCTGGGGGATGACGACGGTGACGAGGGACAGAGCGTCAAGCGCCGCACCCTGGGCGACCTGATCCGCGATTACCAGCTCGCCGGCCGTGAACGCCGACTGCGTATCCGCCCCGACTCGCAACTGGTGGGCAGGAGCCTGGGTGACATCGAACTGCGCGCCCGCGCCGGCACCAACGTGGTGGCGATCGAGCGCATGGTGCACTTTCGCCTGAAGATACTCAGCCCCAGCGCCAACATCGTCCTGCACGCCGGCGACGTGCTGCTGGTGGATATCTACGGCGAGCGCAGCGACCTGCTGGGCATGTACCACGAGTTCGGCCTGGAGCCGCTGAGCCTGCAGGGCGACTACTTCACCGAACGCGCCCACGAAGTCGGCATGGCCGAAGTGACCCTGCCACCGGAATCCGCCCTGCTCGGCAAGAGCGTGCTGGACCTGGAGTTCCGCAGCCAGTTCGGCCTCAACGTGGTCGGCCTGCGACGCAACCGCGAGGCGATGGTGGAAGGCTTGCTGGAGGCCAAGCTGAAGGTCGGCGACACCCTGCTGGTGATCGGCGGCTGGAAGGAGATCCGCCAGCTGCAGGCGCGCGCCCGCGACTTCCTCGTACTGAGCCTGCCCGCCGAGGTGGACGAGGCCGCTCCCGCCGCCAGCCAGGCACCCCACGCGCTGTTCAGCCTGGCGGTGATGGTGATCCTGATGGTCAGCGGCCTGGTGCCCAACGTCATGGCCGCCCTGATCGCCTGCCTGCTGATGGGCTCGTTCCGCTGCATCGACATGGACAGCGCCTACCGCTCCATCCACTGGCAGAGCCTGCTGCTGATCGTCGGCATGCTGCCCTTCGCCCTGGCGCTGCAGAAGACCGGCGGCATCACCCTGGCGGTCAACGGCCTGGTCGGCGCCCTTGGCGGCGCCGGGCCCTACGCCATCCTCGCCAGCCTGTTCGTGCTCACCGCAGTGATCGGCCTGTTCATCTCCAACACCGCCACCGCCGTGCTCATGGCGCCGGTGGCCATTGCCACGGCGAAGGCCCTGGGCGCCTCCCCGGAAGCCTTCGCGATGATCGTCGCGCTGGCCGCGTCGGCCGCCTTCATGACGCCGATTTCCTCGCCGGTGAACACCCTGGTGCTGGGCCCGGGACGCTATCGCTTCGCCGATTTCGTCAAGGTTGGCGTACCCTTCACGATTCTGGTGATGATCGTCAGCGTGGTGCTGGTACCCTGGCTGCTGCCGCTGTAGCCGTCCATTACAAGATCGCCAAGGAATCGTCTCGATGGAAGTGAGCAAGACCAAAAGCAGTTTCTACCGCCGCCTGTACGTCGCCTGGCTGATCGACAGCGGCACTGCGACCAGCGTCCCGGCGCTGATGGAAGCCACCGGCATGCCCCGGCGCACCGCACAGGACACCCTGGCCGCGCTGGCCGACCTGGACATCGACTGCGCCTTCGAGCAGCACGACGGCGAGCGCAACAACGCCGGCCACTACCGCATCCGCGACTGGGGCGCCATCGATCCGCGCTGGATCGCCGCGCACCTGCCGACGATCAAGGACATCCTGCAGTACCCCTGAGCCCGCCCGCATGCTTGCCGTCCCACCCGCCCTCTGGCGCTTGCGCCGACTGATCCTGCTGCTCGCCTTCGCCGTGGTGCTGGTCCTGCTCTACCGGGCCAGCGGCCTGCACGAGGAGTTCAGCCTCGACTACCTGCGCAGCGAGCTGACCGACAACCGGCTGCGCGGCCTGCTGCTGTTCGTCGGCCTGTTCGCCCTGGGCAACCTGCTGCACATCCCCGGCCTGCTGTTCCTCGCCGCCGCCGTGCTGGCCATGGGCAAACTGTGGGGCGGGCTGATCACCTATTGCGCGGCAGTTTTCTCCTGCGGCTTTACCTTCCTGGTCGTGCGCGCCGTCGGCGGCAATGGCCTGCGCCTGCTGAATAACCGGCTGACCCGCGCGGTGTTCAGCCACCTCGACCAGCGCCCGGCCAGCAGCGTATTCCTGCTGCGCCACGCCTTCATCACCTCGCCGACGCTGAACTACAGCCTCGCGCTGTCGGGCATCGGTTTCTGGCCCTACATGCTCGGCACCCTGCTCGGCCTGCCGGTTCCGCTGCTGCTCTGCTGCCTGCTGTTCGACCGCCTGGGCAACGTGCTGCTCGGCTGAAGCGCGCAACTGTGGGAAAATCGCCCACCGCCTCCCAGCCCCGCGCGCCCTCATGTCGAAAGCACCCAGACCGCCCAAACGCCCCGCCACCCAGGCAAAGCCTGCCCAACCCCTGCGCGATCCTGCCGCCAAGCGGCCGAACCTGCTGCACCCGCGCAACCGCCACCAGGGGCACTACGACTTCCCGGCGCTGATCGAGGGCTGCCCGGAGCTGGGCCGTTTCGTCATCACCAATCCCTATGGCAAGCCGAGCATCGACTTCGCCAGCCCCGAGGCGGTGCGCGTGTTCAACCGCGCGCTGCTGAAAGCGCAGTACGGCATCGGCCAGTGGGACATTCCCGACGGCTTCCTCTGCCCGCCAATACCCGGCCGGGCGGACTACGTGCATTACCTGGCCGATCTGCTCGCCGAAGAGAACGCTGGCAGCGTGCCCCGCGGGCCTGAAGTGCGCGTGCTGGACATCGGTGTCGGCGCCAACTGCATCTATCCGCTGATCGGTCACCGCGACTACGGCTGGCGCTTCCTCGGCTCGGACATCGAGCCGGCCGCCCTGGCCTCCGCCCACGCGATCGTCCATGGCAATCCGGGCCTGGGCGACGCCATCGAATTGCGCCAGCAGCACGATCCGAAGCACATTTTCCGCGGCCTGCTCGGCGCCGATGAGCGCTTCGACGCGACGCTGTGCAACCCGCCCTTCCATTCATCACCCGAGGAAGCCAGCAGCGGCAGCCGGCGCAAATGGAAGAATCTCGGCAAGCTCGACCCGTCGCGCCAACTGCCCAAGCTGAATTTCGGCGGGCAGAGCAACGAGCTGTGGTGCGAAGGCGGCGAGATCGCCTTCCTGCGCAAGCTCGCGGCGGAAAGCGCGGACGTCGGCCAGCAGGTGCGCTGGTTCAGCTCGCTGGTGTCCAAGGCCGGCAACCTTGATGACTTCCGTCGCGCCCTGAAGAAGGCCGGCGCCATTTCCATCCGCACCGTGGACATGGCCCAGGGGCAGAAGCAGAGCCGCTTCGTCGCCTGGACCTTCCTCGAGCCGGAACACCGTCGCCGCTGACTCAGGCCTCGGCGGCGAGCACCGGCGCCCGTTCCCGGCCCAGCAGCAGGAACACCAGGCCGGCGACAACGAACGTCACCCCGGCCAATAGCTCCAGTACCCGGCTGAACACCGCCACGTAATCGCGGCGCAGTTGCTCCGGCGCCAGCTGCGGCAGCTGCTCGACCACTGCCGCCAGGTTGCCGATGGCGAGCTGGTTGGCGCTCACCAGGCGATCCGCCGTGGCCAGCCCCGCCGGCTCCAGCTGCGCGGCGATCAGCGTCGCCAGCAACGCGCCGACCACGGCGATGGCCACCGCATCGGCGGACACCCGCACCGTGTTGAAAATGCCCGTCGCCATGCCTGCACGCTCGCGCTCCACCACGCTGACCGCCAGGCCATCCATCAGCCCCCACGGCAGGCCAATGCCGATACCGATCACCAGCAGCGGTACATCCGGCGCAACACCGATCTCCAGGTTGCGCGCCAACCAGAGCAGTCCGCCCGCCACGATCAGCAGGCCGATTGTCGAGAGGCTGCCGGCGCTGACATGCTTCGCCAGCATGGCCGCCAGGAAAGGCACCACCAGCAGGGGTGCCGACAGCGCCAGCATGGTCCAGCCGGCCTGCAGCGCGCCCTGTCCCTCGATGCCGATGAAGCGCCCCGGCAACAGCACGATCAGCACCACATAGGCGAACGCCGGCGACGCTCCCAGCAGCTGCACGCCGACGAAGCGCCACTGGCTGAACAGCGACAGGTCCAGCAATGGCCGCTCGACACGGCGCTCGACCGCAACGAACACCCCCAGCAAGACGACGCTCAGCCCCAGCAGGGCGACGACCACAACGCTCGCCCAGCCCTGCTCCGGCGCCAGCAGCAGGCCATAGGTGAACAGGCTGAGGGCGGCGGTGAAGCTCAGCGCGCCAGGCCAGTCCAGGCCGCGCGCCTGCGGGTCGCGGGTCTCGCGGCAGAAGCGCACGACTACCGGCACCGAGGCCAGCGCGCACACTGCCGGCACCAGGAACACCCAACGCCAGCCCGGTCCGTCGGTGAGCCAGCCGGCGAGCAACGGGCCGAATGCCAGGCCGACACCAAAGGTGGTGCCCAACAGGCTGAACACCCGCGTGCGGATGGGCCCGTCGAACTCCTGCGCCAGCGCCGCCATGGCGGCGGCGAAGGCTGCCGAGCCACCCGCGCCCTGCAGCAGGCGCAGCACGTCGATGGCTGCGACCGAGCCGGCCAGCGGAATCGCCAGGGTGGTCACGCAGAACAGCGCCAGGCCGACCAGCCAGATGCGCTTGCGGCCATACACGTCCGCCAGGCTGCCGGCCGCCATCATCGCCGCGCCGTAGGCCAGCACGTAGCCGTTGACGATCCAGTTCAGCGCCACCGCCGAGCCGCCCAGCTCGTGGGCGATGGCCGGCAACACCACGGCCGGGCCGGTGAAGCACAGGGGAATCAGCACGGCGGTCAGGCTGGCCGCCAGCAACAGAAGCCAGCGCGAGGCGTCAGGCCGGTTTTCGGGAGTGTCGTGGGAAAGGGTCATGGTGGGTCCGCAAGGAGTCGAAGAAGACCCACCGCACGCTAATCAACCCGGCATTACGGAAAAACAGGCTAGGATTCCGAACAAAACGGACATCGATGTCCGCAATCGATCACCGACCGCGCGGCACAATAGCGGCCCGCACGCACGGAACCCCAACCATGGACAGCCTCAACGGCCTGCGCGTCTTCCTCCAGGTCGCCGACTCCCTGAGCTTCGCCCAGGCCGCGCGCCTGCTCGGTCTCTCCGCCTCCGCGGTGGGCAAGAGCATCGCCCGCCTGGAAGAGCGCCTGGGGGTGCGCCTGTTCCACCGCAGTACCCGCAGCCTCAGCCTCTCCAACGAAGGCCAGCTGTTCCTCGAACGCTGCCGACGCATTCTCGACGAGCTGGAGGCGGCGGAGCAGGAGCTGGCGCTATCGACCCAGCAGGCACGCGGCCGACTGAAGATCAGCATGCCGCTGGTGGCCGGACTGCTGCCGCAGGTGCTGCCGGAGTTCCTCCGCTGCTACCCGCGCATTCAGCTGGACATCGACTTCACCGACCGCCTGGTGGACGTCATCGAGGAGGGTTTCGATCTCGTGGTACGCGGCGGCGAGCTGCGCGACTCGCGGCTCAAGGCGCGCAAGCTGGGCGACTTCAGCCTGCTGCTGGTGGCCGCCCCCGGCTACCTGCGCCAGTACGGCACGCCGCGGCGGCCGGCAGACCTCAGCCAGCACCTGTGCCTGCACTATCGCTACCCCAGCAGCGGGCTGGTGCAGCGCTGGCCGTTGAAGCTCGACCCCGGTGAAGCAGAGCCACGCCTGGACGGCGGGCTGATCTGCAACACCGCCGACATGCTGATCAATGTCGCCAGCCAGGGCATGGGCATCGCCTGCCTGCCGGATTTCGCCGTGCGTGGTGCGCTGAGCGATGGCAGGCTGGTGCAGGTACTGGCTGAGCACACCGTGCACCAGGGCAGCTTCCACGCACTGTGGCCCGCGGGCCGGCGCATGCCGCTGAAGCTGCGGGTATTCCTCGATTTTCTCGGCGACCGCCTGTTCGTCACCCGTTGAGAGCGGGCTTGGAGATTGCTCAGCGGATGAACTGCTTGCTGATCTCGCGGAAGACGTCCGTCCCCGCGCGCTCCATCCACTCGAAGGCGACCATCTCCCGCGAAACGATCACCGCGCCGGCCTGACGCATCCTCGCCAGCGCCAGCGCCTTGTCCTGTGGGCGTCGCGAGCCGACGGCGTCCTCCACCACGAACACCTCGCGATCCTCCGCCAGCAGGCCGAGCACTGTCTGCAGTACGCAGACATGCGCCTCGGTGCCGCAGACCACGACCTGCCGGCGATCCCCACCGGGCATCTGCAGCAGCCCG
>CBIGPF010000058.1:0-31331 GCA_966191535.1 uncultured Pseudomonas sp. | reverse complement strand
GAAGCTGCTGATGGCCGACAACATCGGCGAAGCCGTGCTGCGCGAGCGCGATCCCACCAAGGCCATCCCGCCGCTGGCTGGTGCCCTGGTGAAGAACGAGCAGGATGTGCAGTTGCTGGAACGCCTGGCGTTCATGAGCCGTCGCGCCAGTCGCTGATTCGAAGCTCCGGATGGACCTTTCCAGGATTGCGCGCAAGCGCCAGAAGAGCGTTCAGGACCAGAACGTTCTTCTGCGGGAGTCCATTCGCAAGTGCGCCACGTACTTCCGTGAGGCGCCCGAACATGTCCCGCGGGTGCTGATCGACTTAGCGTGTGAGAGAGATGTCGACTGGTCGAAGGCAATCCTTCTGGACCTTGGTGTCAATGAACCCGGCTGTTCATCCCTGATGGGGCTACTGCTCGATCAGTCTGGTCGCTTCATCGAGTTTGAGCTGGATGCGACGGATGATTTGAGCTCCCTGGTGGAGCTGTATGTCTGGAAGGACATTTCGGCGGAGCAGAATTGCTCGCGACACAATCGCGGTATTGGCGTGGGCTATGGAGCTTTGGCGCTTGCCGTGCAAGCCGATCTGAATTGGCCTCAGGGCCTGCTGCCTGTCAGCGAAGAGTGAGAATCTGATCATGCTGCTCAACCTGTTCAACGAAATGCGCGCGGCCAAGGTGCCGGTGTCGGTGCGCGAGCTGCTCGACCTGATCGATGCGCTCAAGCACCGCGTCGTGTTCGCCGACATGGACGAGTTCTACTACCTCGCCCGCACCATCATGGTGAAGGACGAGCGCCATTTCGATAAGTTCGACCGAGCCTTCGGCGCCTACTTCAAGGGCCTGGAAAAGCTCGACGACCACCTCAAGGCGCTGATCCCCGAAGAGTGGCTGCGCAAGGAATTCGAGCGTCTGCTGACCGACGAGGAGCGCGCGCAGATCCAATCCCTCGGTGGCCTGGACAAGCTCATCGAGGAGTTCAAGAAACGCCTGGAAGAGCAGAAGGAACGCCACGCCGGCGGCAACAAGTGGATCGGCACCGGCGGCACCAGCCCGTTCGGTTCCGGCGGCTTCAACCCCGAGGGCATTCGTGTCGGCGACGCCGGCAAGCGCCAGGGCAAGGCCGCCAAGGTGTGGGACCAGCGCGAGTACAAGAACCTCGACGACCAGGTCGAGCTGGGTACGCGCAACATCAAGATCGCCCTGCGCCGCCTGCGCAAGTTCGCCCGTGAGGGCGCGGCGGAAGAGCTGGACATCGACGGCACCATCGACCACACCGCCAAGGATGCCGGCCTGCTCAACATCCAGATGCGTCCCGAGCGCCGCAACACCGTGAAGCTCCTGCTGCTGCTGGATATCGGCGGCTCCATGGACGCCCACGTGAAGGTCTGCGAGGAACTCTTCTCGGCCTGCAAGACCGAGTTCAAGCACCTGGAGTACTTCTACTTCCACAACTTCATCTACGAGTCGGTGTGGAAGAACAACCTGCGTCGCTCCAGCGAGCGCACCGCCACCTTCGACCTGCTGCACAAGTACGGGCCGGACTACAAGGTGGTGTTCGTCGGCGATGCCGCCATGGCGCCCTATGAGATCACCCAGGCCGGCGGCAGCGTCGAGCATTGGAACGAGGAGGCTGGCTACGTCTGGATGCAGCGCTTCATGGAGAAGTACAAGAAGCTCATCTGGATCAACCCGTACCCGAAGGACACCTGGAACTACACCGCGTCCACGGGCCTCGTGCGCGAGCTGGTGAAGGAACAGATGTACCCGCTGACCTTGAGCGGCCTCGAAGAGGGGATGCGGTTCCTCTCTCGTGGTTGAGCACTCCCACGGTTGAGCGCCAGGGCGGTGCAGTCGCACCGTCCTGGTGTCCGCAAAGGTAACCCTGCAGCCAGGCGGAAAATAACCTGCCTGGTGTCGAAAGCCCCGCCGTGCGGGGATCGATACGGCCACGCCTGGTGGCCGGCACGCAACTTGCCTCACCCAGACCTGCGCCTGCCGCGGTAACATCGGGCGGCGCGCCGTAGCGTCTACGATGGGCATCGAATGAATCCTCTGACCTTCTCCCGCTCCACCTGGCTCAACTCCCTGCACATGACCTCGTTGACCGTCGCGCTGATGGAGTCCGAGGGGCACAGCCGCGAGTCCATCCTCGAGGGCAGCGGCATCACCGGCGACGACCTGCTCGACCTGCGTCGGCTGGTCAGCCCCTGGCAGGAACAGCAGGTCTTCGCCAACGTACAGAACCTTGCCGGTGAGTCGGCCCTCGGCCTGCGCCTGGGCGTGCGCACGCGGATTACCGCCTACGGCCTGCTGGGCTATGCGTTGATCTCCGCGCCGACCCTGGGCGAGGCGCTGCGTATCGGCCTGAGCTACCCGGTGCTGCTGGGTACCTACTTCCACCTCGCGCTGGAAGTGGACGGCGACATGGCCTGGCTGGTCGCCACCGGTTATGGCGAAGAAGAGGAGATGCGCCCGTTCAACACCGAGCTGTGCCTGGGGTCGCTGAAGGTGGCCTGCGCCGACCTGCTCGGCCAGCCGCTGCCGCTGGTGCGCGCCGAATTCGACTACGCCGGCCCGGCGGATCGCCGCGCCGCGTATGCCACGCTGTTCGGCTGCCAACTGGAATACGACTGCTCGCGCAGTGCCATCGGTTTCCCCGCGAGCTGGCTGAACATGCGTCTGCCGCTGGCCGACGCGGTGACCCACCGCGAAATGCTGGAGCAGTGCCGTCGCCAGAACATCGACCTGGCCGCGCGCCGCGCCTGGCTGGACAAGGTCCGCGCGATCCTTGGCGAGCGCCTGCAGGAACCGCCGGGTCTGGAAGAGCTGGCGCGTCGCCTGAACTGCTCGTCGCGCAGCCTGCGCCGTCACCTGCAGCAACAGCAGACCAGCTACCAGCAACTGCTCGACGAACTGCGCTTCGCCCGCGCCAAGGAATTGCTGCAGGACGGCGACATGCCGATCTACCGCATCGCCGAGGAACTGGGCTTCAGCGAAACCGCCAGCCTGCGCCATGCCTTCCAGCGCTGGAGCGGCCAGCCGCCGAGTCATTTCCGGGCCTAGCGAGCGTGCGCAAAGGCGGCGCATGAAATCCGTGCGAAATTGTCGCAGATCAAGGATCAGACCGGTCTGACAGGCATAGCCTTCAGGAATCCCACAAGGAAGCCCGAGGGCCTGACCATGGCCAAGAAATTTCCCCTCAATCCGCCGCACCCCGAGCGCATCTGCTGGGGCTGCGATCGCTATTGCCCGGCTACCAACCTGGCGTGTGGCAACGGCGCGGACCGCACCATGCACCCGGCCGAGATGCTCGGCGATGACTGGTATCAGTTCGGTGACTGGGGTATCGAGGCGCCTGACACGATTCCCGCCTTGCAGCTGGAGCCTTCCCGCTAACTTTCGCTCGCGCCCTTGCGGCGCCGGAAAGAAGAAAGCGCGCACTCCCTCCCCGGAGTGCGCGCTTTCGCGTCATCAGCCCTTGTTCGGGGTGATGCCGTAGATCTTCTGGAAGCGGGCAATCAGGGCGTCCGGCTTCTTCTCTTCCTTCTGCATCAGATAGACCACGCGCTCGCCGTTGGGGCCGCTGGCGATTTCGGTGTGGCGGAAGATCGGTTCGCCCAGGCCGTTCATGTCGACCATGTCGCCGTAGCGCTGGGCCACGTAGATCACGCCGTCCTTGCGGATTTCGCCGTAGAAGCCGGCGGCCGGCGGCAGGCTTTGCTTGAGGAACTGGTAGCCGGCGATCTTCTTCACGTCCTTGCCCTGGTCCTCGGCGCGCACCACCAGCACGACGTCCTGGCCGAACTTGTCTTTCTCGCCGACTTCCTTGGTGTAGGTGGTCTTGCCGGTGACGATGTAGTCGCGGTAGACGTTGGCGTCATCGAACACGTACAGGGTCGATTCGGTACGCACCAGATACCAGTCGTCGTTGTTCGGCGTGGCTTCCTTGCTGGCGACCTGCTGTTGGCCGGCGCAGCCTGCGAGGGCGGCGACGAGCAGGGCGAGAGATGCAGCTTTGTTGGCAGTCTTTTTATTGAACATCGTGGGGGCTTCCCTGGGTTGAAAGCCTGCGAGTTTCAATGGGCCGCATAACGGATTGATGACGGCAAAATGACGAATTGTTTCGACGCTGCAGCGCCCGGAATCCGGGCGTTGCAGCCGATCCTGCGGCGTTGTCGACGGAGGTCAGGGGCGCGCTTCGAGGATCAGGTTGAACGGCGTTTCGGCGGCGCGGCGGAAGCGGCTGAAACCGGCCTTCTCGAACACCTGGCGCAGACGCGCTTCACCGGCCTGGGCGCCGAGCCCCAGCCCGACTTCCTGGGACAGTGAGTTGGGGGTGCAGATGAAGGTCGAGGCGGCATAGAACAACCGGCCGACCGGGTTCTGGTTGTCGTCCAGATGATCGTTGGCGAAGGGCTCTACCAGCAGCACCGTGCCGTCCGGCTTGAGCGCCTGGCGTGCGTGCTGCGCGGCGCCCACCGGATCGCCCATGTCGTGCAGGCAATCGAAGAAGCAGATCAGGTCGTAGTCGTTGCCGGGGTAGTCCTTGGCGCTGGCGCGCTGGAAGCTGGCGCGGCCGGCTACTTCGGCGTGGCCGGCGCGCTGGTTGGCCACGTCTATCGACGGCTGGTGGTAGTCGAAGCCGATGAAGCTGGAGGCCGGGAAGGACTGCGCCATGACGATGGTGGAGGCGCCGTGGCCGCATCCGACGTCGGCAACCCGCGCGCCGCTTTCAAGCTTGCCGACCACGTCGTCCAGGGCCGGCAGCCACTCGGCGACCAGGTGTGCGCGGTACCCGGGGCGGAAGAACTTCTCGGTGCCGGAGAACATGCAGGGGTGGTGATCGCCCCAGGCCAGCGCGCCGTCACCGCGCATGGCGGCGACCAGCTTGTCCTTGTCGTGGTAGAGCGCGGCAACCACGGATGCGCCTCCGGCGACATAGACCGGCGAGTCCTCGATGGCCAGCGCCATGGCCTGTTCCTCGGGCAGGCGGAAGTTGCCGTCCTGGTGTTCCATGTAGCCCGAGGCGGCATGGGCGCTGAGCCATTCGCGCAGCAGGCGGGCGTTGCAGCCGCTGCGCTCGGCCAGTTGCGCCGGGCTCAGCCACTGGCTGTCGGCCATGGCTTTGTAGAGGCCGAGTTCTTCACCCAGGATGATGTTGGCGAGCATCGCCGCGCCACCCATGTCGGTGACCAGCTTGCCCATGAATTCGTTGAGTCTGGCTTCGTCCATTGCGCGATCTCCCGTGCGAAGCCGCGGGAAGTCCCGGCGGCGACCGAGGAAGGAAGGCGGCAGGCGGCGGTGCCGGATGCCGCGACGGGCGCCGGCCAACGGCGGGCACGGGACGCTGTGGGCGCAACGCTGTCTCCCGCGCGGGACTGTTGCGCGAAGGCCGGCGGGGCGGTTGCCCGGCCGGGGTAACCCTTTCATTCTACGGCGCTGGATTCGGCCCGGTGGTGTCGCCGACTTGCGGTGCTGCCGCGTCGTCGGCAGGCTCCGCGCGCGCGAACTGCGGCCGTTGCAGGATCAGGTTCTGCGGTGTGCTCAGGCTGATGCCGGCCTCGCGCAGTCCGCTGAAGATGGCGAACAGCAGGTCGCTCTTGGTCGAGTACACCGCGCGCGGACTGCTGACGTTGCCCGAGGCCGCCAAGGTCAGGCCGGTGGCGCTGAGGTCCTTGAACGTCACGGACGGGGCCGGCGTATCGACGATGTTCTCGTGCTCGGTATAGGCCTTGAGCATCAGCTCGCGGACTTTCTGCACGTCGGTGTCCAGCGGCAGGGTGAGGTTGATGCCGACCACGCCCAGCGCGCTGCCCATGGTCACGTTGCGCACGTTCTGCGAGATGAACTGGGAATTGGGCACGATGACCGTGGACTGGTCGGACATCTGGATTTCCGTGGCGCGCACGTTGATCCGCCGGATGTCGCCTTCCACCCCGCCGGTCAGGCTGACCCAGTCGCCCACCTTCACCGGGCGCTCGGTGAGCAGGATCAGGCCGGAGATGAAGTTCTGCACGATGGCCTGCAGGCCGAAACCGATACCCACCGACAGGGCGCTGACCACCCAGGTCAGGCTGGTGAGGTTGATGCGCAGGGCCGAGAGCACCAGCAGGACCAGGATGACCATGCCGATGTAACCCACCAGGGTCACGAGCGAGGCGCGCATGCCGGCGTCCATGCGTGTTTCCGGCAGCAACTCGTCGGCCAGCCAGCGCTTGAGCAGGCGCAGGCCGAACATGCCGGCGGCCAGGGTGCCCAGGGCCAGCATGATGTCCTGCGGGACGATGTTCAGGCGCCCCAGGGACTGGCCGCTCTCCACCAGTTGCACGAGGCCCTGGAGCAGCTCGCCAGGGCTTGTCCCGGAGGTGGAGAAGGCGATCAGCAGGGTGGACAGCACCAGCAGCGTGCGCCCCGCGCCGGTCAGCAAGGTGGCGAACTGTGCCTGGTGGCGCGGATCGACGCCGAGGTTTTCCGCCAGCCGTTCACCGATCGGCTGACGCGGCGACAGCAGTACTTCGCAGAGGTCGACGAACAGGCTCGTCAGCAGGTAGCCGGTGGCGCAGACCACGCTGGCCCAGAGCAGCTTGCCGGCGAAGAAGTAGGCCAGCGACAGGTAGCCGGTGACCAGCGCCAGGACAATCAGCAGCACGGTGATCAGCATCGCCAGCACGAGGATGCCGGCCAGCGGCGAAGTCTCGTGGCCTTCGGCTTCGCGACGGGCGACGCGATAGCGATACAGCGCGATGCCGTACAGCACGGCGGTTGCCAGGGCGGTAATGCCGTTGACGGCCACGGTCAGGGCGAGGCTTGCGCCGCTGGAGCTGTTGATGCGGTCCACCGTGCCCAGCACCAGCAGCATCCAGGCCATCAGCCAGGGGAACGGAGAGAGGGCGGTGGCCACCGGGTCGGGCAGGTCGGGCAGTCGCCAGGAGGGTCTCTGCACGGCCAGCAGGGCGCGGCCCAGGCCGGCAGTGAAGGTGCAGAAAATCACCAGCGACAGCAACTGGTCGCCCAGGTTGTCCATGTTGCCGCTGAGCTGGCCGTGCCAGTTCATGCCTTCGTGGATCACCGTCGCGCCACCGCCGATAGTAAGGATGGTCGCCAGGCTGACCGACACCGCCAGGGCGCTGCGGCGCAGGCGTCCGACCGGAATCCAGCGGATCATCGCCTTGGTCAGCAACTGCTCCAGCAGGCGCCGGCCGGGAATCCACAGCAGCACGGCGACGAGCAGGCTGGCGATGAAGGGCGAGCGGTGCTCGGGCTTCCAGGTCGTGGCGAAGGCGTCGGCGATCTGCGCGCGCATGGATTGCAGGCGGGTCAGGTCATCGTCGGTGGGGCGGATCAGGTTCGACCAGAAGCTGGGGCTCAGCGGCGGCGGGTAGCGCGTGGCGATCTGCGAGTTGAACTGGCTGCGGCGCAGGTTGACGATCTGCGCGGCAAGGTCCTGGGCATTGCGATCGAGCTGGTTGGCGCGTTCCAGCTGCTTCTGCAGGTCCTTCTGGGCATCCGTCAGGTCGTTGCGCTGCTGGGTGAGACTCTCGGCCTCGTTGGGCGTGACCGGGCCGAGCACCTTGAGCTGGTCCTCGGTGCGCGACAGGGCGGTGCCGATGTCGGTGGCGTTCTGTTCCGCGCGCGCCTGCACGGCCAGCGCGGACTGCCGCAGGTTCGACAGCAGGCCGTCGTCGCTGTCGGCGGAAACGCGCTGGCGAATCAGTTCGAGGCGAGCGGCCAGTTGGTCGACGCCCGCGTCGTCGGGCAGGTCCGGCAACTGGATGGAATCGCCGGCCTGGACGTCGGTCAGCTCGTCCGCCAGCACGGCGCCAACGCCCGCCAGCGACAAGGTCAGCATCAGCAGCACGCGGCTGCAGGCGCGTACGAAGGTTTCCCGCATCTTCCCCCATCCTGTGGTCAAAACGCTTGATGATGTTCGACCGGCCCACGGCCAGGACAATTCCCTGAGCATAGCGCCGCTGTGGTGGGTCTTTGCCGGCCGAAAGCGGATAATCAATCGATACAGATGGTTAAGGGTCAGAAATTCTGGCCACATCGATCCCCTTTTGGCCGCTTCCGCTGTTTTGTGTCGCGCGGTCGCTGGGCAGAATTCCCGTCACCGGACAACAAGAATCCTTCAGAGGGTACTCCCATGCTTACCGTGTACAGCGATGATCACCGCCTGCATTTCGGCCAGTCCGAACTGGTCGACGGCAAACTCCAGCCCTGCTTCGAGATGCCCAGCCGCGCGGACACCGTGCTGGCTCGCGTGCAGTCGCAGAACCTGGGCGAGATCATCGCCCCCAAGGACTTCGGCCTCGACCCGATCCTGCGCGCGCACAACACCCGTTACGTCGAATTCCTCAAGGGCGCCTGGGCCCGCTGGGCGGCCGAAGGCCACACCGGCGACCTGGTCTCCACCACCTTCCCGGGCCGCCGCCTGCTGCGTGACGGTCCGATCCCGACTGCGCTGATGGGCGAAGTGGGTCACTACAGCTTCGACACCGAGGCGCCGATCACCGCCGGCACCTGGCAGGCCGTGTACAGCTCGGCGCAGGTCGCGCTGACCGCCCAGGACCACATGCGCCAGGGCGCCAGCACTGCCTTCGCCCTGTGCCGTCCGCCGGGCCACCATGCCGGCAGCGACTTCATGGGCGGCTACTGCTTCCTGAACAACGCCGCCATCGTCAGCCAGGCGTTCCTCGACCAGGGCGCCAAGCGCGTGGCCATCCTCGACGTCGACTACCACCACGGCAACGGCACCCAGGACATCTTCTATCGCCGCAACGACGTGCTGTTCGCGTCGATCCACGGTGACCCGCTGGTGGAGTACCCGTACTTCCTCGGCCATGCCAACGAGCACGGCGAAGGCGCCGGCGAGGGCTACAACCACAACTACCCGCTGCCCCATGGCACCGGCTGGGACGGCTGGTTCGCCGCGCTGGACGACGCTTGCCGGAAGATCGCCGACTACGCGCCGGACGCGGTGGTTGTATCGCTCGGCGTGGATACGTATAAGGACGACCCGATTTCCGAGTTCAAGCTGGACAGCCCGGACTACCTGAAGATGGGCGAGCGTATCGCCGCACTGGGTATTCCGACCCTGTTCATCATGGAAGGCGGCTACGCGGTGGAGGCCATCGGCGTCAACGCGGTGAACGTGCTGCAGGGCTACGAAGGCGCTGCAAGCCGATAAGACGAGTCGGGCGGATGAGAATCCGCCCGATTGCTTTTCATTGCTCGCAACCTTTTGCGCGAGCGCATCCAGCTGGGGAAGGACATGAACAAGAATACCGCGCTGCGCGGCCTGCTCGCCGCCGCCACCCTCGTCACGGCCAGCGCCGCCAGCGCTGCACCGGAAGTGCGCATCTACAACTGGTTCGACTACATCGGCCCGGACACCCTCAAGGGCTTCCAGGGCGAGACCGGCATCAAGCCGCAATACGACGTCTACGACAGTAACGAAGTGCTGGAAGCCAAGCTGCTTTCCGGGCACTCGGGCTATGACGTGGTCGTGCCCAGCGACAGCTTCCTCCCCAACTACCTCAAGGCCGGCGTGTTCCAGCCGCTGGACAAGAGCAAGCTGCCGAACTGGAAGAATCTCAATCCCGCTCTGCTCAAGGTGCTGGAGAGCAAGGACCCGGGCAACCAGTACGTGATGCCCTACATGTGGGGCACCAACGGCATCGCCTACAACGTCGACAAGGTCAAGGCCGTGCTCGGCGACAACGCACCGGTGGACTCCTGGGACTTGGTGTTCAAGCCGGAGAACCTCGCCAAGCTGAAATCCTGTGGCGTGGCCTTCCTCGACTCGCCCACCGAGGTGATCCCGCAGGTCCTGCATTACCTGGGCTTGTCGCCCAACAGCCACAACCCGGACGACTACAAGAAGGCCGAGGAACTGCTGGCGAAGCTGCGCCCGAACATCACCTACTTCAGCTCCTCGAAGTTCGTTACCGACCTCGCCAACGGCGACGTCTGCGTGGCCCTGGCCTGGTCCGGCGGTGCGATGCAGGCGGCCAACCGCGCCAAGGAAGCCGGCAACGGCATCCACATCGAGTACCGCATTCCCAAGGAAGGCGCCGCCGCCTGGTTCGACGTGCTGGCGATTCCCAAGGATTCGAAGAACGTCGAGCAGGCCCATGCCTTCCTCAACTACCTGCTGCGCCCGGAAGTGGTTGCACCGATCTCCGACTACGTGGCCTACGCCAACCCCAACCAGGCGGCGGACGGGCTGATCTCCAAGGAACTGCACGACAACCCCAACGTCTACCCGCCGGCGGACGTGCAGGCCAAGCTGTTCTCGGTGGAAATGCTGCCGCCCAAGCTTGAGCGTATCCGTACCCGCACCTGGACCCAGGTGAAGTCCGGCAAATAATGTCGCTGGCGGCTGGCTGAACAGCGGATTTCCGTTGGCGGCCGGCTGGCGCGAACTGGCATGATCGGCGGACTTTCTTCGAGGAAGTCCGCCGATTGTTCTTTCGGCTTCCCGATTCCTGACAATTGCTGCCGAGCCCTGCCATGAACTCCCAAGCCAACATCGTCGAGCGCAAGGGCGCCGACGCCTTCGCCATCCAGGTCATGACCGGCCTGTGCGTGATCTGGGGCATCCAGGCGGTGATGGTGAAACTCGCCGCGACGGACATCGCGCCGATCATGCAGGCCTTCGGGCGCAACCTGGTGGCCGCCGTCGCAGTAGGCCTGATCATGTGCTGGCGCGGCGGCTGGGAGGGCTTCCTGCGTCAGGGTACGCTCAAGGGCGGGTTGCTGGCCGGTGTGCTGTTCGCCGCCGAGTTCTTCTTCATCGCCCAGGGCCTGGTCTATACGTCGGCCTCGCACATGGCGGTGTTCATCTACACGGCGCCGATCTTCTCGGCGCTGGCGCTGCATTTCCTCCTGCCCAGCGAACGCTTGCGGCCACTGCAGTGGCTGGGAATCGGCGTGTGCTTCGGCGGTATCGCCATGTGCTTCGGCGGTGGCTTCGACTTCGCCAACATGGATGGCCACGTGCTGATGGGCGATGCCTTCGGTGTGCTCGCCGGGTTTTCCTGGGGCATGACCACGGTGGCGGTGCGCACCACGCGGCTGTCCGAGGCGAAACCGATCCTGACGCTGTTCTACCAGTTGCTGATCGCCGCGCTGCTGTTGCCCTTCGCCGCGCTGGCGCTGGGCAAGACCGAGGATGTCAGCTTCACCGCCATTGGCGTGGGCAGCGTGCTGTTCCAGGGGCTGGTGGTGTCCTTCTTCAGCTACTTCACCTGGTTCTGGCTGCTGCGCCGCTACCTGGCGTCGAACCTGGCGGTGTTTTCCTTCATGACGCCGATGTTCGGCATCGCCTTCGGCGTGCTGATCCTTGGCGAGCCGCTGACCCTGAACTTCGTCGGAGGCGCCGCGCTGGTGCTGGCGGGCATCACGCTGGTAAGCAGCGAGCAGTGGATCCGGCGGATGCTTCGTCGCTGATGGGGGAAATGTCGCGCTCTTGATTCAGGTCAGGCGCTGCGGCGAGGGAAGACGATAGGCTTTGTATCAAGGAGTGAGTGGCACGGGCGGAGAGTGGGACGCCGGGCTATTCTTCCTAGGGCGGCCCATGGTGGTAACGGGCCGCCCGACCTGAATTCGAACGAGGAGGCATTCCATGAAAGTCTGGCTGCAAAGCGTTGCGTGGAAACTCGGTGTCGCGCTCGGCCTGATCGAGCCTCCACGTCTGCAACCCATCCCCATCCGCAGCGACGAGCAACGTCGGCTGATGGAACAGCGCCGGCGCTACTGATCGCGCTCCGCTACCGCAAAAGAAAAACCCGCCAGCTGGCGGGTTTTTTTGTGGTTCTTGACGGACTGTCCGTTATTCGTGGGTCTTGAACCAGTCGTCGATCATCGTTTTCAGCCTTTCCCCGGAGAAGCTCGGGAAGTGCCCGCCGTGCACGGTGCGCACCGGCAGCTCGCGCAGGCGCGCCAGGCTGGCGGCGTAGTCGTCGAGGTTGGAGTGGTAGGCGTCTTCGATCAGCGGACCGTCATAGATGATGTCACCAGTGAACAGCGTCCGGGTCTTCTCCTCCCACAGGCTGATGCCGCCCGGCGAGTGACCGGGGGTGTGCAGGACCTGCAGGGTGCGGTCGCCGAGGTCGAGCACATCGCCTTCATCGATGGTGCGGGTCGCCGGTGCGGACTTGACGCGGTATTCGGCGTAGCACAGCGGACAGTCCGGGTGCGCATCGAACATCTCGTCGTCGACGAAGGCGGTGGCCAGGGTTCGCTCGCCGTCGGGGCTGGCGAGGATGTCGGCTTCGGCCGGGTGCACCAGGCGCTCGTCGAACTCGTGGTGGCCGGCGATGTGGTCGAAATGCGTGTGGCTGGCGACGGCCAGCAGCGGGCGGTCGGTGAGCCAGGGCAGTTGCTCGCGCAGGCTGACCAGGCCGGAGCCGCTGTCGACCAGCACGTCGCGGTCGCGCCCCTGGATGTGCCACATGTTGCAGCGATAGAAGGGGCGGACGTAGGGCTCGTGGATCAGGCTGACGCCGTCGTAGCAATGACGGACCTCGAACCAGCGGTCACGGGTGACGATCTTCATGAGTCGGATTCCGGGTGGGATGCGCGGCGCGTCCAGCGCGTGGATCGCGGGTGACTGTGCATTCACCCTAACCTCTCCCAGAGGGAGAGGGAACCGTTCGGAACCTTGGGGGGGAGTGGCCGGCGCCGGTAGCTGCGCCAGACACCCGGCTCCGCGCGTTTCCCTCTCCCTCTGGGAGAGGGCAGGGCGGCGGGGCAGGCTGTGGATAACCCGCCCCGCTCAGTGGATGGATCAGGGCGCGAAGGGCGCCGCTTCCATCACTTCCACGATCAGCGGGCGATCGCTCGGCGCGGTGCGCAGCAGTTCCTGCAGGTGCTCGAGGTCACGGGCGCGCTCGGCGGCGCAGCCGAAGCCGCGGGCGATGGCGAGGAAGTCCGGGGTGTAGATGTCCACGCCCAGCGGGGTGATGTCGCGGCGTTCCATGTAGCGCTTGATCTCGCCGTAGCCATAGTTGTTCCACAGCAGCACGACGATGCCCACCTTGGCTTCCACGGCGCTGGCCAGTTCGGTCATGGTGAACTGCAGGCCGCCGTCGCCCATCAGGCTGATGACCGGACGGCCTGGCTCGCCAAGCTTGGCGCCGATGGCTGCCGGCAGGCCGTAGCCCAGGGTGCCGTAGCCGGTGGAGGCGTTGAACCAGCGGCGGCCGCCGTCCAGTTCCACCAGGTGGTTGCCGCTGTAGACGGTCTGGGTCGAGTCGCCAACGAAGCGGGCGTCGGGCAGTACCTCGAGGATCTTGTCGAACAGGGTGCGGTAGTGCGCCCAGCCGCTGAAGTCCTCGGCCAGTTGCGCGCGTACCTTGGCCGCGCGCTGCGCGCCGGGGCTGGCGGCGTCGGCTTCGCGGGCCGGCAGCAGTTCCAGCAGGGCGCGCATGGTGGTACGGGCGTCGGCCTGGATGGCGATGGTCGGCGCGAAGTTGCGCATCAGTTGCTGCGGGTCGATGTCGACGCGGATCAGCTCGCCGCCGATCTTGAAGTTGCCGTCGAACACCACGTCGTAATCGGTCTCGCCCAGTTCGGTGCCGATGGCCAGCACCACGTCGGCTTCCAGCGCCAGTTCACGGACCGGGATCAGCGACTGGTTGCTGCCGATCAGCAGCGGGTGGTCCGGCTGCAGCAGGCCCTTGGCGTTGATGGTCAGTGCGGTTGGTGCGTCCAGGGCGATGGCCAGGGCGCGGGCTTCGGCCTGGGCGGCCACGCAGCCACCGCCGAGCAGCAGCAGCGGCTTCTGCGCCTTGGCCAGCTTGGCGGCGGCCTCGTGCAGCGGCGAGCGGGCAGGGGCCGGGCGGGCCAGCTGCACGCGCGGCAGCACCTGCATGTGGTCGGCCGGGGCGGTGATGATGTCCAGCGGCAGTTCGATGTGTACCGGGCGCGGGCGTTCGCTGTCGAACACGGCAAAGGCGCGGGCCAGTACGGCGGGCAGCTCGTCGACGCTCATCAGGGTGTGGCTGAAGGCGCTGACGCCGGCGACCATGGCGCGCTGATTCGGCAGTTCGTGCAGGTAGCCATTGCCGTGGGCGAGGCGCGAGCGCTCGTTGACGCTCGAGATCACCAGCATGGGGATGGAGTCGGCGTAGGCCTGGCCCATGGCAGTGAGGATGTTGGTCATGCCCGGGCCGGTGATGATGAAGCAGGTGCCCGGCTTGCCGGTGACGCGCGCGTAGCCGTCGGCCATGAAGCCGGCGCCCTGTTCGTGGCGCGGGGTGATGTGGCGGATGCCGCTGTGGGGCAGGCCGCGGTACAGCTCGACGGTATGTACGCCGGGGATACCGAAGACGGTATCGACGCCCCAGGCTTCGAGTTGCTTGACGAGGAATTCGCCGCAGGTGGTCATGGCAGTTCCTTAAGATTCGTGGGTGAGGTCGTGGTGATCATGCACGGTGCTTATCATGAAAAAGGGCGCGGAGATCAGCTCGCCGCGCCCTTTTGCCTAGCGCACTTTCCTTGTCAGGCCGCGTCGGCGACTGCCGCCGGGCGGGGCGACAGCAGGCTGACGACGATGAAGCTGACCAGGCCGATGGCCAGGCTGTAGTAGATCGGGGTGTTGGCGTCGAAGCCATCCTTGAGCATGAACACCAGTGCGGTGACGAAGCCTAGGGCCATGCTGGTGATCGCGCCGGCGGTGGTGGCGCGCTTCCAGTAGATGGCGCCGATCAGCGGGATCAGCATGCCGCCTACCAGCAGGTTGTACGCCAGGGTCAGGGCGCTGATGACGTCGTTCACCACCAGGGCGATGGCCAGGACCACGACACCGGTGATCAGGGTGCAGATGCGGTTTAGGCTCAGGCGGGTGGAGCGCTGGCCGGTGACGATCGGCAACAGGTCTTCGGTGATGGTGGTGGAGGCGGCGAGCAGGCCGGCGCTGGCGGTGGACATCATGGCAGCCAGGGCAGCGGCGATGACCAGGCCGCGGATGCCGTCCGGCAGCGACGCCTGGACGATGGCGGCGAAGGCGTTGTTGACGTTGTCCAGGTCAGGCAGCAGGACCTTGGCGCACATGCCGATCAGCGCACCGACCAGGCCGTAGATCACGCAGTACACGCCAGCGGCGGTGCCGGCGTACTTGGTGACCTTCTCGTCGCGGGCGGTGAACACGCGCTGCCAGATGTCCTGGCCGATCAGGATGCCGAAGAAGTAGATGAGGAAGTAGGTGATGATGGTGTCGTAGCCGATGGTGTGGAAGCTGAAGGCAGTTGCCGGGAGCTTCGCCACCAGTTCGTCCCAGCCACCTACGCGATGCAGGCAGATCGGCAGCAGGATGAACATCAGGCCGACGGTCTTGATGATGAACTGCACGATGTCGGTCAGGGTCAGCGACCACATGCCGCCGATGGTGGAGTAGATCACCACGACGCCGCCGCCCAGCAGCACGGACACCCAGAACGGCAGGCCGAACAGGACCTGCATCACGGTGCCGATGGCCAGGGTGGAGACCACGCCGATCATCAGCGCGTAGGCGAACATGATCACCGCCGAAGCCTGGCGTGCCATGGGGTTGTAGCGGCGCTCCAGGACCTGGGTGACGGTGAAGATGCGCAGCTTGAGCAGCGGTTTGGCGAGGAACAGGTTCAGCGCGATGATGCCGGCGCCCAGAGCGGCGCACAGCCAGAAGCCGGAGATGCCATGGACGTAGCCCAGGCGCACGGTGCCAACGGTGGAGGCGCCGCCCAGGACGGTAGCGGCCATGGTGCCCATGTAGAACGACGGGCCGAGGTTGCGGCCGGCCACGAGGTAGTCTTCGTGGGTCTTGGCGCGGCGCATGCCGTACCAACCCAGCCACAACATGCCAGCGGCATATATCATTACGACGATCAGATCTAACGCCATGGTCGGCTCCTCACACTTGCATTGTCATTGTTGCCGCGCGCTTGTGGCGTGCGGTAGGGCATCGGACCGGCGGCAACCGGTCCGATGGGGGCTTTCAGGTGGTGCGTTTCGCGTCAGGTCGCGAAGGCTGGATCAGGCAGTCGGCTCGCTGATGCTGCGAACCGGACGGTCATGGCTGCCGACCCAGCGCGGGCCCTTGGGGCCGTAGACGCCGGCGGGTTCCGGGAAGGAACGCAGCAGGGCGACGTAGAGCAGGGCGGCCATGCCGAGGGTGACCGGCAGGCTGATGTCGATACCACCGGCGAGGTTGCCCAGCGGGCCGACGAACTGGCCCGGCAGGTTGACGAAGCACAGGCCCATTGCCGCGCTCGGGATCCACGCACCCATGCCGCGCCAGTTCCAGCCGTTGTGGAACCAGTAGGCGCCGCCTTCCTGACCGCGGGTGAACACCTGCAGGTCGTCGGAGTGGTAGAAGCCACGGCGGATCACCAGGCCGAGGATCATGATCACCATCCAGGGGCTGGTGCAGGTGATGATCAGCACGGCGAAGGTGGACACGCTCTGCACCAGGTTCGCGGCGAAGCGACCGATGAAGATGAACGCGATGGACAGCAGGCCGATCAGCAGGGTCGCCTGCACGCGGTTCAGCAGGCGCGGGAACACGCTGGACATGTCCAGGCCGGTGCCGTACAGCGAGGTGGTGCCGGTGGACATGCCGCCGATCACCGCGATCAGGCACACCGGCAGGAAGAACCAGCTCGGCGAAACGGCCAGCAGGCCGCCGACGTAGTTGTTCTGCGCGATGTAGTCCGGTGCGTTGACGGCAACGATGGTGGCGGTGGCCAGGCCGAACAGGAACGGGATCAGGGTCGCCAGCTGGGCACAGATCACCGCCAGCATGATGCGCTTCTGCGAGGTCTCGCGCGGGATGTAGCGCGCCCAGTCACCGAGGAAGGCGCCGAACGACACCGGGTTGCTCATGGCCAGCAGGGCGGCGCCGATGAAGGCGGCCCAGAAACCTTCGCTGCCCATCTGCACGGTGCCGGCGTAGCTGGCGTCGAACGGACCTGCGAAAGCGAAGAGGCCGAGGAGGAACAGCAGGCTCGCGGCCCACACGGCGATCTTGTTGACCATCAGCATGAAGCGGAAGCCGTAGATACAGACGATCAGCACCAGCACGGCGAACAGGCCGTAGGCCAGGCCCAGGGTCAGGTCGGTTTCCGGCAGGTCGAACAGGCGCTTGGCGCCACCGATAAGCGCATCGCCCGAGCTCCAGACGGAGAGGGAGAAGAAGGCGACGGCGGTAAGCAGCGACAGGAACGAACCGACGATCCGCCCGTGCACGCCGAAGTGGGCGCCCGAGGAAACTGCGTTGTTGGTGCCGTTGAGCGGGCCGAACAGGCCCATCGGTGCGAGGATCAGCGAGCCGACCAGTACGCCGAGGACGATGGCCCAGACGCCGGCCTGGAACGACAGCCCGAACAGAACCGGAAAGCTGCCGAGCACGGCGGTGGCGAAGGTGTTGGCACCACCGAAGATCATGCGGAACAGGTCGGTGGGCGTGGCGTTGCGTTCGCTATCCGGGATCTGCTCGACCCCGAATGTCTCGATCGTTGTAATTGCGTGTGCGTTGTTCTTGTTATCCATGACTTCCTCCCGGGGAGCCCTGTCTTTATGGCGTCGGTGACGGTGACAGGTGCTCGTGTGTGGCCAGCCAGCGGCCCTGTTTCGGATCACGGCGGAAGATGATGGTCTCCCGTTCGTGGTTCAGGCTTTCCTCTCCCTGGATGCGCAGCCGTGTGGCGACGTCGTGGCAGAACACGGCCACGTCTTCGCCCTGAAGGCTCACAAAGGTGTTGCTCGAAAGGCAGTCAAGGACCTCGAAACCATCGTCACGCAGCCAGCCTTCCCATACCTCGCGGTACGCCGCGCGCGAAAGCAGCGGCTGCGGCCAGGTGTGGAAGATGAAGCTGGCGTCTTCGCTGAAGGCAGCGAAGTAGGCTTCGGTGTCGGTGCGCGCGAAGGCTGCCACGAGAACGCGGGCAGCCTCCAGCACCTGTGCTACGCAGGCATCGTTATTCATGTGTGTACTCGTGCGCTCAGCGGCGCTCTACGCCCGGGAGGATGCAGAGCATTTCGTACAGCAGGTTGGCGCCGAGCAACGAGGTGTTGCCGGTGGTGTCGTAAGGCGGGGAGACCTCGACCAGGTCGCAGCCGATGATGTCCAGGCCCTGGCAGCCGCGGACGATCTCGATGGCCTGGATGGTGGTCAGGCCACCGATCTCCGGGGTGCCGGTACCGGGCGCCCAGGCCGGGTCGATACCGTCGATGTCGAAGGACAGGTAGACCGGGCCACCGCCGACTTTCTCGCGCACTTCGGCCATCAGCGGTTCCAGCGACTTGTGCCAGCACTCTTCGGCCTGCACGACGCGGAAGCCCTGCTTGCGGCTCCAGTTGAAGTCTTCGGCGGTGTAGCCCTGCGCACGCAGGCCGATCTGCACCACGCGGTCGCAGTCCAGCAGGCCTTCTTCCACCGCGCGGCGGAAGGTGGTGCCGTGGGCGATCTTCTCGCCGAACATGTGGTCGTTCACGTCGGCGTGGGCGTCGATGTGAACCAGGCCGACCTTGCCGTGCTTCTTGTGGATGGCACGCAGGATCGGCAGGGTGATGGTGTGGTCGCCGCCCAGGGTCAGCGGGAGGATGCCGTGGTCGAGGATCTTGTCGTAAGCCTCCTCGATGATGCGCACCGCCTCCATCAGGTTGAAGGTGTTGATCGCCACGTCACCGATGTCGGCGATGTTCAGCGAATCGAACGGCGCGGCGCCGGTAGCCATGTTGTACGGACGGATCATGACCGACTCGGCGCGGATTTCGCGCGGCCCGAAACGAGTGCCGGAGCGCAGGGAAGTACCGATGTCCAGGGGCACGCCGACGAAGGCGGCGTCGAGCTCGTTGAGCTCTTCGGGGGACTGGATATGCGGCAGGCGCATCATGGTGGCGATGCCGCCGAAACGCGGCATTTCGTTACCGCCCAGGGGCTGGTGAAGTTTCTTGTCCATGGGGAGGGCCTCAGGCTGATCGCTGTCTTCGTGGAAACAGGCTTGTTGAATACTGAGGGTCGATTCTCGTCACGGGCGGTAGTGGAAAAAATCGCTGGCTACAAATAATCACTTCAGAGTTTTCTAAACTAATGAGGGCCGCTAGACTGCGCCACCTTGCCGCAGCAGACGGCCGGCCGGGCTTGTGGCCTGCGGTTCCTGAATAGATAGGTGGCTTGCTATCATCCGTTTTTCAGGTACAGAAAGTACTGAACTAGAGCGGCCCGGCCGCGGTTTTGCGGAGTCATCATGAGCGCGAGCGCACTGCCCGACGTCAAACTGCTGCGGATTTTCGCCTGCGTGGTGCGCAGCCAGGGCTTCGCTGCCGCCCAGCAGGAGCTGAACCTGTCGACCTCGGCGATCAGTACCTACATGAGCCAACTGGAAAACCAACTGGGCATCGTGCTCTGCCACCGCGGTCGTGGCGGCTTCGGGCTGACCAGCAAGGGCGAGCTGTTCCACCAGGAAACCCTGCGGATTCTCGGTGAGCTGGAAGGTTTCGAACGCTACGCGGCGACCCTCAAGGGCGAACTGCGCGGCACCCTGAACCTCGGCGTGCTGGACTCCACCGTGAGCGACCCGGCGCTGCCGCTGGCCGATGTGATCGGCTCCTTCAGCAGCCTGCACCCGGCGGTGCACCTGCACCTGCAGGTGCAGAGCCCCTACGAGCTGCAGCTGGCGGTGCTGGACAATCGCCTGGACCTGGCCATCGGCTCCTTCTTCAGCCGGATGAACGGCCTGGTCTACCAGCCTCTTTATAGAGAGCAGCACTGGCTGTACTGCAGCGACCGCCATCCGCTGTTCGACGGCCGGCGTATTCCCGCCGAGCTGATCACCCAGCAGCGCATGGTCGGCCGTGGCTACTGGAGCCAGGCGGAACTGGCGCGGCACGGCTTCAAGCACAGCGCCGGCACCGTGGAGAGTATGGAGGCGCAGTTGATCCTGATCCTCTCCGGCGGCTACATCGGCTACCTGCCCGAGCACTACGCCCATCCCTGGGTGGAGCAAGGCCGCCTGCGCGCGCTGCTGCCGGCGACCTTCGGCTACCAGGCGCCGTTCTCGCTGATCCTGCGCCGTGGCCGTTCCCGGGAGCCGCTGATCCAGAACTTCCGCGACCTGCTGCGTACCCAGCCGAGCCAGTCATGAGCCGTGCCCGTTGCCCGCGCTGCGAGCGCCCACTGAACCACTGCCTGTGCGCACTGATTCCGCGACTGGAGAACCGCACCCGGGTGCTCCTGCTGCAGCACCCGAGCGAAGTGGGGCATGCGCTGAACACCGCGCGCCTGGCGGCACTTGGCCTGGCCAACGCCGCGTTGCGGGTTGGCGAGGATTTCAGCGACCTTGACCTGTCCGCCTGGGACGCCTGGCTGCTGTTCCCCGGCGAATCCGCCGTGGCACTGGCCGAGCTGGCCATCCAGCCTGTGGATAAACCGCGCCTGCTGGTCGTGCCCGACGGCACCTGGCGCAAGGCGCGCAAGCTGCTGCACCTGAATCCGAACCTGGCGGCGCTGCCGCGTGTCGTTCTCCCTGACGGACTGACCTCGCGCTATCGCCTGCGCAAGGCGCCGGCCGAAGGCACGCTGTCGACCATCGAGGCAGTGGTGCATGCCCTCGATGCGCTGGATGCGCCGCAGTCCCATGCCGACCTGCTGCGCCCGTTTGATGCACTGATCGAGGGGCAGATCGCTGCAATGGGCGAGGAAACCTTCCTGCGCAACCACGGGCCGCGCAGCGCATAGTCGATGGCGGACCTTGTCCGCTGTCGCGTGCGTGGCACCGTCCTGCCGTCCTGCACCCTGCAGGAGCGTGCCATGCGCGTGAGCCGCCGGCAGGGCCGGCGCAGGCCTTGCTGCCAACATTTCTATTCGCGCGCGGAATTGATGGGTATCGCTACGCCCCACACCATCCTGCGCCGGGTGTGTCCTGTGAATATCTACGTCTGCCGGGACATCGCCCGGTAGCGCTCCACCAGCAACGGAATAGCCCGCTCGCGCCAGAATTCGCTGCTGACCATGCCGCTGGACATGCCGCCGTGGGCATGGCGCGGCAGGTGCACGGGTTTGGGATCATCCAGGGAGATGCCGGCAAGCTGCTCGAAAAGCGCCGTGAGCCGTTGGGTCAGCTCCACCTCGCCGGCAGGCCACGGCGTGTCGACGAGCCGCTCGGCCATTTCCCGCCACAGGTACGGGTCGCCACGCAGGCCCCACTGGATGGGCTCTTCGCGGAACAGTTCGGCGACGGAGGTGGAGCGGCGCATGGGTGGACGTCCTTGTACGGTGTTCTTGACTGCCGCGCGCGGGCGGGGAGGGCAGTGTCGCCGCTCGCGAGGGCGCCTGGAAAGGTTTTCTGCGCGCTGATTTCTGCCCAGCGGCCGCGTCTGCCTCGTGACTGCCGTTATACTGCGCCCTTCATTTCCCCTCGCGAGGTGTTCGTCCGATGCGCAATTGATGCCGCCGTGGTTTCACGGCCCGTTTCCCTCCCTGGCCCGTTCCCGGGGGATTTTCGGCATCAATCTGGTAATGCGCATGACGAGCCCGTTCACCCTGGCGCTGCAAGGCGTCTCTTTCCAATTGCCCAGCGGCGAGCCGTTGCTGAGCGATCTCAACGAAACCTTCGACGACCGCCGCACTGCGCTGGTCGGGCGCAATGGCGCGGGCAAATCCGTGCTGGCGCGGATCATCGCCGGTGAGCTGGCGGCCAGCGCTGGCCGCTGCCTGGCGTCAGGGCCGGTGTATTACCTGCCGCAGCGTATCGAACCGCAGGCGTTTCGCAGCGTTGCCGAACTGGCTGGCGTACAACCGTTGCTGGATGCGCTGGCGCGTGTCGAAGCCGGTGGTGTCGACCCCGCCGACTTCGAGTGCCTCGACGGTCACTGGGATATTCGCGCGCGCCTGGAAGCCGAGCTGGCTGCCGCCGGGTTGGCCCACCTGCTGCCGGACACGCCTGCGTCGCGCTTGAGTGGTGGTGAATGCACGCGGGTGGCGTTGCTCGGTGCGTGGCTCAGCGAGGCGGACTGGCTGATCCTCGATGAACCGAGCAACCACCTCGACCGCGCCGGCCGCGAGGCCCTGCGCGAACAACTGCAGCGCTGGCGCGGCGGGCTGATCCTGATCAGCCATGACCCTCTGCTGCTGGACGACATGCAGCGGATCGTCGAGCTGTCGTCGGCCGGCCTGCGTAGCTATTGCGGCGACTATGCCTTCTACCGCGAGCTGCGCCAGCAGGAGCAGGACAACACCCGCCGCGAGTTGCAGCGGCGCAAGCTGGAACGCGATCGTCAGCAGCACGCCATGCAGGAGCAGAGGGAGCGCCAGGAACACCGGCAGGCGAAGGGGCGCAAGGAGGCGAAGGAAGCCAATCAGGCGAAGATCCTCGTCGACCGGCAGAAGGAGCGCAGTCAGACCAGCATCGCCCGTCTGGCCACGCAGCACGGCGAGCGCCGCGAACAACTGGCGCGAGAGGTGCACGAGGCTTTCGGGCAGTTGCGCGAAGACATCGCGGTGCTGCTGAACGCGCCCGACTGCGAACTGCCCGAGTCCCGTGGCGTGTTGCTGCTGGAGGCAGTGCGCCTGCCGTTCGGCAATGCCGCGCCACTCGACCTGCAACTGACCGGCCCGCGCCGCGTGGCGGTCACCGGACGCAACGGATGTGGCAAGTCGACGCTGCTCAAGGTGATCGCAGGTGTGCTGAGCCCGATGGGCGGGGTGTGTGAGGTCAAGGTGCGCAGTGCCTATCTGGATCAGCACCTCGCCGCGTTGCTGCCCGATCGCTCGGTGCTGGAGCTGCTGCAGGGGCGCAATCGCCCGGCAGACCCATCGGTGCTGCGCACGCGTCTGGCGCAGCTGGGCTTGCCAGCGGCACGGGTCGAACTGCCGAGCGCGCTGCTCAGCGGTGGCGAGCGGCTGAAGGCGGCACTGGCCTGCGAGCTCTACGCCGAGCATCCGGCCCAGCTGCTGCTCCTGGACGAGCCGGACAATCACCTCGACCTGCCGTCCCGCGAGGCACTGGAGCACGTGCTGCGACAGTACCGGGGGGCGCTGCTGGTGGTGTCCCATGACGATACGTTTCTCGGTCGGCTGGACCTGGACGCACGGCTGGAATGCACGGAGACCGACTGGCGCTGGCGGGTAGAGTGAGGCTTTACCCGCCGGGAAGGGCTGGGTAGGATCGTCTTCCCTCACTTTCCGGCTGCCTCTGCCGTGCTCCGCCCAGGCGTTGAATCGCGAAGCGGGCATTCATGCTGCCGACGCTCCAACGGCCGTCACGTCGGGTGGCGTGCTATCCCTTTGTAATCTGCTGAATCAGGATGCATTCATGCTTATTCGCCAACGCATCGCTGCGGACAACCCGCGGCTGCTCGATATCTGGCTGGGCGCCGTGCGCGCGACCCACCATTTCCTCCAGGCGTCGGACATCGACGACCTGTTGCCTCAGGTTCGCGACCTCTATCTGCCCGCCGTCGAGGTCTGGGTGGCGGTGGACGATGCTGACCGCCCGCTGGGTTTCATCGGGCTCAACGACAGCCATGTGGAAATGCTCTTCATCGATCCGGACTGCCGGGGGCGTGGCCTTGGCCGCGCGCTGCTGGATTTCGCCCGCGAGCAGCGCGGGACGCTGAGTGTCGACGTCAATGAACAGAATCCTCAGGCGGTGGGGTTCTATCTGCACTATGGCTTCGTCCAGACCGGACGTTCGCCCCTTGATGGCGAAGGCCGGCCCTTCCCGTTGCTGCATATGAGCCTGCCGGCGGGTTGATTACGCTGCTCCCCTGTAGGAGCGGGCCATGCCCGCGATCGCGCCCTTGGGGCGCTCCTGCAGGGGAATCCGTGTCAGGCCGTCTCGCCGCTACCGAAGCGAATGCTCCGCGCACCAAGCCTGAGCAGGCTGTCGGCGAACAGGTCGCTGGCCGTGTGGCGGCAGTCCCAGGCGGCTTCCCAGTCTTCCTTGTGGCGCCAGTGCAGCCGGCCGATCAGGCGCTGCGGCTCGCCTTCGGCATGCAGCTCGCTGGCGAGGTAGCCGGGGCGCAGGTAGAACAGCTCCTGCAGGTGTGAGAGGTAATCGCCCAGGCGTGCGGCGATGTGCGGGCGCTGCTGGGGCGTCACGTCGATCTCGATCTGCAGCACGAAATGCGGGTTGTCCACGCAGGCATGGGCAGTGATCGGGGCGGTTTGGGTCATGTTCCTTGGCTCCCTGACTTGAAGCGAATGCCTGGCGAGGGTAAAACCTCAACTTAAGTTGAGGTCAATAGCCCATGAAGAAATCTTCCTCCTGTTCCATGCACCGCGAGCTGAGCGTTGGCGAGTTGGCCACACGCGCTGGCGTTGCGGTTTCCGCGCTGCACTTCGATGAGGCCAAGGGCCTGATCAGCAGCTCGCGCAACGCCGGCAACCAGCGCCGCTATGCCCGTGACACGCTGCGCCGGGTAGCGGTGATCAAGGTTGCGCAACGCGTGGGTATTCCCCTGGGCGAGATCGCCGAGGCGCTGGGTTCGCTACCGACCGGGCACAACCCGACGGCGGCGGACTGGGCACGTCTGTCGGCACGTTGGCGGGAGGACCTGAACGAGCGGATCGAGAAATTGCTGTTGCTGCGCGATCAGCTCGATGGCTGCATCGGCTGCGGTTGCCTGTCGATGGAGGCCTGCCCGCTGCGCAATCCGGGGGATCGGTTGGCGGAGGAGGGGCCGGGGGCGCATTGGCGGGGGGAGGTAGAGTGAGTGTGCAGAGGGCTCAAGAGCTGAAGAGCCCCTCTCCCCGAAGGGAGAGGGCTGGGGAAAGCTCCCGCCATGAAGCCCGACGAACAACTCAACGCTCCCGCAACGCTTCCCACCGCGCCTTGAGCACCGGCTTGAGGATGTAGTCCAGCACGCTCTTCTCGCCGGTGATGATGTCCACCGTCGCCACCATGCCGGGGATGATCAGCAGGGGCTTGGCGTCGGTGCCCAGGTGGTTCTTGTCGGTGCGCACCTGGATCATGTAGAAGCTGTTGCCCTTGTCGTCGGTGATGGTGTCGGCGCTGATCATCTCCAGCTTGGCCTTGAGCCCGCCGTAGATGGTGTAGTCGTAGGCGGTGAACTTCACCGTGGCGCTCTGCCCGGGGTGGAGGAAGGCGATGTCCTGCGGGCGCACGCGCGCTTCCACCAGCAGGTTGTCCTCCAGCGGGACGATTTCCACCATGTCGTTGCCTGGCTGGACCACGCCGCCGATGGTGTTGACCTTGAGCTGCTTGACGATGCCGCGCATCGGCGAAACCACCAGGGTGCGGTTGACCTTGTCGTCGATGGCACGGCTGGTGGCGGTGAGCTTGTTGAGGTCGGTGCGGACGTCATTGAGCTCCTTCAGCGCATCGCTGCGAAAGCCCAGTTTCGACTCCTCCACCTTGCGCTGGATCTCGTTCACCGCGGCCTCGGCGCGGGGAATGGCGAGGTTGGTGGCATTCAGGTCGCCGCTGATTTCCACCGCGCTGCGGCGCAGACGCAACAGCTCCACAGGGGACACCGCGCCGGCCTTCACCAGCGGCTCGGACATGTTGATTTCCTGCTGGACCAGCCCGAGGCTCGAGCGGTATTGCTGGGTCTTGGCGCGGAACTCCTGCAATTCCTGGCCCTTCTGCCGCAGCTGCTCCTGGAGGATGTTCAGTTCGCTGTTCTGCCGCTGCATGCGGGTCTGGTAGAGCGCCAGTTGGTCTTCCACTACTTGCGGCGCGGCTTTCTTCAGGTCGTCGGTGAATACCGGTTCGCGCCCTTCGGCTTCGGCGCTCAGGCGCTCGACACGGGCTTCGAGGGAGTTGCGGTCGGCTTCGGTCTCGCCCTTGTTGGAGGTAAAGCGGGTGTCATCCAGGCGCAGCAGCGGCTGGCCCTTGCTGACCACCTGGCCTTCGCGGACGAAGATTTCCGAGACGATGCCACCCTCCAGGTTCTGGATGGTCTGCACCTTGGAGGAGGGGATGGCCTTGCCTTCGCCCTTGGTCACTTCCTCGATGTCGGCGAAGTAGGCCCAGGTGATGGCCGCCACCAGCAGCCCGAGCGCCGCCCAGAGGGTGATGCGGGTGGCGTTTGGGGAGTCCTCCAGCAGGGTGCCCTGTACTTCGGGCATGAACTCGGTGTCGCGGGCGCCGTTGCCGCCCAGGTAATCGCGGATCGATTGCGAGAAGTGCATGGCCATTACCCCGCTGCCGGGCCGACGTGGCCCTTGCGCAATGCTTCGATGACCGCGTCTTTCGGGCCGTCGGCGACGATGCGACCGCTGTCCAGCACCAGCAGGCGGTCGACCAGGCTGAGCATCGAGGTACGGTGGGTGACCAGCAGCAGGGTCTTGTCGCGGCAGGCCTCGTGCAGGCGCTTGCGGAGGATCTCCTCGCTGCTGTTGTCCATGGCGCTGGTGGGTTCGTCCAGCAGCAGGATCGGTGGATCGAGCAACATCGCGCGGGCCATCAGTACTGCCTGGCGCTGGCCGCCGGAAAGCAGCTGGCCGCGCTCGCCCACCGGGCGGTCGAAGCCGGCCGGGTGTTGCCGGGCCAGTTCGCTGACGCCGGTCAGCTCGGCCACTTCGAGCATCCGCGCATCGCTGACGTAGCGTGCGCCGAGGGTCAGATTGTCGCGCAGGCTACCGGCCAGCAGCGGCAGGTCATGGGCGACGTAGCCGATCTGCTGGCGCAGGTCGGAGACATCGAGCTGGCGCAGGTCCAGGCCGTCCAGCAGGATCTGCCCTTCGTCCGGGTGATAGAAGCCCATCAGCAATCGGCCGAAGGTGCTCTTGCCCGAGCCGCTCTTGCCGATGATGCCGATCTTCTCGCCGGGCGCCAGGCGCAGACTGACGTTGTTCAGCGCCGGGGTGGTCTGGTCCGGGTAGCTGAAGCTCAGTTGGCGGACTTCCAGCGCGCCGTGCAATTGGGTGCGCTCCAGCGGACGCTGGCGCGCCTGGCGTTCCTGCGGCAGCTCCATCAGCGCGTCGGTGCTCTTCATGGTCAGGCGCGCCTGCTGGTAGCGGGTGATCAGCCCGGCGATCTGCCCCAGCGGGGCGAGCACGCGGCTGTTGAGCATGTAGCTGGCGACCAGCGCGCCGACGCTGAGGTTGCCGTCGAGGATGCTGTAGACCCCGGCGCAGATCATTGCCAGGCCGGCGAACTGCTGGAGGAACAGGGTGCCGTTGGTGGCCAGTGCGGAGAGGAAGCGTGCGTGGTTGTCCAGCCGCGCCAGGGCGCCGTGGGTGGACTCCCAGCGGTACTGGCGTTCACTTTCGGCGCCGCAGGCCTTGAGGGTTTCCAGGCCACCGAGGGTCTCGATCAGCAGGGCCTGGCGTTCAGCCCCCAGGGTCAGGCTTTTCTGCACGGTGTCGCGCAGGCGGCTCTGAATGATGAGGGCGAAGATGATGGTGATGGGGAAGGCCAGCAGCGGCACGGCCACCAGCCAGCCGCCGAGCAGGCCGATGACCAGGATCATCAGCAGCGAGAAAGGCAGGTCGATCAGGCTGGTCAGCGTCAGCGCGGTGAGGAATTCGCGTAGGCCCTGGAAGTCATGGATGCTCTGGGCGAAACCGCCGACAGTCTCGGGCTTGGCCTTGAGCGACATGCCGGTGATGCGTTCGAACAGGGTGGCGGAGAGCACCACATCGGTCTTCTTGCCGGCCATGTCCAGCAGGTTGGAGCGCAGCACCCGCAGCAGCAGCTCGAACAGCGTGCCGATCAACAGGCCGGCGGCGAGCACCCAGAGAGTCGAGAGCGCCTGGTTGGGCACCACGCGGTCGTAGGTCTGCATGACGAACAGCGGCACCAGCATGCCCAGCAGGTTGATCAGCAGGCTGGCGACCAGGGCGTCGGTATAGAGCCAGCGCGAGAGTCGCAGGGTGTCGCGGAACCAGGCCTCCACGCGCGGCACCAGCGGCTTGCGTGCGGCTTCCAGTTCGTGGCGCGGGCGGGCGAAGAGGGCCTGGCCGCTGTATTGCGCCGCCAGCTCGTCGGCGCTGACCGCCTGTTCGCCGCCATCGGTCTCGCACGGCAGGATCAGCGCCTGACCGTCGTCGCGCCATTGCCGCAGCACGGCGCTGCGGCCGTCGTTGAGCAACAGCAGGACCGGCAGGTTCAGGCTGGAGATGCTGCGCAGCTCGCGGCGCAGCAGGCGTCCTTGCAGGCCGGCACGGGCGGCGGCGCGGGGCAGCAGGGCGGCGGAAAGTCGTTGCTCGCGCAGCGGCAGGCCGGCGGACAGGCTGTTGCGGCTCACCGCGCAGCCATGCAACCGGCACAGGATCAGCAGTCCGTCGAGCAGGGGATCGTCATGGCTCAGGCGCGGATCGCCCGGCGCGGGTGTGCCGCGCTCCTGGATGATCATGGTCACGCTACTTCCTCCCGGGCCGTGCCGACCCGCATCGGCAGCTCCGGCGAACACTTGCAGGTGCTCGCCGGCAGGCGCCGTTGCGGATTCTCCGTGCCCCGTCGTATCGCTTCACGGCCGTCGCCCCGACGCCAGGTGGCGCGGGGCACTGTGACGAGCGCGTGCGATTTTCTTATTTCAGGTCAGGCAGGCGTGCCTCGTTCTTTACATCCGACAGGGCCACGGCCTCGTGCGGCGCGACGACATGCTGCGAGCGCAGCAGGGCGCCCATGCTGCCGAGTACGCGGTACATCGAGTATTCCTCGGTGTAGCGGACCTCGGTGTAGCGGCGGTTGGCGGTGAACAGTTCGTTCTCGCTGTCCAGGAGGTCGAGCAGGGTGCGCTGGCCGAGGGTGAACTGCTGCTGGTACGCCTCACGCACCTTGCGGGTGTAGTCGGCGTATTCGCGGGCGGGTTGGGTCTGCTTCTTGGAGTTTTCCATCGCATCCCAGGCCAGCGAGAGGTTCTCGTTGAGCAACCGCAGCGCGTTGTTGCGGATGTCCTGAGCCTCGTTGATCTGGTGCGAGGTGGCGTTCAGGTGGGCCTTGTCGCGCATCCCGTTGAACAGGTTGTAGCGCATCACCACCTGGGCTTCCCAGCTGTTGTAGTGGCCTTCGTCGCCGTCGACGTTGTTGTTCGCGGCCTTGGCCAGCTCGGCGTCGAAGCGCGGGTAGAAGGGCGCCTTGGCGGCTTCGTACTGGGCTTCAGCGGCGTTGACGTCGGCTTGTGCCGATTTCAGCAGCGGGTTGTCGGTGAGCATGCCCTGGCGTGCCGCGAGCAGGTCGGGCGGCACGTCCGCCTTGACGGTGGAAGGCGCTTCCAGCTGGTCCGGCATGCGGCCGGTGGCGCTGTAGAAGTTCGCCTCGGCATCGGCCAGGTTCACTTCTTCCGTATAGAGGTTGTTCTGCGCCAGGGCCAGACGGGCGATGGCCTGGTCGTTGTCGGCGGTGCTGCCGACGCCGCGCTCGCTGCGCAGGCGGATCTGGTCGCCGATCCGTTCGTGAGCCTGCAGGTTGTTCTTCGCCAGGGTCACCATCTCGCGTCGCTTGAGCACTTCGAGGTAGACCTCGACGGTGCGCAGGGCGGCGGTTTCCGAGGTGCCGAGGATTCGGAAGGCCTTGGCGTTGACGTTGGACTCGTTTCGCTTGACCTCGTTGGGCGTGCCGAAACCGTCGAACAGCATCTGCCGCAGACGGATTTCCGCGTCGCCACGGGTCAGGGTTTCGTCGTTGTGATTGCCCTGCGCGCGAGTCGTGGGGCTGTCGGTGTTCTCTCGGCCGTAACCGGCCACGAGATCGACGGTTGGCAGGTAGCCGCCCCTGGCGAACTTCAGTTCCTCATCTGCAGTGAGGCGACTGTTCACGCTCTGGCTGATTTCCGGGTGGTACTGCAGCGTGCTTTGTATAGCTTCGGTCAGCGTCATGGCTTGCCCATGAGTCCCCGACACCGCCAAAAATACACCGCTCCATAGTGCCGCGTTACGACTGCGCATGGTTGTGCTCCTGGTGTTCTTGTACTTCGATGCTCTTGGTCGCCAATTTATTGGCTTTTTTCTCTTATCAAGCGTTTCACGCCTGTAACATCAGAGCTAAGAACAACTTTTCGAAAACCTCAGAAGAATTTTTCACAAGGGTTATTCGGAAAAAATCTTATGAGCCCTGTGAAAAGCAGCACATTGTTTGAGCGTGCAAGCCCTCGTATTTCCTGGGTATGGGCCGGATAAGGCGCTTGCAAACGAAGCCAGGTACGGTTTGTAGCAGTTAGGGCGGGGACCACCGCAGAAGGACAAGAAACGCGTGGCCAGCATGACAGAAATTTGTCGCTGGCTTTTTGATGCACAAGCGCTATCAGTCCTCTTTGCTCCCTTCGCAACTTTCTTCGCAGCATCCGGATACAAGCGTGCCTTGGCCTGTTTCGGACAATCGCGCGTCGGTGGAACCGACCGCGGGATGTGCAGCGGAGGAAGGACTCATGGCTACTTTGATGGGTGTCGTCAGCAAGGTAATCGGCGAAGTGTTTGCGGTAGCCGCCGATGGATCGCGTCGTCCTTTGGAACAGGGAGACAAGGTGTTTGTCGGTGAGCAACTGGTCACCGGCGCCAATGGCGCGGTCGCGCTGAAAGTTGCAGGAGGTGGCGAGATCACGCTGGGGCGTGACAGCTCCCTGCCGCTGACCTCGCAGATGCTCTCCGCTGCGCACCAGTCGGACCAGGGCGACCAGGCAGTTGCCCAGCAGCAGCCGGCGACGCCGACCAAACAGGACGTCACCGACGTCAAGGCCCTGCAGGCCGCCATCGCCGCAGGCGCGGACCCGACCCAGCAAGCCGAGGCAACCGCTGCCGGCCCGAGCGCCGCTGGCGCCGCCGCCAACGGCAAGCCCGGTGGCGGGCACTCCTTCGTGCTGCTGACCGAGGTCGGCGGCCATATCGATCCGAACATCGGCTTCCCCACCGGTCCTATCGGCTCCGGGCCGCTGCCCCTGCGTGAGTTCGACGGCGTTCCTCAACCGCGTGCCGAGGCGGTGACGCCTCCGCCGGAAGTGCTGCCGCCCGATGGCCAGCCGACCGCCGGCCCCAACGGCCCCGGCGTCGCCGGTGTGTTCGAGGCCGGCCTGTCCGGCGGTATTCCCGATGGTCCGGGCGAAAGCGCGACCTTCTCCGGCAGCCTGGGCTATGACTTCGGTAGCGATGGCGTCGGCAGCTTCACCTGGGGCACCGTGGGGCTGCCCAGCCTGACCTCCGGTGGCGTCGCCATCACCTACAGCGTCAGCCCCGACGGTCACGTACTCACCGGCAGCGCAAACGGCACGCCGGTCTTCACCGTGACCCTCACCAATATCAACAGCGGCACCTTCGAGGTCACTCTGCTGCAGCCGGTCGACCACCCGGTGAAGGGCTCCGAAGACACCCTGACCTTCAATGTTCCCTACACCATCACCGACGGCAACGGCACCCCGGCCAATGGAACGCTGACCGTGGGCATCGTCGACGATGCACC